>CAYJFK010000034.1:0-25268 GCA_964369475.1 uncultured Oscillospiraceae bacterium | reverse complement strand
GAAGCTACGGGGCGGCATACCGCTACTAAAGCGGTTCGGATTTACAGGGGTCACCCTAATATAAGACTTGAGTTGTTCTTTATAATTCGACAAACTAAGTGAAAAATCACCCCTTGTTTATAGCATGTCTTTGTGTTATGATAAACTATATCGGTATGTATGCATTTAGGGTATTATCTTATCTGCTTACTCGGTAATAGTTTTTTATTAGAATTGGAGGCCCACTATGATAAGACTTGAAAATTCCTATGGGGAGATAGAGATATCGAACGAAGTGCTTGCCGACATAACGGGTCATGCCGTTAACGAGTGCTTTGGCGTTGCCGGAATGGCGGCAAAGGGAGTTGCCGAGGGTCTTGTTTCGTTACTGAAAAAGAACAATCTTAACAAGGGTGTTAAGATAACTCCACTCGGTGGCGACATGATCGGCATCGAACTGCACATAGTTGTTGTCTACGGCCTTAATATTACGGCTGTGTCCGAGAGCATTATGAACAAGGTTAAGTATATGGTCGAGGAGCAGACAGGACTTGTCGTGCAGGAAATAACCGTCTATGTAGACGATATGAAGGTATAAACCGGAGGTTACTTGTGAAGATAATAAACGGAGATATGCTCCGAGATATGATTATCTCGGGGGCAAATGCGGTCTCTAAAAATAAAGAAGAAATAAACGATCTAAATGTATTCCCCGTGCCCGATGGCGACACGGGAACAAACATGTCGCTAACTTTAAGCGCAGGTGTAGCACCTCTTGCATCGCTTACAGGCGCAACCTGTGCCGATGTTGCAAACCTTGCCGCAAGCTCTTTTTTGAAGGGGGCGAGAGGCAACTCGGGTGTTATTACATCGCTGCTTTTCAGAGGGTTTGCAAAGGAGCTTGTAGGGCTCGAAACGGTAGACGGCAAAGCACTTGCCGCCGCTTTTGACGGCGGTGTTAAGTCTGCCTATAAAGCAGTTATGAAGCCGACCGAAGGCACAATTTTGACAGTTTCGAGGGTCTCTGCCGAGGAGGGCCTTCTTATTGCCGAGAGTGGTGCGGATGTCGAGACCGTTTTAAAGGGCATACTAGAGAGTGCTCGTGATACGCTTGAGAAGACAAAGGATATGCTCCCTGTTTTGAAGGAGGCAAATGTTGTCGACTCGGGCGGTATGGGTTATGTTCGTATACTTGAAGGTATGGTGTCGGTACTTTGCGACGGTGTTATTATTGAAGCACAGGAGCAGGAGGCTCCAAAGGCGCCAAGTCGCCCTGTGTTGACAAGCCTTAACCCCGACGATATTAAGTTTGCCTATTGCACGGAGTTTTTTGTTACAAGGACGCAGAAGAAAAAACTTCGCCCTGCCGAAAATTTCCTTGCCTATCTCGAGAAGATCGGCGATTCGCTCGTCTTTGTCGACGACGATGATCAGATAAAGGTGCATGTGCACAGCAATGCCCCCGGTCGTGTGCTTCAAGAGGCCTTGAAGTATGGCTATTTGTCGGGCATTAAGATAGAGAATATGGTCGAGCAATATGGCGAGTTTGTCGAGAACATGAAGGAGCAGAGCGGCGAGCGCAAGATTGCAGAGCCCGAGAAAAAATACGGGTTTGTGGCTATTGCACCGGGAGAGGGCATTGCCGAGGTGCTAAAAGAGCTTACGGTTGACGGTGTTGTATCGGGCGGTCAGACAATGAACCCCTCTACCGAGGATATTTTGGCGGCCGTCGACAGTGTGCCTGCCGAGGTTATCTATATCTTCCCAAACAACAAGAATATAATTTTAACGGCCGAGATGGTTACAAAGCTAACAGAAAAGCGTGTCTTTGTAGTGCCTACAAAGACAGTGCCCGAGGGCATATCTGCACTTATGGCCTTTGACGAAGACTTAAGCGCAGAGGAAAATTTCGACACCATGAGAGCCGCTACCAAAAATGTTCGTTCGGGTCAGGTTACCTATGCTGTTCGTGATTCGGTTGTGTCGGGCAAGAAGGTCAAGAAGGGCGATATTATGGGTATAGAGGGCAGTCGTGTTCATGCAGTTGAAAAGACGGCCGAGCGTGCTTGCACAAAGCTTATTGCCTCGATGCTCGAGGAGACGAGCTCCTTTATAACTGTATTTTACGGATCTGATGTTACAGATGCAACGGCTGAGAAGCTTCAAGAGTCGCTCCAAAAGAAGTATGGCGACAAGGTCGACATGGCATTTACCTCGGGCGGTCAGCCTGTTTACAGCTACATTATAGCGGTGGAATGAGTTTTCCGTTAGAAGATATAAAGGGCGTAGGCCCTGCAAGAGTTAAACAGTTTGAAAAGCTGTCTGTATTTACAGGGCTTGATTTGATATGCCACTATCCACGCACCTATGAGGACAGACGGAATGTCGTGCCCATAGGTGCGTCTGTCGTTGGAGCTATGAGCTCTATTCGGGCGGTAGTAGCTACAATGCCTTCTCATGTTCGGCTTAGAAAGGGCATGGAGCTCGTGCGATTTAGGGTCGAGGACGAGACCGGCGGCATGGATGTGACATATTTTAACCAGCCGTGGCGCAAGAACAGCATAAAAAAGGGCGAGCAATATGTCTTTTTCGGCAAGGTCGAGGGCGACCTTATAAAGCGTAGCATGGCAAACCCTGAGGTCGCAAAGCCTGATAGCCCCGAAGCGACCGCAATAATGCCTATATACAAGCTAACGGCAGGGCTATCGCAAAATGTTATGCGCAACTTTGTGTCGTCGGCACTGTCGCTTTATGCCGACAAGGTTGCAGATATTCTGCCCGAGGATATAAAAACGCTCTACTCCCTTATGCCGATAGGCGATGCATACGAGGCTGTGCACAGGCCGCATGACACGGAGGATCTATTCGAAGCAAGGCGGCGACTTGCCTTCGAGGAGCTCTTTTTGCTCTCACTCGGGCTGTCGATGCTCGGACGACGGGTAAGGGAAGAAGTGGGGCGACCCATTTTACCGTGCGACATGTCGCCCTTTTTTTCCTCCTTGCCATTTGAGCTGACAGGGGCGCAACAGAGGGTTATAGCTTCCGCCATGGACGATATGTCGGGCAAGGTGCCAATGAACAGGCTTGTACAGGGCGATGTAGGCTCGGGAAAGACTGCCGTTGCAGCAGCACTTTGCTATAATGCCGCAATGGGTGGGGCACAGAGCGCCATGATGTCGCCTACCGAAATTTTAGCCGAACAGCATTACAGAACACTATCTGCCATGCTGTCGCCATTGGGGGTCGAGGTCGTACTGTTAACGGGCAGTATGAAGGTAGCTGAAAAGAGGGCGGCGACGGCAAAGATCGAGGCAGGGGCGGCGGTGGCGGTCGGCACACATGCCCTTATATCGGGGGGCGTTAAGTTTAAAAACTTAGCCCTCGTTATAACGGACGAGCAGCACCGCTTTGGCGTGTCGCAACGTGCGGCGCTGTCGGAAAAGGGCGAGAGTCCGCACACCCTTGTTATGTCGGCGACCCCCATTCCACGCACGCTTGCGCTCATGATATACGGCGACCTCGATGTATCGGCCCTCGACGAGATGCCAAAGGGCAGACAGCAGATAGATACTTTTGTTGTGGGCGAGGACATGAGGGAGCGTATAAACAGCTTTATGGTTAAGCAGATTTCGGAGGGCCGTCAGGTCTTTGTCGTCTGCCCTCTTATCGAAACGGAGGAGGAGGACGGGCGGCATGATGTGCTAAGTCATACTGACTATTTAAAAAAGAGCATTGCGCCATACAGGGTAGAGGCGCTTCACGGCAAGATGAAGGCGAGCGAAAAAGAGGCTTTGATGTCGCAGTTTGCATCGGGAGAGATAGACTGCCTTGTTTCGACTACGGTAGTTGAAGTCGGTGTCGATGTGCCAAATGCAAGTCTTATGGTAGTCGAGAATGCCGAGCGTTTTGGGCTGTCTCAACTGCACCAGCTCAGGGGCAGAGTCGGCAGAGGGCGACACAAGTCCTATTGCGTTCTCTTTAAAGGGGGCGGCGGCGAGCAGACTGCCGAGCGGCTTGCCGTTATGAGCACGACAAACGACGGCTTTGAAATTGCAAGGCGAGATTTGGAACTGCGTGGGCCGGGCGATTTTTTTGGCGAGCGTCAGCACGGTCTGCCCGCCCTTGCCGTAGCCGATTTAGCGGCAGACAGCGCAACTATCGAGGTCGCAAACAAGGCAGCGGCGGAGCTCTTAAATCGAGATCCGCAGCTTAACGGCTACCCTCTTTTAAGGGAGCGTATCGAAGAAATGTTTAGCGAGCGGCAGACCTCTTTGAACTGATTTTAGGGAATAACAGGATAAAATTTACGATAATTTGCATACATTTTGTAGATTTTGCAAATTAATATACAAATAGTATAAAATTGGAGGATTAAAAACATGTACGATTGCATTATAATCGGCGCAGGCCCTGCCGGAATGTCGGCGGCACTTTACACGCAAAGGGCAGGTAGATCTACACTGCTTTTGACAAATGGGGGCTCGGCTCTCGAGAGGGCAGAGCATGTCGACAACTATTTTGGCTTTGCCGAAACGGTTTCCGGCAAGCAACTTTTGGATGCAGGTATGGCGCAGATAAAGCGACTTGGTGTCGAGGTTGTCGATTGTCAGGTTGTCAAGTTAGAGCCATACGGAAGCATGATTGTGCACACAAACAAAGGCACATTTGAAGGCAGGTCGCTACTGCTTGCAACGGGAGCCGGCAGGACAAAAAAGAAGGGGCTTAACCTTGATCAGTTTGAGGGCAGAGGTGTTAGCTACTGCGCTGTTTGCGATGGTTTTTTCTTTAAAGGGAAGAATGTAGCAGTGCTTGGCGGCGGCGACTATGCCCACGCAGAGGCTGAGGAACTCTCGCATTTTGCAGGCAGTGTTACCGTGCTTACCGATGGCGAGACAGAGACAAACTTTGGCGAGATAAAGACGGTCGGCACAGCCCCTGTTAAACTGCACGGTACGGACAAGCTTGAGGAGGTAGAGCTTGCCGATGGTAGCCGCATTAAGGTCGATGGACTTTTTGTTGCGATAGGCGTTGCCTCTGCTGTCGACTTTGCTCGCTCGGCAGGCATTGTTATCGGTAGCGAGGGCATAGAGGTAGACAAAAACATGCAGACCTCTGTACCAAATGTCTTTGCGGCAGGCGACTGTATAGGTGGGCTTCGTCAGATTTCGACAGCGGTCGGAGAAGGTGCGATTGCCGGTACGGCCATGGTTTTGGCGACCAAGAAATAAGTAAGAGCTAAGATGTAAGAGCTAAGAGCTAAGAAGTAAGAAGTAAGAGCTATGGTGAAAAATTGCTTTGGCAATTTTTGGTTTTATTGTAATAACAGAAGGCGGTCGATTTTTCGACCGCCTTCTGTTATTATGAAATTATTGTTTCGCTTATTGTGGGGTGGGGGAAGATTGTAGCTTCGAGCTCTTTTATTGTTACACCTTTGGTTATTGCTGTTGTT
Organism: uncultured Oscillospiraceae bacterium; assembly: GCA_964369475.1. Lineage (GTDB taxonomy): Bacteria > Bacillota > Clostridia > Oscillospirales > Feifaniaceae > CAYJFK01. Next base: position 19,840 of record CAYJFK010000034.1, on the reverse strand, counting down.
ATGCCGCCTATCATTTCGCTTGCGTGGTTGCACATGAGGATAGCGCCGAGCAGTGCGCTCGTTTCCTCGGCGACAATCAGTTTAACAAAACCTCTTTCTGCACCCTCTATTACAGATTTACCGTTGGAGGAGGTAAGCTTTTTTACCGATTTTACCGCAATGCCACGCTCTTTTGCCTCCTCGGCTGTAAGGCCTACTGTGGCAATTTCGGGTTCGGTGAATACGGCAGCCGGAATTAACGTGGTATTTTTTGTCTCGCCACCGTAGCAAAGTGCGGCAAAGTTCTCTCCTTCGGCCTCTGCAGCATGAGCGAGAAGGGACGATCCTACCGTAACATCGCCTATTGCGTATATGCCGCCGACACTTGTCTCGTACTTGTCGTCGATTTCGATAAAGCCCCTTTGTGTCGCCACGCTAAAGCCCTCTGCAAAAAGCTTATCGGTGCTCGGGGTGCGGCCTGTGCAGATAAGCACCTTTTCGGCTGTAACCTCGCCCACTTCGCCCTTTTTCTCGTAACTGCAAAGAACGCTCTGCTCGCTCCCCTTTAACGAGGATACTTTGCAATCGGTCAAAATGTCGACACCCTTCTTTTTGAGCACCATAGAAAGGCTCTGCCCTACTTCCCTATCAAGTTGAGGCAGTATGCGTGGCATTGCTTCGATCATTGTAACCTTACACCCAAGACGGCTGTATATCTCGGCAAACTCTGCTCCGATAACTCCGCCACCTATTATTATAAGACTCTTTGGATCTATGGGGCTTTGCAAAAACTCATCACTCGTGTGAATGTTCTGCCCGTCTATTCCCTCGATTTTGGGCATGGAGGGACGACCGCCGACCGCTATTAGAATTTTCTCGGCACTGTAATCTTTGCCACCTGCTTCGACACTGCCCGGAGAGGTAATTTTTGCATATTCCTTAATAATGGCGACCTTCGCCTTGTCGCAAAGCCCCTTTATGCCATCTCTAAGCTTTGTTACAGAGTTTGACATGCTCTCGTGCATTGCCGCCATGTCGTAGGCGACCTCCTGCGCTGTCACACCGAGAGCGGCGCTGTTTTTCGTGTCGTGGTATAGCTTAGAGCTTCTAAGCAGTGCCTTTGTCGGTATACATCCACGGTTAAGGCATGTGCCGCCAAGCTCGCTTTCTTCGAATATCGCAACGCTCTTTCCATGCTTTGCGGCGTGCAGTGCGGCTGTGTAACCACCTGGGCCGCCGCCTATTACAATTAAGTCAAAATCCATCATACTACCACATATACCTTAACTTTGGACTTCTCGCCGCTGTAACTTCGTCGGGACGGCCGACAGATGTTGTAACAGGGGCGGCATGTAGCTCGTCAGGTGCTGTGTATGCCTTTTTAAGTAGCGATATTATAATGTCGCAGGCATCGTCTAATGTGTCCTTCGACTCGGTTTCGGTCGGTTCGAACATTAGCGCTTCTTTTACAATTAGGGGGAAGTACATTGTAGGCGGATGCATCTTATGGTCTATCATGGACTTTGCCACGTCGAGCGCTGTAACGCTTGTTTCCTTCTTAATATCCTCGAGTGACAGCACAAATTCGTGCATACAATAGCCCTCTGTTGCGACCTTGCAATGCTGTTCTAAGCGCTTTTTCATGTAGTTTGCATTTAGCACAGCTATTTCAGATGCCTCTTTAAGCCCCTCTGCGCCGAGCATTGTCATGTAGCAGAGTGCCTTTAGAGAAACAGAGAAGTTGCCGTAGAAATTCTTAACACGTCCAATGCTTTGCGCCGCATCGTCAAAGGCATAACCGTCTTCTGATTTTACGACCTGTGTTACAGGGAGGAAGGGCTTTAGGATATTCTTTACCCCGACAGAACCCGACCCAGGGCCACCGCCGCCGTGAGGGGTCGACATTGTCTTGTGCAGATTTAGATGTATAACATCAAAGCCCATATCACCCGGGCGAACTATGCCCATAATGGCATTTAGGTTTGCGCCGTCGTAGTAGTTAAGTCCGCCTGCCTTGTGGATAATGTCGGTAATTTCGAGTATATTCTTATCGAATATGCCAAGTGTGTTGGGGTTTGTTAGCATAAGGCCTGCCGTTGTGTCGTCTACCGCCTCACGAAGCTTTTCGACATTAACACTGCCGTCTTCGTAAGAGGGGATATTTACAACTGTATAGCCCGTCATAGATGTCGTGGCAGGATTTGTGCCGTGGGCGGAATCGGGCACGATTATCTTTGTGCGCTTATAGTCGCCCCTTGCGTGGTGGTATGCCTTTATTAGCAAAAGGCCTGTAAACTCGCCGTGCGCACCTGCCGCCGGTTGGAAGGTTACAGCGTCCATTCCCGTAACTTCGCATATCTGCGATTCGGCAATGTGAAGTGCCTCCATACAGCCCTGCACAGTCGAGACAGGTTGCAGTGGGTGAATGGCGGCAAAGCCTGCAAGCCCTACCATTTCCTCGTTTATTGCGGGGTTGTACTTCATTGTACAACTGCCGAGTGGGTAAAATCCGTTGTTAACACCGTGCACTTCCTCTGTTAGCTCGGTATAGTGACGGCTTATGTCTACCTCTGCCATCTCGGGTAGGCGCAGTTCGCTCCCCCTTGCAAATAGAGATGGGAAGGCCGCTTTTGGCACGTCGCTACTCGGCACAATTGTGCACCCTTTGCCTGTGCGAGATTTTTCGAATATGAGTTTCATATTATAAAACCTCCTTTATTGCCGATACAAGGCAATCTATCTGCTCTTTCGTGTTGCGCTCTGTGGCGCACCACAAAATGCCGCCCTCTATGGGTAGACCGCCCAGAATGCCCTTGTCCGACAGATGAGCCATTAGCTTGTCTGTGCAAATTGGGCAGGTCGTAACAAATTCGTGGAAGAAGTCGCCCTCGTTAACAAGGTCGAATCCATCTATCTTTGTAAGCTCCGAGGCGAGATAATGCGCCTTGTCAAAGCAGAGCATGGCGGTCTCTGCCATGCCTTTTTTGCCCATTGTTGCCATGTATACAGCGGCCGTCATGGCGCAAAGTGCTTGGTTGGAGCATATGTTGCTCGAGGATTTTTCACGGCGGATGTGCTGTTCTCTTGCTTGTAGCGTTAGAACAAATGCACGGCGGCCAACACTGTCTGTCGTCTCGCCGACAATTCTGCCCGGGAGCTTTCTTGTTAGTGGTGCTTTACAAGCCATAAATCCAAGGTATGGACCACCGAAAGAGAGCGGCATACCGAGGGGTTGACCCTCGCCGACAGCTATGTCTGCGCCGCACTCGTCTGCCGACATTAAAACTGCCGCCGCTATTGGGTTTACACCCATTATAAACTTTGCGCCGACCTCGTGCGCCATATCTGCAATGCGCTTGCAATCTTCTATCATGCCGTAAAAGTTTAGTTGCTCGGCATATACACAAGCGTCGCCCTCTTTTAGCGTCTCTTTTAGCGCCGCCATGTCGGTCTTGCCATCTTTGCCTTCAACAATGACCAAATCGGCCTCGCTACCAAAGCAGTATGTTTCGATAACTTCAAGGGTCGATCTGTTTACAGTGCCGCTAACAACAACCCTGTTCTTGTTTCTCTCTCTGCACATCGATACGGCCTCTGCCGCCGCTGTGCCGCCGTCGTATACCGAGGCGTTGGAGGCATCCATGCCGCAGAGCTCGCATATCATGGTTTGATATTCAAATATATTTTGCAGGATACCCTGACTTATCTCGGCCTGATATGGGGTATATGCCGTTACAAACTCCTCTTTTGCGGTAACTCTCTTAACGATAGCGGGTATGTAGTGGTTGTATGCGCCTGCCCCTCTGAAAATAGAGCTGTACACCTTGTTTTTGTTTGCAAGTCCTCTGACAAGATCCGACATTTCAGCCTCGCTCATGCCGCTTGCCATGTTTAGTTTGTCTACCATTAGTTCCTTTGGCACAGCGTCAAAGAGCTCTGTTACACTCTTAGCGCCGACTACTTCGAGCATCTCATCTATCTGCGCCTTGCCTGACGGTAAATAGCTTCCCATGGTATTCCCTCCCCTATTTTAATTTTATGGTTTTATCCAAGAGTTGCGCAAAATTCCTCGTACTGCTCTGCCGTTAACAGTTCTTCGCAGGTCGATAGATCGGAAAGCTCTATTAGCCACGCTTCGTAGCAGTCGTCGTTTATCTTCTCGGGGGCATCACGAAGTTCTTCGTTTACAGCGGCTACAACTCCTGTTGCGGGGCTGTATATATCGGATACCGCCTTAACGCTCTCAACATCGCCAAAAACTCCGCCAACTTCAAGGGTGTCGCCCACTTCGGGTAGGTTTACAAAAACAATGTCGCCAAGTTGATCTTGCGCATAGTCGGTAAGGCCTATCTTAACATTGCCTCCTAAGTCTAAAAACCACTCGTGGGATTTGCTGTACTTTAGGTTGTTTGGTGTATTCATAATTATATCTCCTTAATAATATTATTTTTTGTAAAATGGAAGCGGTACTACCTCTACCGCAATTTCTCTGCCCCTTACAAGGGCGGTAAGAGGAGTTCCTACCTCGGCAAACTCCTTTTTGACATATGCCATTGCATACGGTGCGCCAAGATGGGGAAGGTGCGTGCCGCTCGTCGTCTCGCCTATCTGCTCGCCATTTGCAAAGAGCCCTTCGTGCTCTCTTACAATGCCACGACCTGTCACCTTAATTCCAACCCTTACAGGCAGATCTTCAGGCGCATTTATAACGGCCTCTTTGCCTATAAAGTTTTCCTTGTCTTTTTTTATTGCAAAGTTAAGCCCTGTCGACATTATGTGAATCTTGTCCGACAGCTCATGCCCGTATAGCGGCATGGAGGCTTCCAGCCTTAGCGTGTCTCTCGCTCCAAGTCCGCAGGGGGTAGCGCCGCCCTTTAAAAGTGCTTGCCATACCTTTGGGGCACCTTCTGACGGCATGTATATCTCGTAGCCAAATTCACCCGTATAACCTGTGCGTGACACAAGGCAGGAAATGCCGTCTATTTCTATATTCTCTTTAAATGTGTAATTCTTTGTCGGCAGTGTAGCCTCGTCGCACAACTTCGAAATAACCTCCAAAGCCTTTGGCCCTTGTAGTGCTATTTGAGCCGTTTTGTCGCTTAGATCCTCTGCTTGGCAGTGCCCTGTCAGGTGGGATTTTATCCATTCTATGTCCTTTTGGGTGTTAGAGGCATTGAGCACAAGAAGGTAGCTCCCCTCCCCTTTTTTGTAGACAATAAGGTCATCTACCTGACCGCCGTCCTCGTATAGCATAACGGTGTAGCGGCAGTCGCCCTCCTTCATGCTGTCGAATTTGTTTGTCATTATGTAGTTTAGATTTGCAAGGGCATCTGCCCCTGTGAGTAGAAGCTCGCCCATGTGGGATACATCGAATATGCCGACATCTGTTCTAACTGCTGTGTGCTCGGCAATTATACCCGAGTATTGCACCGGCAAAAGGTATCCCGCAAATGGTACTATTTTGCCGCTGAGTGCCACATGCTCGTTATAGAGCGGTGTTTTTTTCTCCATTAAATTTCCTCCTTTTTTGAGATAATTAGTAAAGGGTCACGCTGTATAGCGTGGCCCTTTACTAAAAAAGGGCACACTACGTCACGCAGTGTGCCCCCGTCTTAAAACCTGAAAGATTCTCCCTTTATCAGGGATTGCTTCTTCGGTACCGCAAGCGGTTCTCCGGAGTTTTGTCTTGCATCGGTCCTTTTGCCTGAGAGTTTTTGCATTCCCCTTCGGCGGCGCATGTGCGCTCTCTCCCGATGCCGTCATCCAAATTTATTAAGCTGTTTTTACCCTACATCTAAAATACCACAGTTAATAGACTTTTGCAATAGCTTTTCGCATAATATTTCATTATAAAACAGCTTGGAGATGGGGGGTCTCCAAGCTGTTATTGATCCCTACCATAGGGCTAATTTAATTATGGCGCTTTTTTACTTTCTCTTTTTGTGGGGCTTTTTATTATGCCTTTAATATGCTCATAAATTCTTCGCCCGTTATTGTTTCCCTCTCGAGCAGATAGCTTGAAATCTCGTGTAGTTTTGCCTCGTTTTCCCTTAGTATGCCCATGGCTTTTTTGTATTGCGTTCCTATTATAGAGGTCGTCTCATCGTCTATAACCTTTGCCGTGTCTTGCGAGCATATCAGTGTGGTGTCGCCGCCAAGGTATTGACTGTTTACCGTTTCGAGCGCTGTCATGCCGAATTTGTCGCTCATGCCGTAGCGTGTTATCATGGCTCTTGCTATTCTTGTCGCCTGCTCGATGTCGTTTGATGCTCCCGTTGTGATCGAGTTAAATACAAGCTCCTCGGCCGCTCTGCCCCCTGTGAATGTGGCAATTTTGGAGAGCGCTTGCTCCTTGCTCATAAGGAATTTTTCGTCCTCCTCTACCTGCATTGTATATCCGAGTGCGCCCGAGGTTCTCGGGATAATTGTAATCTTGTGAACAGGTGCACTGTCCGACTGAAGCGCCGCCACAAGAGCGTGGCCTACTTCGTGGTATGCGATTATCTTGCGCTCCCTGTCCGACACAACGGCATTTTTACGCTGATAACCTGCAATTATAACCTCGACACTCTCCTCCAAGTCGTTTTGCACAACTTCGCTCCTGCCGTCTCTTACAGCTCTTAGAGCCGCTTCGTTTATGATGTTTGCAAGCTCGGCACCGCTCGCTCCCGAGGTCGCCCGTGCTACCTTCGACATGTCTATGCCTTCTGATAGCTTAACATTCTTTCCGTGCACCTCGAGTATTGCCTGTCTGCCTGCCATGTCGGGCAGTTCGACAGGTACTCGCCTGTCAAATCGACCGGGGCGAAGTAGAGCCTGATCGAGAATTTCGGGGCGGTTACTTGCGGCAAGTAGCACAACGCCCTTGTTGCCGTCAAATCCGTCCATCTCGGTTAGGAGCTGGTTTAGGGTCTGCTCCCTTTCGTCGTTGCCACCCATGCCGCCGCCACGCTTTTTGCCTATCGTGTCGATCTCGTCTATAAAGACTATGCAAGGTGCTTTTTCGTTTGCCTGTTTGAATAGGTCTCGCACCTTTGTTGCACCCATGCCGACAAACATCTCGACAAACTCAGAGCCTGAAATCGAGAAAAATGGCACTTTTGCCTCGCCTGCCACTGCTTTTGCAAGTAGCGTTTTACCTGTTCCCGGAGGGCCTACAAGCAGGACACCCTTGGGAAGGTTTGCGCCGATTTCGGTGTATTTTTGAGGGTTGTTAAGAAAGTCCACGACCTCGAAAAGTGCCTCTTTTGCCTCCTCTTGGCCTGCTACATCGTTAAATGTCTTGCCTGTTTCCGACTCTGCGTATATCTTAGCTCCCGACTTTCCAAAGGACATCGAGTTACCGCCCATGCCCTTCATGGACTTAGACATAAGAAATCTCCAGAACAAGGAGAAGGCGAGCAGCATTATTATCGTGCTTATCATGCTCATTAAAAAGGAGGTGTCCTCGGGGAGCACTTCGGTAAAGGCTACATCGGCCTCGTATAGGCGATCTACAAGCGAATCATCTTGCATACGCACCGTTTCGTATATAAGGGAGGTCGTCTCGCCTTCCTCTACCGTGTCTATCGTGTAAACGATAGATTCTTCCAGTACCTGTACAGCCGATATGCTGTTTGCCGTTAGGTCGTCTAAGAATACGTCGTATGTTACATCTGTTATCTGCCTACGCATGAACATGGGATATGAAATTATATTGAATACAATCATTATTATAAAGGCAAGTCCCCAATATGAAATTGCCGGTCTTTTACTTTGCATTGATTTTCTCCTTAAATTTTTTTGTATGTTTTTTGTAAAGTTTATCTCTTAGCTCATCAATGTCATTAAGGTAGGTGCATTTTCAGCCAGTATCATAAAGACGCCAAGCGTTGCAAGCACTGTACCTGTCGCTCTGTTTAGGACTTTTGGTGTAGATTTGTTTGCAAATCGTGCACCCATAAGCGCAAAGAATAGCGTCGATAGCATACAGAGTGCAAGAACTGTTAAATCGGGCACTACCTGTTGCAATGTGAAGTGGGATAATGCGCCGAAAAGAGCTGTAAATGTCATTATAAATACACTCGTACCAACGGCAGGTTTTAGCTCGTAGCCGAGCACCGTTGTTAAAAGCATTAGCATCATCATGCCGCCACCTGCTCCGATAAATCCGCATATCATGCCGATTACCGCTCCGCACATTATCGGCATTATGCTTTTTAGGCGACCTTTAAACTCGATGGTATTCTTCTCTTTTGGCTCTTTATAGGACTTTGCAAGGAAGTTAACTCCCATTATGAGCGACATGTAGACCGTTAGGTTACCCATAGTGGCACTCGGCACTTGATGCGCAAGAAATGCGCCTATTCCCGTGAATATCAGTATGCTTATAAATAGTGATTTACTGCGTTTTAGGTCGATGTTTTTGTTCTTGCCGTATGTGTAAGCCGATGCTGCACTTGCAAGCACGTCGGAGGCAAGGGCAATTCCAATTGCCTCGAATGGGTTCATGCCGAGAAATGTTACGAGCATCGGCGATATTACAACTGCGGCACTCATGCCTGCAAATCCCGTTCCAAGCCCTGCGCCCATGCCTGCTATCAGGCATACTATAAGTGTTTCCATTTTTTATACTCCTACCCTTTAATTGTTTCTTTTATACCGAAATTGCTCTTTTGTTTTGCATATTGTACGAAACTTTTTCTATAACCGATATAAATGTTTCATACTCCTCTTTTGATATGCCATCAAACAGATCTTGCGCAAAGGCCTTTTCGCATTGGTCGTAACGACTTGCAATGCTGTGGCTTTTTTCGAGCGGTGTTAGGCGAAACACTTTTTTACTGCCCTCTGCGTAATGCCTCGTGATATATCCATTTTCGATAAGCCTTTTTATCGAGGTCGAGACATAAGATTTTGCATAGTTTTTAGACTCTTGAATTTTTGTAAATGTGTTGTCGCTTGGGTTGCGGTAGATAAAAACCAATATTTCTATCTCGGCAAGCGCAAGGCCTGTATCTGCTATAAGTCCGTCGAAGTACTCTTTGCGCTTGGTTGCCAGTATTTTAAAGTGTTCTTTTAAGGTTGCCATGATGTCCTCCTTTGTTCTCGATAGAACAATAATAGTTCTTTAGCGAACAAAAGTCAATGTTTTTTATCTGCATTTTTTGTGTACTCTGCGTGTACACAAAAAAAGCGAGCGGCGAAACAAAGTTTCGCCGCTCGCCTTATAGACCGCCGCAAAAGGAAATTCTGATAGCCCTCTTGCTACCGTCCCGTCTTACACAGGCTTAGCACTATATGCATTACAACTATTCTGCTATAAGTACCGCTCTGACAGGTGCGCCGTCACAGCCGCCGTATTTTATCGGGAAGGCGCTAAGGGTGTACTCGCCGTCCTCTACTCCCTCTAATATTAGGTTCTCAATAACGGCTATGCCCTTGCTAAGAAGGATATTGTGTATTTCAATTTCGTTATCTGTCGGCGCAACGCTCCATGCATCTGTTGCCACAGTAATAACTCCTTCGGCTACAAGATATTCTGCCGCACATGGTGTTAGATATGTATATCCGCCGCCATTGATCAGCAGTCTTGTGTTGCCCTTTAGTTTGCCCTCTAACATACTTTTGTCTATCATGGCCTTTTCGGGGAAGGATAGCACAATGCACTTGCCGTAGTAGTGCTCGAGCGGCATTTTGTCGATAGAGGTGTCGCACATTATAAAGTGTGTCAGCGCATCGGCATGAGTGCCAAGATGGCTACCACCCTTTACTATGCTCGTGGTGTAGGGGTCTCCGTTTTTTAAATCGCATATTTTTTCAATGCTTATTGCCTCCATACCGGGGTATAGCAGCGAGTCTTGAACGGTGCGTGTAATGTCGATAAGTTTCATTGTCTTTCCTCCTTTAAATTGCATTACTTTATAAGTGTAATGCTCTAATGTTGTTATTATAACATATTATGGATAATTTTTCAATAGATTATCTTAAAGGAAAGACCTAAAATAAGCGGTATTCACAATATTTACCTGTGTTCGGATTGTATCTATCGCCCAATAGTGGGAAGAACTTCCGCTTACATATAAATTTAAGGCGACACTCCTATACCGATTAGGAGCGTCGCCAATAAGCCAAAAGGAGGGGCACATGCCCCCCTCCTTTTAGAAAGCTCTTACTGAGCCATTATGTTTTGGCCTGCGATGCGGCCGAATACCGTAACATCTGTTATAGCGTTGCCGCCAAGACGGTTAGAGCCGTGTAGGCCGCCTATAACTTCGCCTGCCGCCCAAAGTCCGTCTATAACATTGCCCTCTGTGTCAAGAACTTCCATGTCCGTGTTAACATCAACGCCACCCATTGTGTGGTGAACCATTGGGTTTGTAAGGCCTGCATAGTAAGGAGGTACGCCGAATTCTTGATCGTATACAGCACGACCGAAGGGGTCTCCCTCGCCACGAACGCCTGCATTGTGCTGTTCGACAGCTGCAAGAAGCGACTGGGCAGGAACATCAATCATCTCTGCAAGCTCTTCAAGTGTGTCTGCCTTATATACATAGCCGTTGCCTACACGATCGCCGTCGATGTCTCTGCCGTTTGATGTTTTGCCATCTACAACGGTGTTACCATCGGAAATAATGTAGATCTCGCCGTCTGTCTGCTCTAAGATTGCCGAAGCAAGCTCGTCACGTCTGCCGTCTTCCTTAACAAAGCGGTCGCCCTCTTTGTTGATGTAGAACTGGTTTTCGATGTAAGCTGTAAAGACGCCGGGGCCGTATGTTGGGATTATCTGAATCCACTCCATGCCGAACAGCCCTGCACCTACTGCCTCTGCCATTACAATGCCGTCGCCCGTTGCGCCGGGATGGTTTGTTGTTGGAATTGTCTCGTCGAGAACAGGCCAATGTACATTGTACTTCTCACGCATTTCGATGCTTGCGCCAAATCCGCCCGTTGCAACAAGTACGCCTTTGTCTGCCATGATTTCAAAGGGCTGGCCATCTGATGTTTCGCCCTTGACGCCAACAGCCATGCCGTCCTTCATTATTATCTCTGTTGCTGTGTGGTTAAGAAGAATTTCGCCACCGTTCTTGCCTACATAATCGGCTTGAGGAAGAACAAAACCTGCGCCGCCTGCTCCCCAAACTGTCGAGTCGGGTGTATGGCTTCTTGTCCAAGTTGCACCGACAGCTGCGTTGACATCCTCGAGCCAAACTGTGCCAAGATCTTCTAAGAATGTGTATGCGCCAAGCGAGTTATCTGCATATACATCGATTAGTTCAGGCTTTGCAACATAGTCGCCGCCGTAGTATGTCTGTATTTTGTGGAAGGAGGGGGAGTCAAATATGTGTGTCTCGCCCGATGCAAGGTAGGCGTCGTACTCCTCTTGAAGTGTCTCCTGCCAGCCTGCCATCATGTCGTCCTTTGGCTCTAAGCCAAGGATGAGCTCGATTGTGTCGTGACCCGAAGAAGGCATTTCCTTTGCCTCTTGTGTTAGGGGGTTTGCTGTATTCATTGCACTACCTGCACGGATTGTGTTACCGCCAACAGCGGCCATCTTCTCTAAAACTATAACGCTGCCCTCTGCACGTAGAACTTCAACAGCTGCAGATAGACCTGCGCCGCCGGCTCCAATTACAACGACGTCTGCCGACTTTTCAATTGTCTCCATGTCGCCTGCGTCAACAGTGACTTCTACTTCGTAGTCGGCGGCATTGTATCCGCCTGCTGTTAGAGCAGCCTTAACAGCTTCGATTATTGCGTTGCTTGTTAGAGTTGCACCTGCAAGCGTGTCGACCATGACTGTGCTGCCCTCTACCATTTTAGCAGGTAGCATATCGATTGCAGGTGTGCCGATGCCGTTTGTCTCCTTGTGCTCGGTAACTTCGATAGCGGCAATCTTATCGCCGTCCATTGTTACCATTACTGTTAGGTCGCCGCCATAACCCTTAGCCGTGCCGTATAGCATGTTCGCTTCAGGTTCGGGTGTTGGCTCTGGGGTTGGCTCTGCCGCTTCGCCCCATGTGATTACCTGTCCGGGGAAGATTAGGTTTGGATTGTCTATGCCGTTTGCCTCAGCAAGCGACATATAATCTGTGCCAAAATCTCTTGCAATTCTCCAAAGTACGTCGCCTGACTGTACTGTGTAGGATGCCGCACCGCCCACTATGGCAAGCGCCATAACAAGCACGAGCATAATGGCTATTTTGCGCATGTTTTTCATGGTAGTTCCTCCTAAATTTTTTCACCGACCAAGGTCAGCGAATGTGATACCATTATATTACTCTATTGTTACTTAATTGTCAATAGGTGCAAAATTACAAAATATGTGGTATACTTTAAGCATAATAACCAAAAAGGAGCAAATATATGGTTACAGAGAAGAAAAGTACCCCAAACAAGCGTAAGCAACAGCACGATGCCACCCTTATAGCAATAAGAGAAGCGGCAGACGAGCTTGTTAATGAGGTCGGCTTTGAGGATATGCGGGTTATAGATATTGCTACAAAGGCCGGTATATCCAAGAGCAATTTTTACCACTACTTTAAATCTAAAAACGATATACTAAAGGATAGATACCACAGAACCAATACAAACTCCTATAAGTTCTACGATGCGTTAGATAAAGAAATGCACGAGGTTGATAAACTTAAATGTTTTGTAGAGCATTTATGCGGATATATCCAAAACAGAGTTCCCAAAATGCTTGTTGCATATGTAAAGCATTCCTTCGACAGTGTAGATGAATGGCGAGCCGAAGCTCCTGAATCTCGCTCGGTATTACTTAGCAGGATCGTTAGCGACGGCTTTAAAAAGGGGCATATTAAGGAAGGGTATACTCAAGAGGAAATTATCCAGTTTATTAATATGTGCACCAGGGGCTCTATTATGTCCAATGTTATGGACGCAAAGGCATCGCCCGAAAATAAAACATATACCGCAAAAATTGCACTGCCTGTACTGCTTTCTTGGATAGAAAACTTAAGGGCATAAACAAAGCCCATGTCGAAGCTTTTGGCTTAGACATGGGCTTTTTGTTATTCATATGTTTCTCTAAAATATGCCCTAAGATCGTCTTGTACCTCTTTAGGCATTTTGTACCAGCGTGTATCTCTTACAGCGCCTTCGAGAGAGATTAAAACATCCTCTCCAAGATTTGCGTCCTTTTCCTTTAAAATTCTAAACGCCTCTTTACTGCCAAGACGTTTTAAATCCTTCGACGTTCCAATACCTGCAGCACTTAGCTGATACTCGAGCATAATGCTGATGTTATAAAGATGCCATAGTTCTCCCATAAAATCACCTCGCTATAATTTGTATGTTTTATGTGTATATTATAATATCTGTGCAAGAAAAAAACAAGGGGGTATTTGTGAATTTTTCTTTAATTAATTCAAGCAAATTTTGGTTTTATTGTATTTTCTCCTAAAATAATCTCACATTTACATTTTCTATACGAGAAATGTAAACAAATAAATTTTCGATAAAAGACGGTATATGTAAATTAAATTCGAATATATAAATTTAATCATTTTTCACTCAACTACAACCATCAACCTATGTAATCAGGTACCCTAAGTGTATAAGCAAAAACTATAACCCCTTTTTCTTGCAAATATCACCAAGCGGACATAGAGGGCACGTGGGGCCTCTTGCCTTGCAAACCTCTCTGCCAAAGAGCACCAACCTATGACAAAAGTCGTTTGATTTTTGTGGGTCTAATATCTTCCAAAGTGCCATCTCGACCTTGTGCGGATCTTTTGTGTCTACAAGACCTAATCGATTTGTTATTCTAATGCAGTGTGTATCTGTTACTATTGCAGGCAGTCCGTATACGTCTCCCAAGATTAGATTTGCCGTTTTTCGGCCTACCCCAGGCAGTGCTAATAGCTCCTCCATTGTGTTTGGCACTTCGCCTTGATGTTTATCGAGCATAACACGGCACATCTCTTTAATGTCTGCCCCTTTTACATTGTAAAAACCGCACGGTTTAACATCTGCTCTTAGCTCGTCAAGGTCGGCATTTGCAAAGCTATCCATTGTGGGGTACTTTTTATAAAGCTCCTCCGTAACAATATTAACCCTTGCATCTGTGCACTGGGCGGCAAGTCTGACAGATATTAACAGTTCGTATGGCTTAGCATAATCAAGGGAGCAAAGCGCATCTGGATATTTTTCTTCAAGTCGGAGTACAGCCTGTGCTGCAAGCTGTTTTTTAGTCATATTGCTGTAACCTTTCGTTTTTTCTTATGGTATTGTACTATAATTAAAGCTAAAATTCAACACAAATGTTAAAAAGTTATTGAAAAAGTTACTGCTTAAATGTATACTGTAAAAGCAAGAAAAAAATAGCAACATATAATATACAATTATAAGGAGAGTTATTTTATGTACAGCATTGACATTGTAAAAAAGGCAGATCCTGCGGTTGGCGAGGCAATCGAGCTTGAGTTAAACCGTCAGCGCACCAATATCGAGCTTATCGCATCGGAGAATTTTGTGTCGGAGGCCGTTATGTATGCGGTCGGCACTCCTCTTACAAATAAGTATGCCGAAGGTTACAGCGGCAAGAGATACTATAACGGTTGCAAGCATGTCGATGTTGTCGAGACACTTGCAATAGAGCGTGCTAAGGAGCTCTTTGGGGCAGAACATGCAAATGTGCAACCTCATAGTGGTGCGCAGGCAAACTCTGCCGTTTATCAAGCGCTAATTCAGCCGGGCGATACAGTGCTTGGTATGAGCCTTGCAGAAGGCGGCCATTTAACTCATGGTAGCCCTGTTAACAGCTCCGGTCTTACCTATAACTTTGTGCCCTACGGTGTAGATGCTGATACTCACCTTATTAAATACGACGAGGTCGAGCGACTTGCAAAGGAGCACAGCCCAAAACTTATCGTTGCAGGGGCGTCTGCCTATCCTCGTGAAATAGATTTCGAAAAGTTTGCCGAAATAGCAAAGAGCGTTGGCGCATATCTAATGGTAGACATGGCGCACATCGCAGGACTTGTTGCGGCAGGGCTTCACTCCAACCCCGTTCCATATGCCGATGTTGTTACAACAACTACTCATAAGACGCTAAGAGCGGCAAGAGGTGGTATGATACTTTGCAAGGCAGAGCTTGCGCAAAAGATCGACAAGGCGGTCTTCCCCGGCACACAAGGCGGCCCTTTGCTTCACCTAATTGCAGGCAAGGCGGTAGGCCTACTCGAGGCAATGTCGCCTGAATTTAAGCAGTATCAAGAGCAGATAGTAAAAAATGCCGCCGCATTTGCGGACGCACTTTTAAAAGAAGGCTTTTCGCTTGTGTCGGGCGGTACAGACAACCACCTAATACTTGTAGACCTTCGCCCCTTCGATTTAACGGGCAAGGCATTTGCAAACATGCTCGATGAAGTTGGCATTACTGTAAACAAAAACTCGATACCGGCAGACCCCAAGGGCCCATTTGTCACCTCGGGCATACGTGTCGGCACACCTGCTGTTACTACAAGGGGCTTTAAGGAGGACGACATGGTAGAGGTCGCTCGCTTAATGGGGCTCGTCGCACGTGACTACGAAGGCACAGCAGAAGAAGTTCGCAAGGGCGTTGCGGCGGTTTGCGAGAAGTATCCGCTTTATTAAATCTTGCCTTGGGATGGCAGATGTAATCCACACCCTAACTTAGATAAGCTTTTACAGGGACTTAGATAAACTTTTATAGGGGGCATTATGCCCCCTATGTTATAATCTCGTTCATTTTTGCCGAAGGGAGACATGATATGCGACCACTTGCAGACCGTATGCGTCCACGCTCGCTCGACGAGGTGGCAGGACAGAGGCACCTCCTTGGTCAAGGGGGTATTTTGCGTAGGGTTTTCGAGGGTGGAAAGTTGCCCAACATGGTCTTTTACGGCCCTCCCGGCATTGGCAAGACTACCGTCGCCGATATATTTGCTAAAAATGCAGGCAAAAATCTTGTGCGGCTAAATGCGACAACTGCGGCGACCTCCGATATAAGAGATGCCATAGGTCAGGTAGGCACAATTATGTCGCCCGATGGGGTGCTGCTTTATATAGACGAGATACAGTATTTTAATAAAAAACAGCAACAGACACTTCTTGAGAGCACCGAGAGCGGTGGCGTTACCCTTATTTCGTCGACGACCGAAAATCCATATTTTTATATATATCCGGCTATTTTGAGCCGCTCTACCGTCTTTGAGTTTAAACCTCTGACACCTGATGACATTCTGCCCGTCGTGCACCGTGCCTTTGATTTTGTCGAGGGGGAGACCTCCATGCCCTGCGAGAGGGCCGAGGGGGTCGACGAGCTTATAGCGTCGAGCTCGGGCGGCGATGTGCGCAAGGCTATAAATGCCGTTGAACTGCTCGTTTTGACGGCGAGGGGCTATGCCGATTTAGAGCTTGCAAGTAGCGTTGTTCAGCGGTCGGCTATTAGGTACGACAGGGACGGCGACAGTCATTACGATGTTCTGTCGGCATTTCAAAAGTCACTTAGAGGAAGTGATCCGAATGCCGCCATACACTACCTCGCAAGACTTCTTGCGGCAGGCGACATGATTTCGGCCTGTCGCCGCCTACTGGTAACGACGGCGGAGGACGTGGGGCTTGCATACCCGATGGCACTTCCAATCGTTAAAGCGGCATGTGATGCGGCGAGGGAGCTCGGTATGCCCGAGGCGAGAATCCCCCTTGCCGAGGCCGTTATCTTGGTGGCGACCGCTCCAAAGTCCAACACGGCCTACCGTGCAATAGATGCAGCTCTTGCCGACATTGCAGCGACAGGAGGCGGAGATATTCCGTCGCACCTTAGAGACACCCACTATGAAGGGGCAAAAAAGCTTGCACACGGGGTTGGGTATCTTTACCCTCACGATATGCCGTCAGGCTGGGCTAAGCAACAGTATCTGCCCGATTTGATAAAGGATAGTGTTTATTACAGCTTTGGCGACAACAAAACCGAGCAGGCGGCAAAGCGCTATTGGGACGAAATTAAAAATAATTTGCCAAAATGATGTTTTCGCAAATTTATTTTTTCAGAAAAGTGCTTGACAGATTTTGCCAGTTAGTGTATACTAACTTCAAGTTAGCAAAGACTAACCAAAATAAGGAGGCGAGCACAGTGAGTGTTGTTATAGTAGGCGGAAACGAGCGCATGGAACGACTTTATATCGATACCTGTAAGAAGTATGGACATAAGGCCAAGGTCTTCACAAAAATGAAGGGCGAAATTCGCAGCAAATTCGGTTCGCCCGATCTTATAATTCTTTTCACAGGCACAGTATCGCACAAAATGGTTGCATGTGCAAACTGCGAAGCTAAACGGTGCAAGTCCAGGGTAGAGCGATGTCATTCGAGTTCTGTCTGTGCACTTAAGGGCATCTTGGAAAATCTTGCCAAGGATGCGTAAACTTTGTTTTCTACACCCTCTAATATACAGGCAAAAGCGCTGTGACCATGCTGTCACAGCGCTTTTGTTTTTCGTTCTAACAGGGCAGCGAGAGCATTGCCTTACCGCAAACCATTACAAAGTTAATGTAATAAATTCCTTAACATTACTTGAAATTCCCCTTTGTCTGTGTTAGTCTATTTTGTATGAGAACATTATGACAAATTACATTAATATAAGTTAGGGGGTTTGTATGCTTAAAATAGTTCTACTGCTTGCAATTCTTGCAGGTACATTTGTAGTGGAAGGCATGTTTGGCGCTCCCGAGGGGACTACTCAGGCGGTCGGAAGTTCCGCTGTAACCCCGATTATGCTCGGCGCTATGTTTGTGCTTGGTGCTGTGCTCTTTAAAAAGCCCAAGGCGCAAAATGAAAATGCGCCGACCGAGAAAAAGGATTACGGCGCAGGTCGCCGCAAGAGAAAATAAATAACGGGAGGGTCATCATGTCATTAAGGGTTGATAAGCAAAACTATTACCTCGACATTGCAGAGACAGTTTTAAAGAGAGGCACATGCCTTAGGCGCAATTACGGCGCTCTTATTGTAAAGCACGACGAAATTGTCTCGACAGGCTACACAGGCGCACCGAGAGGGCGCAAGAACTGCATTAATCTAAACTACTGCACAAGAGAGGCTCTTAAAATTCCTTCTGGGCAGAGGTACGAGCTATGTCGTTCTGTTCATGCCGAAGCAAATGCAATTATTTCGGCTTCGAGAGACGAGATGATAGGTGCTACATTATATCTTGTCGGCAAGGACATGAAGACGGGCGAAATGCTCAATTTTGCCGAGTCCTGCCTTATGTGCCGCAGGCTTATTATAAATGCAGGCATTACCGATGTTGTAACGAGAAACAACGAGGGCGAGCTCAGGCAGGTCTATGTGAGAGACTGGGTCTTTAACGACGACTCGCTCGATTTAGAGGTTTAGTGGGTGTTGTCTTTTTTAAAAATAGTTTGCTCCGCCGCCTTTATACTAATGCTCACGGCATGTTCGAGCAGCACGCCGAGTGGCGATATTCCCGACGTGGAGGAACATGATATGTCGGATTTTACATTTTATCACGTGACCGATCTGCACTACATATCGGACTTGCTCTTTAAAGACACTCCCGAGTTTCAAGATATGATGCTAAATGCCGACGGCAAGGTTACGCACTACTCCCCCGAGATTTTATCAGCCCTTGCCGAGGAGGTAAAGACTGCTTCGCCCGATCTTCTTGTGCTATCAGGCGATATAACCTTTAACGGCGAACTTCAAAGCGGACTCGGCCTTGCATCAGTTTTTGCCGACATCGAAGCGGCAGGAACAGATGTTATTGTAATCCCCGGCAACCACGATGTTAACTATCCTTATGCTTACGGCTTCGAGGGCGAGGATTACTATGCCGTTGAAAATATGCCGACCGAAGAATTTGGCAAGATCTTTGCGGGTTTCGGTTTAAGCGAGGCATATTCTAAGGACGATGCCTCACTTAGCTATATCTATCAGGCGGCAGACAACTTGGTCTTTTTATGCCTTGACACGAGCAGTCACGGAAATGGCGTAATGCATCCCGACACGCTCCTTTGGGCGGAAGGTGAGCTCGAGAAGATTCCCGAGGGGACGAGGGTGATATCTGTCACCCATCAAACAGCGGCTGTGCATAGCGAAATGTTTAACAGCGGCATTGTTATAGACCGCCACGAGGAGCTCGTGGCACTCCTTGTAAAGCATGGTGTAGAGCTTAATTTGAGCGGACATATGCATGTGCAGAGCATAAAGGAGGTCGGCACGCTTACCGATATTGCCGGCAGCGCTATCTCTCACGGGGCTGTGCAATATGGCATTTTAACTGTCGGCGATGGCATAGACTACCATGTAAAATCGGTCGATGTTGCATCTTGGGCGGCGGATCAAGGGCTTGAGGACGAGAATTTGCTTAATTTTGCGACCTATGCCGAGGATTTTTTCAAGCAGTCCTCCATGCGTAAGATGTCAGGCGATAGCGACAACAGCGAGGTAATGGGCGAGTTTTTCGCCATTATGAATACACACTATTTCAACGGTACTATGCATATCGGTATGGAGGAGCTAAAGAGCCACGAGGGGTACAGCCTTGTAGTTGAGGGCGACGGCATGATGTCGGCCTATGCTGCAAGCGTGCTAAACTCCTCTGCGAAGAATTGTACGCAGTGGAGCAGTAATAGTTGATGTTAGATTTGATTTTTTCAAAAGAGGGGTAGGCCCCTCTTTTTTATATTGCAACCCATTAAAGTGGATAATGCTAACTATTTTCTTGCAATGACACTTGCAAATATTGCCTTTTATATTTTTCTTATGTATAATATATTTGTGCTTTTGAGCAGGTGGTATATGTTTTTATGTTAAAAAACATATCAGCTTGGAGAAAAAGTGTTTTCTCCAAGCTGAAAAAATCAGTCAAGCTGATTT
>CAYJFK010000033.1:0-25429 GCA_964369475.1 uncultured Oscillospiraceae bacterium | reverse complement strand
AAAAAAGTCACCCAGAGCTTAAAGAATTTATTGAAATGTGCTTCGACCCAAACTCAGCTATGAACGATAGATTGAAGCAAACTTTATTTGAAATGTTAGAGAAAAAAGAAGATTAAATTAATCTAAAAAGGTGGTGAATACTATCAAGGGTGTTATTTATGCACGTTACAGCTCGGACAGCCAAAGAGAAGAAAGTATCGAGGGGCAACTTCGAGAATGTAAAGAGTATGCTGAGAAAAATGGCATTACAATTTTAAGTAGTTATATCGACCGAGCTATGTCAGCTAAGACCGATAATCGCCCAGAATTTCAGCGAATGATTAAAGATAGTAATAAGCATTTGTTTGATATTGTGCTTGTTTGGAAGCTCGATAGGTTCGCTTGAAATCGTTATGACTCGGCACATAATAAATCTATTTTGCGAAAAAATGGAGTTAAAGTTTTGTCAGCAACTGAAAAAATTTCTGATGATAGCACTGGCATATTACTTGAAGGATATGCAGAATTTTATTCAGCTGATTTATCTGAAAAAGTTATCAGAGGGCTTACAGAAAATGCTCTAAAGTGCAAATATAATGGTGGTGGAATTCCGATTGGATACACTATTGATGATGAGCAAAATTTTAAGATTGACCCACTTACTGCACCACTGATTTTAGAAGCTTTTCAAAAATATGTTGATGGTGGAACTATTAAAAGTGTGATGGATTTTTTAAACGAAAGAGGTGTTACAACTTATGTTGGAAAAGCACTTAGAATTGATGCTGTTAAACGTATTTTGAAAAATCGTGAATATATTGGCGAGTATAAATATCGTGATGTTGTAACTCCAAATGGTATGCCCGCTATCGTTCCGTTAGACCTTTTTGAGAAGACACAAGACAGACTGAGCAAAAATAAAAAAGCTCCTGCTAGAGCTAAAGCAAAAGATGAATTTTATTTGTTAACTACAAAATTATTTTGTGGAAATTGTGGAGTATTTATGGTCGGTGAAAGTGGTACAAGCCGAAACGGAAGCTTTTATCAGTACTACAAATGTGTTAATAATAAGAATAATAAAGGTTGTAAGAAAAAGTCAGTTCGTAAAGAGTGGATAGAAAATATTGCAATCAAACATACAATGGAAATGCTTTATGATGATGCTTTGATTTCAGATTTAGTAGAGCTTTTATATAATTTAGAAAGAAAAGAAAATACGAGTATCCCACTTATAAAAAACCAAATTCAAGAGGTTTCTCGTTCGATAGATAATATGCTAAATGCTATTCAGCAAGGTGTACTTACAACTTCGACCAAAAAGCGACTTGAAGAATTGGAGCAAAGAAAAAGCGACCTTGAAGTGTCACTTATAAACGAAGAAATTGAGAAACCATTCATTTCACAAGATGAAATTAGGTTTTGGTTGGAAAAATTTAGACAAACTGACGTGAGTATTTATGAGCAAAAGCAAAAATTAGTAGATTTATTTGTCAATGCAATTTATATCTATGACGATAAAGTCACATTTACATTCAATTACAAAGAAGGCATTAAATCAATATCATTAAAAGAATTGGAAAGTTCGAGTTTATGTGCGGTAGTTGCACCATCTAAAGCCCACAAAGCAAGATGCACACTGGAAAAACCCAGTGTGCATCTTGCTTTGTGAGCTTTTTGACCGCTAAATAATCGATGTGTTTTTCATAGATGCATTCGGGGCATTTCGCCGTATTTTGTGAATCGAACAGGCATCTGTGGCAAAACACAGCAAATCAGAGCTAAAAGTTTGGAGATATTCTCCAAACTTCGGCTCTTTTTTTATTTCACACCAAAATACGACAGACAAACATAATTTGTGTATCGGTTTACCGCTTGCGAACATGATACCTCATCCAAGACTTGACTTGCCTGATAAACGAGGGGGATATTTAGGGGGGGCATGAGTTTTTGAAAAACCATTAATAATCTCGCTATTTTTTGTAACAGCAAATTACGGTATACAAAACACTCTCAAATGTTTGAAAAATAAAAACTATCCCCTTAAAAAAACATTCACATTAAAAATTTATTAATATATCAAAAAAAACCTGCGCTTGTTGCATTTTTTACTTGAAAAAATGCATAAACCTGTTATACTATAAATGTGCATGATTAATTATGTACAGCTGACATATTCCATCAAAAAAACAATAAAGGAAAGGGCGAGTGAAGATGAAGAAATTTTTAGCAACGTTGCTTGCGGTCGGCATGGTATTTTCCATGATGCCAACGACGATCATGGCGGCAGAATTCTCCGACATGCCAAGCGACTATTCCGAAGCGGCATTAAATAATGCCGTGCAAAACGGCCTATTAAACGGAGACGACGGTAAAATAATGCCAGATGCCGACCTGACTCGTGCGCAGATGGCGGCAATTGTGGTTCGTGCCTTGGGCGCAGACGGCACTGCCGATTTGAGCGGCTTTGACGATGTCGACCTTGCGGCATGGTACGCAGGAGAGCTTGGCGAAGCGGTCAAGATGGAGCTTTTCCAAGGCGACGGCGATATGATGCGTCCGAATGATGCCATCACACGGCAGGAGGCCTTTGTCGTTCTCTCTCGTGCCTTTAAGATGGAGGCGGCGAACACTGCGGTGCTCGACAATTATGCAGACAGCGCCGATATTGCCGACTGGGCAAAGACAGCGCTTGCCGCAATGGTCGAGGCAGGCTTTGTGCAGGGTGATGATGGCGGCAAGATAAACCCGACAGCAAATATAACACGCAAGGACTTTGCCGTAGTTATCGATCGCATGGTAGCGCAGTACATAACGACAGCAGGAACATATTCCGAGGTTACGGAGGGTTCTGTACTTATAAACACACCGGGTGTAACACTTAAAGACCTAACGGTAACCGAAAACCTAATAATCGGCGACGGCGTCGGTGACGGCGAAGTTACGCTTGACAACGTAACGGTAGAGGGCGAGATGATAGTGCGAGGCGGCGGCGTTAACTCTATCTATATAAAAGGTGACAGTGATGTCGACACTTTAAAGATAGTAAAGCTTGACGGAGAGATCCGCCTTGTTACCGAGGACGGTGCAGTTGTTGGTACTGTCTATGTCGACGACGGCAGGGACTTCGTTATCATAGAAGGCTCACTAAAAAATCTTGTGATAAGTGAGGAAGTGCCTGTAATACTCAGAGGTGCGACAATCGAAACGCTGAGCATCGAAGCCGCAAACGTAGACCTGACAGTGAGCGGTGGTACAACGGTTACGACCCTTAATGTAACGAAGAGTGCTACAGGTGCAATCATTAAGGTAGACGAGATCTCAGAGATTAAAACCTTAAACGCAGCCGGCGCAGGAACGAGCGTATCGGGCGCAGGTGAAGTAGATACGGTTGAAGTAAGCGGCAACAACGTTGAGGTCGATACCGAGGGCACAACCGTAAATGTAGGCACAGGCGTAACAGGCACGCAGGCAGGCGGCGAAGATGTTGCGGCAGGCCAAACGGTCGAAACCCCCAAAACCCCAAGCAGTAGCGGCAACGAAGACAGATATACACCTGTTAGCTATAAATACAATGTAAGCCTACCAACGGTAGCGGGCGGAACTGTTACAGCTAACGTTACAAAGACAAATACGGCAAACACGGTAGTAAAAATCGATGATGATCCCGATTATGGCTACGCTACTACGATATTAACGGTAACAACTCCCGACGGAGATGTAATTAACTTGCTTGAAAATGCCCCCTATCAATTCATCATGGAGGTTGAGGGCACATACACAGTAGTAGCCGAGTTTATTAAGCCCTTGACCTATGTTGAGTTGCTTGTAGTTGACAGTCAAGAAGATTATGACAGATTAGCGGCTCACGCCAATAACGAAGCGGCTTATCCCACGGATGCAGAATACACAAATTTGGGCACCGATCCTTGGCTCGCTCTAATGCTTACACGTAATGAGGAGTATGCAGGCGATGCAGATAAAGTTTCAATAGACAATATTTTATTCTATCGCAATGGCAGCTTTATGACTAAGCCTGAGGCATGGGATGGTGCTGCAATATCATCAGCGATTAGTGCATACATAGGAGATGCGCCGACAGAAGATCCAACCGGACATGCTTTTTCGCAAACAACCCTCAGCGGAACATACGAGGTTGAGCTTGTTTATAAGAGAGCGTCTTACACCATGAATGTCATGTATGTGCATCCGGATGAAGCTAATGATATAGCCACGGTGAGCTTTGACCTAAACGGTGCTTTGGGCACTGCACCTTCCGATCAGATTATAATAAAGGGCGAAAAGGTTACTCCACTACTAAATGACCCGTCACGCACCGGGTACTATTTTGCCGGTTGGTACAAGGAAGCTGGGTGCATTAACGAGTGGAATTTCGATACCGATACCGTAGCAGCACCTACCACGCTATATGCAAAGTGGGCCTCCGGCACGGTGACGACCGAAGCCGAGCTCAAAGCGGCACTCGAAGCCAATGCGAGTGAAATTACTGTGGGTGCTGATATTACCTTAAATGGAGATGTAACATTAGGTACGACCTTGACCATTCCGGGCGGTCGCACCTTAACGCTTGCTTCCGGTACATTCACCAACTACGGCACAGTTATTGGCGAAGTCGGCAGCAACTTAGTGGCAGAGCGAGGAGTTACGCTCGATGGAGTTGTGACCGGAAACGGTGGAGGAACTTACAACTTATACGGCACAACCACTGTTTACAGTTTCGATACCTTCATAGACAGTAGTTTGTGCTTCAATATGATAGGCGATAAGGCTAAGCTGCTACTAAGTGAATACGCACCGCAAAATGGAGGTCTTCCATTTGAGCATTTAGGTTCAAACGGTCTTATTAAGCTTGAAGCAGATGCAGTTATAAGTCTATATCATAATGAGTACACACTGGAGAGTGGCACAGCGACATTTACGAACTCGCCACTGGCCAAGTCAACGCTTGAAAACAACTTCACCGTTGCATCAGGTGCGACTTTGGTCATTGAGGACGGTGCGACACTGGACAACAAAGCGACACTGACAATTGAAAACGGCGGTACACTCGAAAACTACGGCCTACTCGTGAACCATCTTGGCAGAATCGTGAACAACGGTACAATCAGAGACTACTTAGCGATTGTAGGCTCAGTTCCGAGCGGCAGCGGTGAGGTGATTATAGTCGTAGATACCGCTGAAAAACTTCATAATACGCTTAAGAACTGGCCTGAATACAACATTGAAGTTGTTGGTAGTATTACCCTTGATAGTGCTACCGCATATCGCATCGAGAAAGAAATTACCATTACAGGCGTTAATGGTGGCGGAATTACTCACAGTGGAACACTGGATGGCGGTGAAGCACTCTATATGTTCGCAGTGAGAGGCGAAGGAAACTTGACGCTGAAAGATCTGAATTTGACAGTAAGTGGCGGCGACAAGCAATCAACCGCAATTTCCGTGGAGAAAGCAGGACAATTGACGATTGACAATTGTAACATCAACGTATCGTCGTCAAGCTCTGTCAATGGTGTGTTCGTCCAAGGCTACGACCCTGCAGATCGAGCGGCCGGAGCAAGCCGCGACACTCATGCAGGAGCGATTAAAATTACGAGTACAGAGTTTAACATTTCCGGCACTCGCCCGACAGGCATCGGAACTCAAATTTTGAATGCGACTGATTTTGCTGAGATATTTGCAGACGATAGCCTTAGTGGGAACACCTATAATAATGCCTTTGTCTTTAGACAGTATGATTTTGTTCCGGAGATGGATATAGATTTGGAATTATGGAAAGCGCTCTCTGCAGACCTCTTTGACGCTCAGTTTGCCTTGCTGAAAAACGGCGAGAAAATGGCAAGATACACCTTGCATAGCTTTGTGCTTGATAGTGGTGTATACAGCGATTGGATTAACACATACGATTTCTTTACCAAGACTGCAAGCGGATATGATGTAGAGATGTCCTATGTCGAAGCTGGTGATTTAATTGCGGCTATGGAGAACGTTAACGAACAGACAGCATACACAGGTGCTACCTCGGTAAGCATCACCTTGCCCGATGAGGGGGTAACCATACCGACGGGAATTACAATAACCATCCCAGAGAACACCACTGTAAGCGGAACTCTAATGGGCACAAGCATAAGTTCTGAGCTTGCAATTGAAGAAGGTGGAGTATACGGTGGTCTCGCCGACAATATCACATATGCATGGCACAACGACCGGTGGGTAGACTCATCAACGCTGAACGGATAAACCCACGCACAGGTTAATCTCATAGACCACAACAAGGGACTGTGACAAGATTTGTCACAGTCCCTCAGCTTGGAGAAAAAGTGTTTTCTCCAAGCTGAGCACGCATTTTATGCGTGCTGTTTTTTTATGTCGAAAACAACCGCTTACCAAAGATTTGAAAAGAGCTCTCTGCTTACAAAGTGACAGCTTAACAAATTTGATGGAGTTTAGTGACAGGACAACCATAACAAAATAAGTCGATAATAAAAAACCTATCCGTTCGGCCAGTTGTATTGTTTTTAAAAAAAGGCTATAATTTTTATAAATACACTAAATTTTCATAAATACTGCAAATAAGGTACATAAATAGCATATCAAGAAATGTTTATTGCTTAAATATACATAAAATTACGGAGGTAGAACATGAAAAAGCGACTTATCAGTTTGTCCATTGCACTCGTTATGCTAATTGGGTTGATCCCGAGCGTAACACTATCCGCAGGTGCTGTGGACACGAGAACCTATGTGGATTATCTAAGCTCTACGGAAGCTCCCGAGTTTCCCGTTTTGCCGCACAGCATTATTAATGAGGCGGGCGATGATGTTTTCTTCACCTTTGCCGAAAAGTATGCAAACAATGCCATTTCGGGCTACAATGGGTCAAATCCGCCGTGGACAATGTCGGCAAACCCATTTTTCGTGCTTGAAGATGGCGGAATTATCCACGAGCTGACGACAACCCACCCAGATGGGCCGATAGACTCGTATTTAGTTAGCATATTGAGCAGAATTCCATATCAAAACGCACCGAATTTGCTCGATACATACAGAAAGCCAATGCCCGACAACTTCTACACTAAGGGCGGCGAAGGCAACGGGGATTTGGAGTATACACCGCTTACGAGCGCTCGCTCATTTTACGACAGCACATATTTAGATGAGATAGGTGAGTGGCACAGCGAGCCTATCTATGCCGCAGGCAGTGAGTTTGGCAACGACTTTAATGCAGGCAAATACAATAACTTCTTTGAGTACTCCCTTGCTTCACATAAATACGTACCGGAGTCAAACGCTCGTATTGTCTTTAGAGATGGCGCTAACCCGTCTGTTTTGAACACGAGCTATGTGCATGTTGAAACGGAGACAGACGGTGTTGCGGCAGGCCACTATGTTTTGATCGAGTTTGACGAGGACTTGCGTCTGTCACGTCTTCCCACAACGAGCGGAACGTACTCCGATGTGCCTGCTATCGAGATAGCTTGCGAGACGGTCGACCGTGACACAAACAGAGCGAGCGGCGATCTAACAGGTACGGCTACTCTTGTAGACGGTGCATATTTCAACCCGAAATTCACAGGTGAGAACGCAGCCTTTGGCGAGCTTTACACCGAGAACACCATTGCATATAAGCTCGAGGGTGATGCCCTTACAGCGGACAATACAAATATTGCAATAACAAAGCTCGAGACGGTAAATGCCCCCACTCAGCTTGATATGTATGCAATAAACTCGGGTACAAGAGCCCTGGCACCCCTCGTTGCAGGCGAGACATACTTCACAAATTACCCTGTTACCGATTACAGCGGTAACCCCATTGAGATTTCTCACTTTACAGAGCTCGTTGTAGACACAAGAGCGCCGCTCGTTTTGTCTATCGACATAGGGCTAAGCGCAGAGGACGCCGCCAAATGGCCGGGGTCTACTTCGCAAGCGGAGGACTGGCCTGAGGACATCGAGCGCAGCCTTCTTTACAGAAGTGCTGAGGGCGCAAGGCTTCAGGACACAATTTACTACATCGAGCTAAGCGAGCCGATTGTAAACGTGAATGAAGAATATAAAAATGCCACGATTTCGGGTATATACAAAGATGATACCACCGAATATCCTGCAACAGGTCTTATAAACGACAACACAACGCTCGTCTTTGACATAGGCCGCCCGACTGCGGGGCAAGTGTCGCAAAACGAGCACTATTACCCGACGACGCTAAAGGCAAACGGCGGACTTATTGATGCTGAGGGCAACTCGGTTGTAAATGAGCTAACGCTATACGGCAACAGCGACGTTCGTGTAATGAGGGATATATTCCTCGACACGGTAGCGCCCACAGTGACCGTTACCGGCCTGCCCGACTCTCTCCTTGCAGGTGATGCGGACACGTACACAATGACAATATCGGTAGACGATGGCGATGCGGCCGATGGGAGAAACTCAGGCGTTATAGGCTCGATTGGCACAATTAGCGCAACTACTGATCTCGACTATGACGTTGAGTACCTGTTTGCAATGAGCGGCACCGAAACGCCACCTGCAGACTCTGCATTTGTCACAACACAAGCAGGTGCCGGTCAAAATCTTGCATTTGTCTCTAACACGGTCTATGCTCATATAAAGGGCATGAGTGCAAGACGTCCCTTAACCCCAACATACCATATAACGGTTGCTGACCACGCAGGAAATGTCGCAAGAGAGGTTATAGGAGGCCCTATTACGGACTCCAGTGTACCGACCGTTACGATAGGTGGGGCAGGATATGAAGATGGAAACCTCTTTATCGATTTTATCGTAAGGAATACCGACCAGTATAACAACGATATAACGGGAGATTATCAGTACCAGTGGGTCGACAGGGACGCAGATGCGGACGATGCAGCATGGACGAGTGCAGAGTACGAAATATTGAACAATATATATTATGACAGCCTAACAAGCGAGCTTGCCATGCCCTCGGGCGCTGTTATCGAAAAGGACTTTTTGGTAGAGGTCTTTGATAATAGCGGCAACACCACAGGCGTTATCCGTGTGCCCGTTACTGTCGACACTTCAAAGGTAGCTCCAAGGTACACGATAAACACCGACCTGTCTGTACCGCAGAGTGATCCGCAAATTATGGTGACACCGCCCACAGGGACTGATGCGACAAGCGCTTGGACGCTCGTTCTTGTCGAGCAGGGCAGCGAGAAATATTTAGCGCTCATGAACTATGATGCGAGTGCTACGCCTCGAGATATATTCGGAGATAGCATGGGCTGGCGCACCGTTACATCTGCAAACTACGTTATAGACGATGTAAATGGCACGATTAACGGAAGCGTTGATAACACAGTGAACTCCTTCACACTGAACACCAAGGATATGTACGGCGATGTTACCGTTACGATAGCTACCGTTAAGGAGGGCTTTGACTATAACGAAACAAGCTTGAGTGATCTTCTAATTGCCAAGGCAGATCCCATTACGGTGCGCTTTAATGGTAATGCCGCCATGAACACCGAGGACGTTTACTCTGTCGGCGATATATCACTGCATGAGGCAGACGGCACACAGTACACAGCGGCGGAGATCGACACCCCAAATTCGGCAGACAGCTATGATTCAAACAATGGGGGTAACTTCTACTACTTAGTGCCTGATACCCTTGCAGGAAATGTTTTCAGATTTAACATTAGAGACGATAAGTCGACCTTCGGTGCAGACGATATAGATTTTGAAAACTCCTATCTTGAACTGTCGACCTTTGTCGACAGCGCAAGCGATAATACAGATGTGGCAAGAGATCCAAAAGAAACGACAGCTACGCAGTCTGTTGTTAAAATTCCCCTAAACAGTGGGCGATTAGACCAGACCATTGTTATCCCGTCTTCATTTGTAAACAGCTCGGGCGAGATCGAAGCTATCGACTATGAGCAAGAGCTCTACAAGGCTACTATCGTAGTCGCAAGGCGAGGTGACGATGCGACGCTTGAAGCTGATCTAACTTATAATCAATACGGACTCGGACACAAAACGGCATACCTACTTGTTGACAAGAGTGCGCCTAAGAACTTTGGAATGTACTCGAACGAAAGCGGACTGACGGGCACAGGATTAGTCTTTAACGAAAATTCAGACGCTCCGATATTCGAGATTACGCTAAACTTAGGTGATCTCGGTGCGGCATTAAACGGTCTTAGCACATATGACAGGCTTAGCTTTGGCTATGAAAACGGCGTAGACGACCTTTACTTTACGCATAAGGCAAGCGGAGAAGCTGTTACGGCTAATATAAATTCCGTAAATCCGGGCTTGGTTGAAGCCATTAGGATTTGGAACTCAGGTCACGGTGAGGATGTTGAAGCCTACTGGATAGAGAACAACAAGCACAGTCAGGCGGAAACAGAGTACGTTGCCACATGGGTTTACCAGTCGGACGAGATCTCGCTTGTCAGCGATTTAAAAAGTGCCGATGTCCTATCAAGCGTTGAGAACGGCATGACACTTGTCCTAACAGAGGGCGAGAATATCATCAACATGGAGGCAAAGCTCTTTGGCGGCGAGGTTACTGCGACTAAGCAAATGATAATAAATGTAGTGACTGATACTCCCGAAATCTCTGTAACGACCTCCGCCGTAGGCGCAAAGGAAATAGACGGCAAAATATATGTTTCGTCGGTCGATATAAGTTTAGACTATGCTATATCGAATAACGGCTCTGTCGACACATATCTGTATGACAGCGGAAATCTTGTCGATAACCCTTCCTACCCCTACAATGTAACGGACAAGCCGTCGGGTAGTAGCTTTACAAGTACAGACATGATAACCTTTGTTGCGGTAGACGAGACGAGCGGCTTTTCCATTCAGACCGTTAATCTGCCAAACTATGAGTTTGCAAGCATCGACAGCCTGTCGATATATGCAAATATACAGGCAGAAGATGGTGTGATGAACACAGAACAAACGCTATACGTTACACCGGGGTTGAAAGTAGGCTCGGGCATAACGAGTGGCAACAAACACCTTATAGAAAATTCAACGCTTGCCATAATGGAAGTATCAGGCAGTGGCGATAACATGACATACACACCCATTGGCGAGGAAGTGACCCTCTTTAGCGCTGGCGAGATGCTTGGCGACGGGATTGATAGCTTCCCTGTGACAAATGGTGTATATGCATTTGATGGCACATACTTCCTCTACACAGGGGAGTACGACGAGAACATGGCGGCAGATGCCTATACTCCCATTACCGCCATTGTAAGCACAACAACAAAGATGGGCGAGACATCAACATATCAGACAACGCTCGACAGCACAGATACAAGTTGGGGTGGCGCTAATCTGCCGCCTGCCCTTGCAAACATAAAGCCTGCCTTTGTGTCGAGCTCAAAAGCTCAGTCGCACTATGGCGCAACTCTTAGCTTTAGTGCGCCTGTAAAACTTGTATCTCCCATGAAGTTTGACGATGCGCACGAGTATGCCGTGCGTCACTACAAAGTGCCGATATACGAAAATGGTGATGCAACACTTGTATTCGAGGACGTATACGGTAACAGCTATACGGAAGACGTGACGATTGATGGTGTTGATTACAACACAATAATAATCGAGGTTGCCGAGGGCTCTACACTTGAGGAGACGGCAAACCCCGTTACACTAAACATTGAAGCGGTAACAGGAACCATAACAGAGATAAGTGGTGAACACACAACAAATACGCTCACAGAGGGAGCGACCACCGCCTCTGTAACGGCCACCGAAAACACAACTATAACCATCAAATTTACTTATAATAGCGGTGGTTTAAAGGATGGCGAAGTGGACATAGTCATCTCGAACATCACGGGCGGTGAGGTCGAGGACACAACAGCCCCCGTCGTTTCGGTTGGCTTTACACCGCAAGACGCAGACGGCGGCTACACAGGCACACCTACCGTAAAACCGTCGGGCGAGGTTGCGGCTTATACCCAGACACTTGCACAGGCAAAGGGCTACAAGCTCGACTTTGATGTGACGGACGACTCCGCAACAAGAATTGTTGTAAAGTCAACACAGGACAGCACGGTTGACTACACGACGCTAAGCGAAAGCATAACGGGAGTGTCGGTATCGGGCAACACAATAACGGTAACGGACGGCGCATCCTTCTTTGTATATGTCGTAGACGAAGTGGGCAACAAGATAGAGATACCCTTTGACATGACGAGCGCAATAGACGACAGTACCCCTCCCCCTGTCGACACGACAGCCCCTGTTGTAACTGTTGCATTTGCAAAGAAGTCGGGCGGCAGTTACACAAATCTTGAATCAAAGGGTTCTGCCGATGTTGCTACCTATGTAGCAAGCCTTGACAAAGCAGAGGGCTTTAGACTTGTAGTTTCAAGTGTCGACGATTCTGCCGTTAAGACTGTGATAAAGTCGCAAGCGACGAACGATTTGATATTTGATACAGCTGCAAGCGATGATATATCGGGCGTTACGATAGACGCTGGCGTTATAGAGGTCACAGCGGCTGCGAGTTTCCATGTCTATGTTATAGATGCGGCCGGAAATGTAACGACCTTTGCCGTTGATATGTCGGACAAAATTTTAAGCAGTGATGATGTCGCAATAAAAGACCCTGTCGTTGAGTGGGAAGATGTGAGGGACAACGGCGGCAACCTAACGGGCAAGACGGTATTTATAAGCCCACAAGCAGACTCGCCATTTACCTGCGACAATGCGCAGATAGACGATGAGGGTAGATACTACTACACATTCACAGCAGACGGATCATTCACATTTAGCCTTAGAAACTCGCACGGCACAACGAGGAACTTTGTTTTAACAGCAACGGGCATTTCGCCCTTTAAGGTATTGCACGAGCGCTGGTCTAACAACAACAGTGACAGCGTTACAAACACACCGGTCACCGCTACGATAACGACAAATCGTTACCTTACAGATGCTACAATAACGAGCGTAGGAAGCACTGCCACAATAACACGTGCAGGTTCTGCTGCTATGGTGACATTTATTGACCAAGAGAGCGTAACCATATCGCTCGAAGCAGGTAGTGCTCTGATCCCCTTAACCCTTACACCAACCGCCGAAATAGACACAACACCGGCTGTTATCAACATGGACAGTACGCAAGAAGGGCATGGGGTGACAGAAGATCTAAGCGAGTTTGTGCTTTACTTTGAGTCAAACGAGCCTGTGCGCTTTATGCAGGGTGATAACCTGACCGAAGCATACCTTACAGAGGGCATGTATACGACGGTAGACCAAAACGGTTCTCATGAGTTCACATTTGTAGACGAGGCAGGCAACATCAGCGCAGTGGAGCTGACCGTAACCGAAATAGACAACGAGGAGCTAACTCCTATGTACAGTCTTTATTCAAACGGAGATAACAGCGTGTCTGACCCTGAGGATTTTGGCAGTTTGACTACTACTGACACCGTATATGTAATGGTAAACAAGGACAACACAACTGTGACAAACATGCTTGATGAGACCGACACAAAGTCGCTCACAAAGGGCGTGTGGACAGAGCTCTTTGAGGTGGGAGCCTCCTACGTAACCTACCCGACATACCTATTCGAGTCGACAACTACGGTAGATGGCAACACAAAGACTTGGTACGAGTACGGTGTCTTTACCTCTGTAAAGATAGAGGACAAAATAACCCCTGTTATCACACTTAGAAACAGGTATATCAGCATAACCGAAGACGAAGATACAGACTTAATACTAACTGATAACATATCAAGAGTTACCGACAATATCGACTCTCTTAATAGCAGCAATGTGACCTTCACGTCACCTACAAGTACGGGAACTCACGAGGTTACATACAGAGTTACCGACAGCTCCGGCAATGTCGGCACTGCCACAGTAATGCTTACAATTCATTCGAACACGGTCATTGATGTTACCGTAAACGGAGAGCCTGTACACTACGCTACAATAATAGACTCGGACGATTTGAGTCTCACTGTTGACGTTGAGGACGATCAGCCATACACCGTTTACTACAAGAGCGGATTTAAAACGGTAGGTCAGATGAAGATAGGCTCTAAGGTTTTAGGCTACATGGACAGCGGAACACAAACCTACGGGGTGGATAATCTTGCAAGCGGCTACCACACGATAGTAGTTCGTACACAAGATCGTACCGAGCGTATCTACTACATCTACGTCAGTTAGAAAAGGAGTAAGAAATGAAACATATATTAAAAAGGCTTACAGCCGCTCTTTTAACAGCCACCATGCTTGCAGGGGTAATCCCCCTGCAAGCTATGGCAATCGAAGCGGCAAAGCCTGAAACAGTAACGCTTGACGACGGATATTTACAGCTTGAAGTATCGACGGAAAACGGCGGTTTTCACATCAACACGCTGGAGGGCGACAAGCTTATCAAGTCGGACGACAACAAGTTTTTGCTATACCCCGACGATTATTTTGACTCGTCCTACACGTCCTTTAGAATAACAAAGGACGGAGGAGAAGAAAAAGACTACATCTTTGGCAGATCATACGGATTTGCAGGAAGTGATGTGTCCGTTACAAAGGACGATGCAACAAACACAATTACAAGTGTTTGGACGGTAGACGGCGTGAGGATTACCCAGACCATGTTTCTCTTGAGCGACAGTGCAGAACAGCACGGCATGGTCAACATCTCCTACACGGTAGAAGCCCCTGCAGGCGAGGACATTGAGGTAGAGGCTCGCCTACTTATGGACACGGCGCTCGGCTACCAAGACTACGGCGTGTATGAGCTTGCCGTAGAGGGCGACGGTAATACAGAGTCTATCTACTTTGAGCAGCTTGAGAGGGGCGGTTTATCGTCAGGCCCATATAACAACATGTTTTTTGCATACGATAACCCGACCTCCCCAAAAGTTACCGCATATTTGGTAGACGGCACAATGCAGGCAACGGGCGGCGATGTCGAGGACTTTACCCCATATATGGTGGCGTTCGGTCACTGGAACAACCTTGCAAGCAGTGTTTTCGACTTTACGCCCGACAGTGAAATGAACTTTACAAACCCCATGAACGAGGACTATCTAACAGCCGACAGCGCCTTTGCAACATACTACGACCTTGGGATGATAAATGGCGGCGAAGCGGTCAACTTTTCGACTAACTACGGTGTTTTCTCGAACTCCGACAAGTCGATTAACAGCGAAGTTGTTATGAATTTCACCTCAAACTCGGTCAGCATGGAGCTAAACGAGGACAAGACGGCATATGTTGCGCCACGCTTTGATGTTACGACGAGCGTTAGAAACCTGTCTGAAGAGATCTTGGAAGATGCTGTCATTGCGGTAGTGCCGCAAGAGGGCATAGACATTATAGACAGCGACGGCGATGTGGTAACGGGGCACAACTTTAAAGACCCCTACTATATCCCACTTGTAAACACTGGAGGACTTGAAGCGGACGGTGTTCAGCCTGCGACATTTACATTTGACGCTAAACTTACAGACAGAACACAGTACCGCAAAATCACATTCTATGTCTACGACTCAGACGACCTTAACAACGTGCAGTTTACAGAGGAAAACCTCCTCTCGGTAGAGGATGTCTATGTATACTGCCCGACGGCGGTAGAACCGTCTGTTGAGTTTTTCACGGTAGCGCCCGAAGTTGTTTACAGCACAGGATTTAGGAACATAACGATATACGGAGAGAACTTTGACCTGCTTGCCGACAAGTCTCGCTATGGCGTTACGCTGTCGGGTAACGGTGGGGCAGACCTCTACGACATTCCTGCCGATAATATTACGGTGTCGACAGGTGACAACACGATAATTCTTCACCTAAATTTCGAAGTTGTGCCGGGGCAGTACGAGGTTATATTTAATTATAACGAATCGGGACTTGGCGCACTTCCGGCAGACGGCGATAAGACCTTGCCGAAAATCCCCCTTGCAGTTAGCGAAAAAACCGAGTTTGCCCCTGTAAACTTTGGCCTTGCTACAATCGAGCTTGTCGAGGGCACAGGCGGCGACGATAACGGCACGGAGGAGTACGAGATCAAGGGTTACTACGACGAAGCGGACTTTGAAGAAAACTCAGGCGATGTTTACCTTACATTTAGAGGTCAGTTTGACTTTAGGTATGCCGAAGCAGGAGACGGTTCGAAGTACATAGAGCGTGTAGAGGGTGTCTCGATAGGAAACTCCAATGTCATGACGGTCAACAACTCGTTAGACGTGGAGAGCGGCTCTCTCATAATCGAGAACAAGGGCGGCGCAGGCTCTGTAACGACCTCAATCGATGCTAATGTCTACACAAGCGGCGCTCGTACCTCGGTCTGGAGGGGCGTGTCTGCCATAACGACGCTTGAAGCGGGCACAGCGTATGAGCTTACGACATACAAGATAAACGGCGACGAGCTTGCCGCAACTCAAAACATAGGTTACGCTAAGCCCATCATGCTTATATGGCCGGGCGCTGCAAGCTATCTTCAAAAGATAGCAGGGCTTGCATTTGAGCTTAGATACGCCCAGTTTGGCGAGTATCAGCTCGAGGGCGGCGGCACTCGTGAGGTCGTATCCTTTGGCGCAAAGATGGATCTATCCTTCCTAATACCCTCAAACCTAAAGAGGGACGAGCTCCAACTAACAGCGCTCGAGACAGCGCAGTACAAGCTTGCGGCCAGTCAGTACGATGCTGTACAGCTAATAGCCATCCAGCAGATGTACGAGCACGACGAGAGCCTAAGAGCCGATGCCAAGGGCGGCGCATTTGGTGTTTATGTTAACAACATCCTCTTTGGCGGAGAGTTTATAGGCTTTAATGCAGATGTCGAAGTCGGTATACCTCCCTACGCAGAAGGGCTTGCCGACATAAACGGCACACTTCATGTTGCCATAATGAATGAGTATTACGAGTTTGGCCTAAAGGGGTCGACCTCGCTACTCGACGAGATGAAGTTTGGCGCAGAAATCCAGTTTAAGAGCAAAAACATGATACCCGTGCCCGACAAACTCATGTTCGAGATGTCAGGCCTTACCCCCGGTATCCCCGTCGACCCGTTTGGTGTTATATGGATTCAGGGTCTTGGCGGCGGTATATCCAACATGTACAACTCATTCTTCGGCACAGAAGGGCCTCCGCCTATCAAACTTTCCCTCATGGGCGAAGTTGGTATTTTCTCCACTCTAACGGGTGGTGTTAGGGCGGCTGTCAGCCCAAGAAGTGTTGAGTTTGGTGCATTCGGCATAGGTATTAAGGGAATTGATGTTATCGATTCTATGGATGTTAGATTTATCTGGTACCCGGACATTTTTATCTCGGGTGAGATGCAAGTCGGCATATTCGGAATTATCAACGGACGTGGATATATAGTCTATGTAGCCGAACAAGACCTTGTCGAGATGTTTGCAAGCGGTAGCATAAATGTGCCGAGCCAAGTCCCGATTATTGGCGGAATGGCTGTCGCTCACGTCGACTTTGGCATTAGCAACCAGCGTGTGTGGGGTGTTGCCGAACTGCTTAAAATTGGTATCGGCGTTGTCTACTACTGGTCGGACGGAAGCGTACAGGTACTAACAGATACGGAGACCCTCCCAACCCCCTCCTACGCTTCACTCAGTGCAATACCTGTCAGCTACGATGCTGTTAACGACCGCACACTTTACGCTGACATAACAGGCGGTGTATTCCACCTTGCAGATCAAACAGTAGAGGGCGAGGGCGCACTATCTCCCCTTGCATCTATCGAGGGCACAGGGCTTACATCGGCATCTATCACATCAAATGCCGCAAAGTCTGAGCACACTGTTAACCTTGGAACGGCAGGCGATACAAACGGCATTTTGACAATGCAGTTTGACGCAGAGAGCGAAGCGGAGGCAAAAACTCTTGCAGAGAACATCACTGTAAATATTGGTGGCACTCCCTATTCGCTTACATTCTTTGTAAACGAGACGAGCGACACCGTTGCAGCTAACGCAAGCGCCAACGCAAAGGTCAGCTACAACAAGGATACAGGCAAGGCAGACGTTACGGTCACATTTACAGAGGACAGCAACTTTGGCAAGGATATAGCTATAACGACCCCTGCTAACACAGACATGATGCTATACGGCGTTAAGGAGCTTCCCTCTATAACCGATGTTATCTATACTGATGCTGACAAGAGAATTTCATGGAGCGGCACAAAGCTTGATGAATACGACAGCCTTACAGTCTATGCAGAGGATATGTTTGGCAACCTTACAACGTTGTGGCAGACGACAAACTCGAGCATTATACAAAGTGGATCTGCAAATATAACAATACCCGAGACACTGCCAGGCAACACATACGCAGTAATTCTTGTAGGTACTATAACGGGTGAGATGAACACAATGGAAAATGCTGCAGGTATACTCGACCACACAAACCCATATGACCCGACAGAGCCGAATGGGGTAAGTTTAGCTGCAGGCGGCGACTACACGATAGACATATCAGGGCTTCCGACAGATGTAGACGGCTATATAGTGAGCATCGAAACAGCGGCAGGCGAGAAGACAGACTTTACAGACCTATACGCTACGGCAAGTGGCACAGGTAGCCTTACGGTCGGCGGCAAGTACACATCGCTTGAACCAATAAGCACAGAGAGCCTCGAAGGTGAGATCAATGTAACCGAGTTTGAGGAGGTCGAGCGTGGGCTTACGGCGGGAAGCTACAAAGTAAGGGTTACGACATATAACGACCTACCATCAGGCGAGGGTCAAGTTACCTCTCGTTCGGTTCTATCACCTGCCGTTACCATTGAAGACGCAGAGGTTGCAACGGTCAGTGCGAGATACTCTGTAAATACGACAGATGTCGAGCACAAAACGATAGACGGCACGGTCATGGTGCCGACAGTCGCAACGAGAGACCTTACGGTAACTGCAAGCATCGAAGGTACAGACGACTTTAGAGGCACATGGACACTGCTTGAAGGTGAGACCGCCCAAAAGGGCAACGTAAGCGGAAAAAGCTTTGACATGGCTTTGTCAGGCCTTGAGGACGGCATGAAAACAATCGAGATCGTCGGCGAGACGGCAAAGGGTGACAAGGTTCACGAGAGCATTGTCTTTGTAGTAGATGCAACAGCGCCTGTCCTGCAACTTGCAAGCCCAACGTCGGGCGGCGCCTTTAACGAGGACGGCACGGTAACAATTACAGGCTACACAGACCACGGCTCGACCCTGCTCGTTTCGATAGACGGCAATGCGCAGACAGAGTACCCTGTAACCGGTGACAGCTTTAGTCAGGAGATAACAGGGCTTCCATCTAAGGATGTTGTTACGCTGATGATTTCGGCAGAGGATGAATTTGGCAATATATCGGATGGCATTGAACTAAAGCTTATTAACAGCGGACTTACAAAGACTGTCGGTATCGGAGCTGATAAAAAGAGCGGCCATCTTGGGCTATTTGTAAATGGTGTGGAGTATACAAACAAGCATCTACCTAAGCAAGAGGGCATGAACAGCATTGAAGTTGTGCCCATGTTTGTAACGGTAAGCGGTACAAATATAGAGCTTACAAGCGAAGTTACATACACGAGCGAGGGCGTACTTGGCAGTGTAGCGGTCGACAATGAGGGCAAAGTGACATTCGACAACGGAGCACGTGGCCTTGTTACTGCAAGCCTGTATAGCGGCGCTATGGAAGCTACCGCCATTGTGGGTGATGCAAACTTTAAGAATGTCACCGTTGTAAACAGCACGGGCAGTGGCACATACGAAGTGGGAGCGACCGTTTCGATAACTGCCGAGACAAAGGCAGGTCAGACATTTAGTCACTGGACGTCGTCAGACATTGCTGTGGCAAATCCAAACGCTAACCCCATTGTATTTACAATGCCTGACAAGAATATATCGATAACGGCAAACTACACAACCTCGGGCGGCACAGACGGTTCGGGTCATATAGACCGTGAGCCTTCAAGCGGTTCGAGCGGCACAGGCGGCGGTACGATAGACGGCTTTGTCCTTGCAGACTGGCAAAACCCGTTTAGCGACATTTCGAGCAGCGCATGGTACTACGAGGCTGTCGGATACATGCACTACCATAAACTAATGGCGGGTACAAGTGATACGACATTCTCGCCAAACGAGCCTATGACACGTGGCATGTTTGTAACGGTGCTCGGTCGTATGGAGGGAGTCGATGTCGCAAAGTACAGCACGAGCAACTTTGACGATGTGGCAGACGGTATGTGGTACACTCCATATGTCGCATGGGCAAACGACAACGGCATAGTAGAGGGCATGTCGGCAACGACCTTTGCTCCAAACGAGCTTGTAACACGTGAGCAAATGGCGGTAATTTTAAGCCGCCATGCTAAGAGCACCGGCAAAGAGCTACCTAAAACGGTAGATGAGGTAACATTTGCCGATCAAGACAAAATAAGCTCATGGGCGCAAGCGGCCGTATCGGAAATGCAACAAGTGGGCATTGTAAGCGGTAGAGATGGAAATATCTTCGATCCGCTCGGAAGTGCCACAAGAGCAGAAGGCGCAACAATGCTAATGCGCTTTAGGGAAATAGAAGAATAAAGCTATATATTAACAAAATGGGTGCGGCAACTTTGTCGCACCCATTTTGCTTTGTAAAAAAAATTGACAGTAAATCGGTGGACTTAATGTAAAATTTATGTTATAATGATAATGCAAAAATATAGGAGAGTATGCAAGAAGTGAGAAAAAAGAAGCAAGTAAAAAATACATATGTAGAGTGGCTTAACTGCTTTAATGTCGGAAAAGTGCTGTATTTACATGCTCCTATCGGATACGGAAAGAGAGCGGCGGCAACTGAATTTGCAAAAGCGCATTTTGATAATTATTACTTTTTTAGCGCAAAAGATGTAGAACTTTCAAACAATGTAAAGGCAGAATTTGAAAAATGCAAAGATGAAAGCGGCCGCAAAATCTTTATTATAACAGATGTAAAAGGGCGCACGGAGAAACAGATAGACGAGGTGCAGTTTGATTATCCATCGACCGACACTTTTTATAAGCATGGCATAAATGTCATGCTTATTGGTAATGCTCCATCTCCAAAATGGCTGTCCACTTTAAAACTTTCGGATAAAGTGGCAATAGAGAGCAGAACTTCGCTTGAACTTAATATAGAACAAATTGCATATAAGATGAAGGAGTACGAGGAGTTTTCTAAAATGAATAACTCCGAGCTTATAAAACATGCAAACAGGTGTTACGAGTTTAGCCACGGCTATCCAGCCTCGGCGGTGCTCTTTTTGCAAAGGTTAAGGGAGGACATATACACCCCTAATGCGGCCGAGCGCTTTGCCCAAAACGATATGAATGACTACTTCGATATTTTGACAAAAGACATGTCGGCAAATAACCGCGAGTTACTGCTTCGCCTTTCTGTCTTTGATACCTTTACCCTGCCGATGGCAAGGGAGATCGGCGCTGTGAGTTCGGGAGAGGATTTAGCTTATCTTCTCGACAACGGCTATCTTGAAATGCATGGGCCGTCAGAATATGCGTTTGAGCATAATTTTCATCGCTATCTACAAGGCGAGATGATAAAGACAAACCTTTTCGACGCAAAGGAGCTATTAAATAAAGCCGGACAATTATTTGAAGCAGAGCGCAACATGAACTCTGCACTCAAATGCTACCATCTTGCAAGAGCAGAGGAAAAATTGGAGGATCTTATAATATATCTTAGCGAAAATGCCGACGGGTGCGAGTTTGCCGAGATGTGCGATAGATATATGGGGGAATTGCTTGTAAGCCGAGAGGAAAACAATCCGAGACTGCTCGGCGCAAAGGCCTTGATAGAGGCATATTCGCTTAGAAGGAGCGGATATGATATGTATTTAGATCGCCTTAAGACCCTTGCGGACAAGAAGGGGGCAGAGGGCAGATTGGCACACGATATATATATACGCACACTTATTGCCTGTCCGATAGGTAATTCGGACAGGTTAAAAGACAGCCTGTTTTTATTTGTTGATTATCTTGCGAAAAACGCAATGAAGTTAAACTTTATTATGCCAACAGGAAATATGCCAAGCATTATAAACGGCGGACTGGACCTTATAGCATGGGCAAATCTTAACCCTCCCATGCAAGAAATGTTAGGCAGAGTTATTAATGCTGTGATGGGGTATGAGGCTGTCGGCACATATAACACGACAATGGGGGAGATATTCTACGAGAGAAATCAAAAAAGCAAAGCAGTAGAGCGCATTGCAAAAGGACTTGACGAGGCAAGCCGCAAGGGGAGTATACGAGTTAGGTATGCGGCGACAGGAATTATGGCAAGAATACTGTGCTCCGAAAAGAATTCGCAAAAGGCAAGGGCTGTTTTGGAAGATCTTTACAGAGAGATAAAGGCGCAAAACTACAACGAAATTCTCCCAAACATTGCGGCAAACATTGTAAATATCGCACTTATGGAAAATGATATGTCGATTTGCGATGATTGGTTTGAAAAACATGCCCCAAACGAATACGAAAAA
This sequence comes from uncultured Oscillospiraceae bacterium, assembly GCA_964369475.1. Taxonomy (GTDB): domain Bacteria; phylum Bacillota; class Clostridia; order Oscillospirales; family Feifaniaceae; genus CAYJFK01. Next base: position 2,973 of record CAYJFK010000033.1, on the reverse strand, counting down.
TTTTACATAACAAAGAGATACATTTTGTTTACAAAGGCAAAGGTATATGTTGCACTCGGTAAAGAGCTCGAAGCCCTACACATAATTAGTATGCTTGAAGAGTACGCAGAAATTGCCGAGCGCAAATATTTTAAGATACAGCTAAATATACTAAAAGCCATAATCCTATACAGAATGGGAGAGCCCTTTGAGGCATATCTTGTAAATGCGACAAAATCGGCCTATGAATATGGTTTCATAAGAGTTTTAGCCGACGAGGGAGCGGCACTGCTTCCATTATTCAAAAAGGTAAATTGGAAAGCGTACAAACTCAGCGATGAATATATTTCTGCGGTAACAGCGGAGATGGAGGGAATGGCAAAGGGATACGCATGTTATCTTAATAACAATACAAAAGGCATAAAGCTTACAAAAAAAGAAACCGAGGTATTAGAGTTTGTAGCACATGGCAATACAAACGAGCAGATTGCAAATGGGCTTGGCATAACACTTGGGACGGTTAAGTTTCATGTGTCTAATATTATGAAAAAGCTTGGCGCAAATAACAGAGTATTAGCCGTGACAATTGCTCGAGAAGAAGGTATTATTTGAGCCTTAAACACACTTTAAAGTAAAGGCGCAAAAACTAATCGCCCACATAGTGATCCAAAGAGCATATATTCTTGTGATATATGTGGTATGGGTAGATAACAAAACGGTTAGCAAGTTATGTTATAAGGGGAACGATATTGTGAAATCAAAAAGATGCTTGCGGTAGACCCTTTTAAAAAGTTACAAAAAGGCTTGTTTTCATAAAACAACGCAACTATATGTACATCTTTGCTACAAAAGATCGTGATATAGTGCGGTTATTTATCAAGTTTTATGGCTTGTTTTAATTTGACATCTGTGTTATACTTGATCAATCGATATATCTTTTCAATAAGGCAAGATGCGATAAGGCATCTTGTCTCTTTTAATGAAACAAAGGAGTTTTAATGATTACAACAAAGTTTAGCGAACTATCCCTTCTTCCCGAGATGCAAAGAGCCATAGACGAGCGTGGTTTTGTAGAAGCAACAGCAGTGCAGGCCGAAACCATTCCACTTACAAGAACGGGTGTAGATATTTTGGCACAGTCGCAAACCGGAACAGGAAAAACACTTGCTTTTTCCATTCCTGCGATAGAGCGCCTAAAGGCCGATTCAAAGGCCGTTCAAGTGCTTATACTCTCGCCTACAAGAGAGCTTGCACAGCAGTGTGCCGAGGAGATAAGAAAGCTCTCCCCATACATGCCACATGTTCGCACGGCAGATATTTTTGGCGGCTCAGACTACGAAACGCAGTTTAGAGCACTTCGTAAGGCAAACATGGTTATAGGCACACCAGGTCGTATTATGGACCACATTAGACGTGGCACTTTGAAACTGCACAATCTCGAAATGATTGTACTGGACGAAGCGGATGAAATGCTAAATATGGGTTTTAAGGAAGATGTCGAAACAATTTTGACCGACGCACCCGAAGACCGTCAGACACTACTATTTTCCGCAACTGTACCGAAAAGCATTTTGAAAATCGCACAGGAGTTCCAAAAAGATCCTGTACAGATAAATGTTACACAAAATAAAACCGTTTTAGACGGTATAAAACAGCAGTATGTCGACGTGCCAAAGCAGCACAAAGACAGAGCGCTGTCGCTTCTGCTCCACAAGATGGAGCCTAAGAGATCTATAATATTTACAAATACAAAGAGCATGGTAGACGAGCTTACTCAAAAGCTGTGCGACGACGGGTTTATGGCTCAAGGTCTGCATGGCGACATGAGACAAAATCACCGTAGCAAGGTCATGTCGAGCTTTAAGGGCGGCCATACAGCGATACTGGTAGCGACAGACGTTGCCGCTCGCGGTATCGACGTTCAGGACATCGACTATGTCTTTAACTACGACCTTCCGCAGATGACGGAATACTACGTTCACCGCATCGGTCGTACAGGCCGTGCAGGGCGTACAGGTACTGCAATTACTCTTTGTTGTGGCAAGAGACAGATAGACAGCATGAGAGCGCTTGCAAAGAAGACCCACAGCGAAGTTGAAGAAATCGAGGTGCCGACAAAGGCGAGCATAGAGGCTCAGCACCTTGAGCGCAATGTTGGCAAGGTTAGACAAGAGCTTGCCAAAGAAGTAAGCGAGCAGGGCAGAGAGATTGTAGAGCGCCTTATCAGCGAGGGTCATAATGCGGAAGATTTGGCCTGTGCGCTACTAAGTATGGCATTTTCCGCAAACGAGCTAAATATTAAGGACATGCCCGAAGGAAAAAAGAAGGGCGAAGTGGCTGTTGCTGTTATCGATAAAAAGTCGAAGAGAGAAATGCAGTCAAATATGATTGTATTTAACATAGGGTCGTCTTGCAATTGCAGTGCAAGGCACTTGGTTGGTGCGATAACAGAGCACGCAGACATTTCTTCGAGCTTTATCGGCAAGATTAAAATCGAGCAAAACCGCTCCATTGTGGAGATTGCCGTGGAGCATGTTCCTGCCGTGTTAAAGGCAATGAAGAATGCCAAGATTTGTGGAATTAAGGTATTCGCAAGGCTTGAAGGGGACGATGTTCGCAAGGAAAAACCCTCGAGACGTGCGCCTTCAAGCAGAGGCCAAACAAAGAAGTTTGAGAGAAAAGGCAAAAGGGGAGAAGGATCGTCTCGCTCGTCGAGCGCTTCGCCCAAAAAGCGAGTATCGCATTAAGCTATAATTGTTTTAAAAGTATAAAGGGAAGTGTAAGTCCATCTTTGGACTTACACCCAGACTGGAGAAAAACCCAAAATATAGCCCCTTCGGAAGGAGGGGGAGCGGCGAGGGGGCACCATCAGGGTGCCCTCTGGCGTTAAATTCCCGCCCCGAGGGCGTTAAAATCAGCTTTAGCTGATTTCTTCTGCTTGGAGAAAAACTCAAGCCCCTTCGGAAGGAGGGGGAGCGGCGAGGGGGCACCATC
>CAYJFK010000032.1:0-26064 GCA_964369475.1 uncultured Oscillospiraceae bacterium | reverse complement strand
TTGAAAAAAATGGATTTATATTAAAACTTGACATGTACATGTTTGAAAAAGCTTGTAGTTTTTTGAGCTCGTGGGAAAAAGAAGGAAGAAAGCCATTTGCTATCTCTGTCAATTTTTCAAGAAAGAATTTGTATTCTGCTGATTTTGTTTCAAATCTAACAGCGATATGTAAGAAATACAATGTTGACCCCAAATACTTGGGAGTAGAGATAACAGAAACAAGTATGCTCAGCACAGATTGCGATTTAAATTCCTTTATAGATGATTTGCATAAAGAAGGCTTTAAGGTCTTTATGGACGATTTTGGCACCGGATATAGCTCATTAGGGTTGTTGAAAAACACGCCGGTAGATGTTTTGAAATTGGATAGGAGCTTTTTTGTTGCATCACAAACTCGAGACCGTGGTATAGCTGTTGTCGCCAGCGTAATAAGATTATCGAAAGACTTGAATATAAAGACGGTTGCAGAAGGAGTAGAAACTTTAGAGGATTTAATTATGCTAAAAGAAATAGATTGCGACATAGCACAAGGATACTATTATGCAAAGCCAATGTTTGAAAATGATTTTAGAGCCTTTTGCGATAGCGAGAAAAGTGTAGTAAAATTATAGATCATAACCGTTCAACATAGATGCACATCGGATTTCTCCGGTGTGCATCGAGTTTTTCAGTAGCTTTAAGCCTCGAGTTGCAAGGGTGTCCTCGACTATTTAAGCTGGCAAAATAGATTGGCACACAGCGACTATCTAAGCAGGGGTCGCAACCCTCTGTACCGAGTGGATTAAGTGTAGAAGCGCCTACAAGTATAGGGGGCAATGGTATAATCACCGGCAGGACTTCGGCTATGGAATATGCGGCGACTGAACCGTTTTAGGTAGAAATATCCACTTATTTGCAAATTGAGTTAACCGACAACTGATAGAGCTCATATTTACATTAAAAGATTGATTTCATAAGCGAAAAATGGTATATTAAATAAGTGATACTGATCTTTATGGCTAACGATTGCTGATTACAAAGAGTGTAGCGGAAAACCTTTCCCAAGTGAAAGACCTATAACCCGACTACCTAATTGCCACCTGTATACATACGGTTTTGCCTTTTCGTACTAGCAAACTTTTAGCGAAGCAAAACAGCAGACCACACTATATTCAATAACGGAGGAAATTATGAAAACACTAACAAAAGCCCTGATGGTAACTGTACTAACCCTCGTGCTGACCGTGATGCTCGTCCCTTTAATGTCGGTCGAGGGATTGGAGACAAACGGCTCGTGGGGAGATACCGTTACACAGGTAGAGCCTACATACGTAGATGGGAAAGCGGTATACGAAATCACCACCCCGGAAGAACTTGCGTGGATAGCACAGCAGGTCAATACAGGAGATTCATTTACATCCATGACTGTAAAGCTAATGGACGATATCAACTTAGCAGGCAAAGAGTGGGTGCCGATAGCCAAAGAAAGCTATTACTTCAGCGGTACCTTTGACGGTGGCAATCACACAATAAACAATATAACCATGAACAATACAGATTCCAATGTAAATAACTTCGCACTTTTTGGGGTGGCAGATTTATCGGCTACAATCAAAAACTTTAGTATAAACGGAGCTGTAACCTCTAATGGTGACTACACTGCAGGTGTTATAGCGTACAACTTGGGCACCATTGAAAACGTGCATTCATCGGTTGCCGTGAGCGGTATAACGCGAGTCGGAGGTATAACAGGTCAAAATAGTGGTGAAATAACAAATTCGAGTAACATGGGAGCTATAAGCGGTACGAGTTTTAGTGTTGGGGGACTGGTCGGAAGTATGGATGGGAAAATTACTAACTCCTACAATACTGCCGATGTTACAACAACAGAATATTTCGGAGGTGGTATAGTTGGTTTTATTGTAAATCCTTCAACCATAAAAAATGTTTACAATAGCGGCAATGTTAGTGGCAATAGTAATGTAGGTAGCATAGTAGGGGCTGAACACAGTAACAACCCTTCCGATATAACAAACGCTTATTACCTAACCGGTACAGCGGCTGATCCGATAGGATATACTGGACATGCCTATACTATCAGCCCTTTCGACACAAGCTACAATTTAACAGAGACCAACCAACCTCTGTCCATTGAGCTTAACATAAATGTCGATGCGGAAAAGGCGGCAAACATTGATTCGACTTGGAAATACTGGGATTTTAACGAGCAAAACGCACCAACTTTTAGTGAACTGACCATAAATCCAAGCTTTTGGTCAAACTTTACTCGAGCGGTTGTGCCAATTGAGGATTCGAGTGGCACCATATACGAAATCACCACACCCGAAGAACTTGCGTGGATAGCACAGCAGGTCAATGCCGGAACTACATTTGTAGGCGAATTTGTACAGTTAAACAATAGCATTGACTTAGCAGGCAAAGAGTGGACACCGATAGGTACCGAAGCAAACCCCTTTAAAGGCACCTTTTTGGGCAACAAGCAAGAAATAAACAACCTAACTATCAACAACACAGATCCCACCGCAAACAACTTTGCGCTTTTCGGGTATCAATACGGTGGAACTATCAAAGATTTTTCGATTAGTGGTAATGTCAGTTCGGTTGGTGATTATACCGCCGGTGTTGTAGCCCAAAACTATGGGGAGACAAATAATGTGCATTCTTCGGTCAATGTAAGCGGTGATAATAATGTCGGCGGTATAACGAGCTACAATGTTGGATATATATATAACGCAAACAACACCGGCAGCATTACAGCAACAGGCGACAATGTTGGTGGTTTGGCAGGGTCGGTAGTTCCTTTGGGTGAAGCTACAGGTTTTATCGTAAATTCGTATAATACAGGAAGTGTTACATCTAAAGGTAGTAATGTAGGTGGTATTGCCGGACGAGCATCTGATGATTTCACTATTAACAATACTTACAACGGCGGTGCAATAGCAGGTTTAGATTTGGTGGGTAGCATTATTGGTTTAGATGAGGGCAGTCGTGCTAACATTGAACATACTTACTACCTTGAAGGCACGGCCGAACAGAGCATAGGATCAAACCCAAATACTGATTACCCTATTAGCGCTTTTGATGAAAATGGTTTTACATCAGACAATCTTCATTTTTCCACTGCGTTAAATGCTTACAAGAGTAATGTTGATATACCACAGAACAACCTCTATCTATATCCATGGACAGGAACACCTGATGGCTTAGCGGTACTTCCGTCTATGCCTATTCCCATGAAGATTCAAATCAGCTTCTCCGAAATGGTTGCTCTTAACCTCACCATGGAACTACTTGAAGCCGGAACTGATAATGTGATGTATCGCACCTTTTACACCTACTCGGGTTTAGGAATTATACCATATATATTTGACATGGAGAGCGGTACCTATGATTTAAGGATTACGAAAATTGATCCAAATGGCACTAAGCATTTTATGACACATGTGATTACAGGTATAGAATTGGGCGTCATTACACATCATGCAAAGACACTATACACGCTGTTAGAACTACCAGGTAATAACGGTGTCATCGGCACAGACGACATTATGGTGATAGCGTCTGAGGACAATTACAACAAATCCAAAGGCAATGCCGCTAACCCTAATGCCGACCTAAATGGTGACGGTGAGGTAAACTTTGCCGACATTGCTTTCGCCCGAAACAGTAAAAACTTTGGTACAAACGGAACTTTCATCCAAACCTTTGCAGAATTAAAGTAGCTAAAATATTAATCGGCTTTGGCTTGTTTTGCTCGGTTTTAGTGAGATAGACTTGTACATATGATATATAATCAAAAGCACATAATCAAAGAGCTAATTTAAAGCTTGAGATTATGTGCTTTTTGCGTGCCAAGTCTTCCCACCCAAGGGAAAGACCTATAATCCGAACCTGCCTCAAAACGGCCTGTGTTTCCGCCATTCTTCGTTATCCTCCTCGTCAAGGCAACAAGCATTGCCTTCGTCGTCTGCCTCGACTGACGAAAACACAGGCCGTTTTGAGGTCGGGACGATTTTTGAAGCCACAGGGCGTGATGTGACGAGGCGGAGCATTGTGGCAATGCTTATTGCCTTGGCATGATGCGTAAACGTTGCTCACAGTGCGCCCTGTGGCTTCAAAAACGGGTTCGGATTATAGGCCTTTCCCAAGGCAAAAAAGCGAATTTATAAAAGAATCACTTCTCCGCTTTTGATCACCATTGCAATGATAGCCGCTGTTTATATCGGCGATATTTTTTTGGCAGGCGAAGTTGTGTTTATTATGGCCATAGGTGAGCTTTTAGAGGACAGGATAGTTGAAAAAGCTAAAAAAGGTATTGAAATGCTCTTAAACCTTGTTCCGGCACAAGGTAGAGTATTGTCTAAATGCGTGCATTTTTTATATAAATCTAATACATGGTAGTTAGTGTTTAGATTAAGCATAGTAAAGGTGCCCGAGGGCTTTGACATTACTATTCATTTTGTATGCCGCCAACATCTTGCGCAAATTCCTTTATGCCCTCGTACATAAACTCTATCCTGTCAACAACTTTGTCGGTGTGATAATGTCCGCAGTACCATTTAGAATATATCAACCTGTCCTCGATAGCATCTAACCACCTTTCGGTTGATTTATCGACAGTCGATTGAAGAATGGAGGATAAAAACATCTCGGTAGGTTCGTATTTTTCGGGGGTGGTATGGGTGAGAACTACATCTATTTTGTAGTCTAACTGCTCTAACCTTTGCTCTACCTTGGCCTTTATTTCCTCGCTCGGTTGCTCGTCGCTCCACCATCCGTATCCATGCCTCATGCGATGAAATTTATCTACACTATACGCACCGCCAATGACAATGCACCTCTTGTCGTTAAAATCGTAAAGCTCTCCATCTATTGCAAAGAGAATATTCGGAAACTGCTCCTCCCTGTAAACAGTACCGCCTTTCCAATCTACTGCTTGGTACAGGTCGGTGCTTGACGGACGCATCTCGTGATTTCCGTGTATGCAAAAGAGCGTTATCGGCAGTTCTAAAAGAGACTTTTTTAGCCTAACATCTCGCTCCCCTTGGTGAAAGTTGATGCCGGCATCTCCTAAAATTATAAGAATATCATCTTTACTCGTGCCAATTTTTTTACAAAAATATTCAATTCTTGCAAACTTACCATGAGTATCGCCCGTTATATAAATCATAATGCAACACCTTCTTATGAATTTAGTAATTATCTTATGGGTTGTGGCTTCGAAAAGCGGATTTAAATTTAAACAAAACATAGTCGATTCGAGTAAATTTAGCTAAGCATGTTATTCAAAAATACATTTTAGCCATTACCATTGTATCAGATTTATCTGTAATTTACTACAACACAATAATGAATAGCTTATAAGGTTATAGGTAATTAAAATCATAATTAATATAAAAATGTGACATATTAAAGTCGAGCTTATTGCTTGCAACATTCGTTAACTTCGCTTTAGGCGATGTCTGTTTGGAGTGAGATGGGGCTCGATAATCCAAGTGTTGACGCTCACAGTGTCATTTTCTGAAATTGAGCTCGAGTTATTTTTGCATAATGTGAATTATATTTCTTTTTTTAACTAATTTAATTTAAAACCACCTACAAAAAACACTTAATCATTATTATGTTTTGCGACTATCTCTAAAGCTGATAGTCGCTTTTTTGAAGTGATAAAAGCTTTGCACTATAAAATTTTATCGTTTTGAAGAAAAAAGCTTTTTAGTCTTGTATTTCATAGAAAAAACACTTGTATACTTAGAAAAAATAGTAAATTATATAGAAATATGAATATAGTAAAAATGCAAAAACAAAGCGAATTTGGAGTAGATGAAGTTGTTTAAGCTGTGTTAATATTATGCTCGTACTGTGAAAATGTTAGCGCCGTCATGTGCTTGAAATGAACTTGGAAGGTTATCCTGTTATCAGATTTAACTTCAACCCAAGCGAGCTGACATCTGCTGAGATTGTAAATGCGGTTCCCGAAAATGTTAAGCTAAGCGATGATAACGAGTACGAAGTAGGCGACAATGTAGTAATTCGCTTAGGCGATGGAGTCGGTGCGTTCGACAGTAGCCTATACTCAGACATGCTACAAGAAGTTTGGCTAAATGGCGATATGCTAACAGAAGAGGGCGACAATGGCTATGGTGGAGATTATCAGTACAACCACGATAATGACACCTTAACTATCTATGGCAAAATGTTCCCTAAGGCAGCAGAAGGTATAACAGTAAAGCTTGTTGCAAAAGAGTATGCAGAAAAGACATTTACATTTGATGTGGTAGCAGAAACCTTTGTAGACGCTCCTGCAATCGTAGCAGTAGCAGAGGGCACATATGACACGACAGACGATGTTAAACTGATCTTAGGCACATCTGCTGATGATGCCTACGGTAGGTCTGTTACTTCCATTACTGTAAACGGCAAAGATGTAGGCAAGCCATTCTTCTCCTATCACTACCACACAATCTATGCTTATAATGCAGACTGGGTAGTAGGAGAAAATACAATTGTCATCAAGGCAGAGGGCTACAACGATAAGACAATTACATTGAACATCGATGAGTATCGAAGTTCATTCCCTTCTTATTCGGTATACCTAATCGATGAGTACGGCGAAAAGATGGGCGATGGCAAAAGCACAACCATCCGTGAAGGTGAAAATGTAAGAATTTTGCTAAATGACAGTACATACAAAGGCAAGGTAGAGCAGATTAAAATCGGCGAGAATGCCGCAACAGATCTAATTGTCAAGTCTATGGAGATTACAAATTCGTGGGGCGGCAAAGAAACTGCTTACTACGTAGAAGTGCCAACACTTACGGCGAGCAGTACAGCTTATGAGGTTACACTTATAGCAGAGGGCTACCACGACGGAACATTCAGTCTTTCGGTAGTCGAAAGCAGCGCAGAACTTCCTGTTCCAAGCTTTGTGGCGGTAGAAGATGCTTCTGTCGAAGTGGGGCAGGCTCTTGAAGTCGTTGTTATAGCTACTGACGATGAGACTTACTACAAAGAGCTAACAGAAATTGTTGTAACTCCAAAGAATGGCGGAAATGCAGTTAAAACAATGGATCGTGATGCTATCGAAGCGGCAAGGAGTGGATTTTTTGGAGATTACCATATCAATCTGTCAGAGCTTCCTGTGGGTCAGTATGATATTACGCTAACTGCGACAGGCTATGCAGAAATAACGCTAACGGCCGAGGTTACAAAAAAAGTACCGGGCATGTACGATAACAAGCCAACTCTTGTAGATGCAGACCTTAAAACGATCGAAGACGAGTTTGTTACGAAGGGTAGCACGGTTTACTTGAAGGTCGGCTCGGAAGACTACACAGGAAAGATGGGCAACTTTGTCACCGATAATAATGGCACAATTTTTATTAATGGCACTGACAAAACGGCCGACATAACCTATACAGCGATAGCAGGTTCGTATTACGACACAAATGTAGTAGACCTAACGTCGCTACTACAAGAGGGAAATAACAATGTAACTGTAACGAACGAGAATTTTGTCGATGTTGTCTTTTCCATTAAAGTAATGAGTGAAGGCGACGGCTTGCCTGCTCCGAGCAATATAGTTCCAGAGAGCAATGAAGAAGGAATTGAAGTTGTAGTGTATAATGCGTGGCTTCTCTCGCACGGCGGAGACGAGCACGAGAGCTTTGGCAATGCAATAACCGAGATAACCCTTAACGGCAAAACTCTAAACCTGTCCGATCTTTACTCAAACGGTAACACCGAGAAAACAGTAAATATTAAGACGACAACCGAAGGGTATATAGCAGGCGATGAAAACACCATTGTAATCAAGGCGACAGGCTACGACGATCTAACACTAACGGTTGAAGCTTTAGCTTCGACAGTTACAAAAATAGTCGAGTTCCAATTGCCGTAATAATTAGTTTGGGTCTTCCCGCCTTTAGCTTATAGAAAAGTTAACACCAACAAAAGAGAGCGGATATTCCGCTCTCTTTTGTCTTAATAACTGCTTTATCAGGCGTAGTCTGCCTTAAAACTTGATAGGCAGACCACGCTAAGTTGGAGGCAATCTGTACGGCAAGAATTTCTATATTGTAGGATTTAATGCTCTGTGCCATCACAAAGTCTTTCCAAAAGTGATTTATTCAAAGTTGTGATTATTTAAATAAAGTAAAAATTTTGATATAATTACCCACATTGTGTTTATTCTGTGTTATAATAATAAATAATAGTATCCTTACAAGTTCTTGCAAGATGAGCTTTGCATATCGGCCTTTACAAAAAAGTAAATTCGGTGCAGATTATGCCAAAACCAAAGGTGGTTGCCGTGAGCATTTGGAGTTATACACAAACCCTTTGCTCTAACTGCCTTGCACAGGTCTTAGCGACAGGCTTTAAAATCCGCCCACTTACGCAAAACTATTAGCAAAATCAGAGATTCTTTGCAGATAATATTAAAATTGGAGGTTTATTATGAAAAAGTTATTCTTACTCTGCCTTGCAACAATGCTTGCCCTTGCAACATTTGCGTGCAGTAGCACAGAGAGCACTCCCCCAGAGCCTATCGACGACATTGTCGAGGTCAACCCATATGCAGGCATGTACGATGGCTACTGGACAATTACAGAGGAAAACAAGGGAGAAGGCTACATTTTGCAAAATTTCTTAATAGACGAGGCAGATGAATCGTGGGTATCGATAGATGCGGCAGGTTATCACAGCGAGATGTATTTTTGCAGCATACTGGACGATGAAATCGTGCTAATGCCCGGCGACTTTGGCGAAATTTACTTGACACTGCAAGACGGCCACCTATGGTATGGCGACACAATGCTCTATGAAAAGACCGAGGAGATATCATCGGCAGGTACCGTTATGTCTGTCGAGGGTACTTGGTATCACTTTGGCAACTTAGAAGGAAAAAGCATTGTTATAGAGAGCTATGGCTACACGCAATACTACCAAAACGGAGAGATTGCCGAAGAAGGCGACTGGACGATAAGCGGTGTAACAAGGATAAGAGATGACGACGAGATTGCCGTATCGTCTTTGGAACTGCAAGATCCCGATGCATGGTTTGGCACTGATTTTTACGTGCTCGACGAAAGGCTACTTCTAAACACAACTAATGCAGTCTCGTCTGATTTTGCGGAATTCTACGTCCACGAAGATGCTCTTGCAGAGAGTAATCTGTATATAGACATGGGATTTCTTATTATAAATCAATGGGAAACAGCAGAACTATGGAACTCACCAGAGGGCATATCGGGCATAGTTTTTGAAGATGCGCCCGACAAGCGTGTTATCTTTACCGAAACACTCCCGATAGAAGAAGGGTCTTCGACCTTTGAAACCATGCGAAATTATATAGGAAATTGGGATATGCCCGAAGTTGGGGTACTGCATATAACATTTACAGATGGGACATTTGAAGAAATAGTATACGACGGATCTTCCTTATATGTGGATTATCTTGGCAGTACATTCTACATAAACGGCGCATCGCCAGAGGCTTGATTGCAACTGTTACCCTAAATTAAAATAAAATAGCACTTGACAAAGTCGCTCCCTTACAGTATATTAGAAATTACTAATATACTGTAAGGGAGCGACTTGATATGAATAAGAGCAAAAAGATTGCATATGTCGACAAGCTTTGCGTAGCTTGTGGAACATGCATAAAGGTATGTCCGTTTGGCGCTATAACTGTAAAAAACGGCATCCGTGCAGAGGTAGACCCAGGTAAATGTGTAGGGTGCGGCAAGTGTGCTAAGGCATGTCCTGCCTCGGTAATTGAAATAATTCTACGTGAGGTGCAAGATGAAAACTAAAAAATGGAACGACTACCTATGGGTTTTAGAGCTTGCATATCTTGTGCTTGGATTTTTCAACATCCTATTTGCGTGGCTCGGACTAATTTTTTTCTTCACACCACTCGTAATAGCAATTGTAACGGGCAACAAGGGCTATTGCCACAACTACTGCGGTAGAGGTCAACTCTTTGAAAGGCTCGGGTCAAAGTTCTCTCGCAATAGGCCAATGCCGACATTTGCAAAAACAAAAGCATTTCGCTATGGCTTTTTAGCCTTTTTTATGGTAATGTTTATTAATATGCTATTTGTTACATATCTCGTCTTTAGCGGATCGCAAAATATGAACGAGGTTGTAACACTACTTTGGACAATAAAAGTTCCGTGGCACTTTGCATATCCTCTAAGCGTTACACCATGGGTTGCACAGTTTGCATTTGGGTTTTACAGTGTAATGCTAACCTCGAACATTATTGGGCTTGTAACAATGGTGCTCTTTAAACCACGGGGATTTTGCGTATACTGTCCGATGGGCACCATGACGCAGGGGATATGCAGTATAAAAAACAAAGGAGAATGACAATGCAAGAGATGAAGGAAAAAGCAAAGGATGTTGCAGATCTGCTTAAAATTCTTTCAAACGAAAATCGCCTTCTAATTCTGTGCGAGCTTATAAGTGGCGCTAAAAGCGTAAACTCTATGCTCGAAAGCCTGCAAATATCTCAGTCGGGCATATCTCAGCACCTCGCTATACTAAAGGCAAACGGACTTGTAGATTACGAGAAAAAAGCGCAGACCGTATATTATTCGATAAAGGATCAAAAGGTAGTAGCGTTAATGAGCTCTATTAAAGAGCTCTATTGCTAAGGGTGGGAAGACTTGAACATGGTCGCCTGTGGGCTCTTCATTTTTGCGGGATTTTTGTTGCGGAGGACGAAGCCTTGCTGGCGCAAGGCGAGGACGACAAGGCAAAAAGTGCTACAACGAAGCTCACAGTGCGCCCTGTGGCTTCAAAAACGGGTTCGGATTACAGGTCTTTCCCAAGGCTTCCCACCCTTGGGAAACACCTAAAATGTAAAGTTCACGGAAGGAGGAGGAGCGGCGAGGGGGCACCATCAGGGTGACTCTTGGCGTTAAACTCCCGCCCCGAGGGCGTTAAAATCAGCGCCAGCTGATTTCTTCAGCTTGAAGAAAACGCTTTTTCTCCAAGCTGAAAGGGAGACCATGCGGTCTCCCTTATTGGCTCAATCAAACTTTTTGCTATAAAGCCTACCGGCATTTACAACAACAAAAATAGATCCAACATTGTGCACGAGTGCCGCTGTTGCCGGAACTAATACTCCTGTAACCGACAGGTAAACGGCAAATGCGTTTATTACAAGCGAGAGCATTATGTTGAACTTTATAGAATTTACCATGCCGACAGATAGCTTTTTAACATAGCTTATCTTGGTAATATCATCCCCCATAAGTGCAATGTCGGCCGCCTCTATTGCAATGTCACTACCCATAGACCCCATAGCAATGCCGACAGATGCCGCTTTTAGTGCAGGGGCATCGTTTACGCCGTCGCCGACCATTGCAATGCTGTGATTTTGCTCTACAAGATTTTTTATGGCCGCTACCTTGCCTTCGGGGAGAAGGGAGGATATAACATCTGTTATGCCGACATTTTTTGCAACATAATCGGCCGTCATCTCGTTGTCGCCCGTCAAAAGAATTGTCTTTGTTATGCCTGCCGCCTCGAGCATTTCTATGGCCTGTGGCGAGCTCTCTTTTATCGTGTCAGACATTGCAAGCAGACCGAGTATATCATTCTCATCGGAAACTATAATAACTGCCTTGCCCTGACTGCGCAGATTATCTATCTCTTTGCTTATGCTCTCGTCAATTTGGGCGGCGCTTTCTTCTGCAATTAGTTTTTCATTACCACAGATAATTTTTCTGCTACCAACAGTTGCCGTAACACCTTTTCCGACAGTCATAACAAAATCCGAAATCTCCAAAACATTTGCCGATTGTTCCTTGGCATAGCTCAAAATCGCCTTGCCGAGCGGATGCTCCGAGCGCCCTTCGACAGAGCCTGCAAGGGATAGTAGCTCGGCCTCGGTTATTTCGTAGGGGATAATGTCAGAGACAACAAGTCGACCGTGCGTTAGCGTGCCTGTTTTGTCAAAGGCAACCGTCGTAATCTTGCCCATGTTCTCGAGTGCTGCTCCCGATTTTATTAAAACGCCATACTTGGTGGCCTGACCGATTGCCGCAACGACAGATGTTGGAGTGGCAAGCACCAATGCGCAAGGGCAGAATACAACAAGTACCGTAACGGCACGGATAAGCGCTTCTTGGTGCCCGTATGTACCGTTTGAAAAAACATATGCGCCAATGGCGATAAGTAGCGCAACAGGCACAAGCCATCTCGACCATTTGTCGGCAAGTTTTTCGGTAGGCGCTTTGTTTTTCTCGGCCTCGTTAACGAGTTCTATCATCTTCTGGAGCGATGAATCTGTAAATGCCTTTGTAACCTCAACGTCGACAGAACCAAAACGGTTAATAGTGCCCGAGAATACCTCGTCGCCAAAGGCCTTGTCGACAGGGAGCGACTCGCCCGTCATTATCGACTGATCGACCGAGGTCTCGCCCTTAACAATAACCCCATCTGCCGCAAAGCTCTCGCCGGGGAGTATGCGTATTAAGTCGCCTACTTGCAAATCCTCCGCCCTAATATCTTCCTCTTTAACGACCCCATAGGGGAGCAGAGTTATGCGCCTGCCCGTTTTTGGCACAAGGTTTAGGAGGTCTCGAAGTCCTCTTTTTGTCTTTTCTACCGTCTTATCTTCTATCCATGCGCCTATCGCCATAATAAATGCAACCTCGCCTGCTGCGAAAATATCGCCTATATATATTGCGGCAATCATGGCTATACTAATAAGAAGCGGCGAAGAAATCCAGCCTACAACTATTCGCTTAACAGCCGTTATAAGTAGCGGAACACCAGATAGCACTATGGCCACCCATGCAAAATTAACCATTAGCACATTTTTTTCGCCACTGCCGAAAAATGGCATGGCATACTCGCCTATAAGGCTTACGAGCATACAGAGCCCCGAAACCAAAACAAAGGGCGGATAGGTTAATGATGCTTCCCATTTGTTAAAGAGTTTGTTCATAAAAAAACCTCCAAAATATAGTGTTAGTTATTCTGCATTGACAGCTCTGATATATTGTTATATACTTAGTGCAATACAGAACAATATGTTCTATATAAAATATATCATTCAATAGTCAAAGCTGCAATGTGCAAAAAGTCGAAGTTGTACGATACCGAACATTTTCAGTTATTTTGTCCGGTATTAGGAGGTTAAAAATGGATAGGCGACAGAGAAAAACAAGAAGTGCTATTTTTTCGGCGTTTAGCAATCTGCTCGAAAAAAAGAAGTATAGCGCAATAACGGTACAGGAAATAATAGACGAAGCTAATGTTGGCAGAACGACATTTTACTCTCATTTTGAAACAAAAGATATGCTACTTCAAACTATGTGCGAAGATATATTCGAGCATATATTTGCAGAAAAGCTCCCTGAGCAAAAGGAGACAAAAAAGAATACAAGGGAGGATTTCGAGCTAACATTGTCGCACATTTTGTTTCATTTAAAGCATAGCGAGGTAGATGTGGGGCGCATTTTAAAGAGCGAGAGCGAGAAGGAGTTTATAAAATATTTCAAAGTTCATATAGTTAGCTTGTTTTCCTCTTATGTAGAAAATTTAAAGCTAAATGTCCCACAAGACTTTTTTCTAAACTTTCTGGTTGATGCCTATATATCGACCGCCACATGGTGGATAAGGTCAAAATCGAGTCATACCCCCGAGGAGATTGCAAGTTACTATTTGGAAAGTATAAAAATTATTTAGCGATAAAATTTTACAGTCTTGTCGAGCAATTTCGGCAGTGGTAGCCGACATTCTACATTTATTTACAAAAACCAATAAGTCAATACTGTTTCATTTCCTCGTAAGTTACTTGTATTAAGCCATGCAATGTGGTATAATAAGTTAAAATCAGTTTAACCGTAATATCTGTTTTAAGCATACTATTTATAAAGTGGGGTGAATATTTTGTCGGAAAACAATACTATTACTTTTTCGCTTAGGGAAGATCCCGAGGAGCAGGTAAAGCGCACGCTCACAGGGGTTTATGATTCACTAAAGCAAAAGGGGTACAATCCAATAAATCAAATTGTGGGTTATATATTGTCGGAAGATCCGACTTATATCACAAACCACAACAACGCTCGCAGCCTGATCTGCAAGATAGACAGAGACGAGCTGCTTCAGATTTTGGTTAAATCTTATCTTGACAGTTAGGGAGGGACAGACATGACCGAGAATAAAGAGTTTTTGACATACAAGGAAAAACCTTTTGTACGCAGTAAGAACATAATCTACTATGGCGATATGGCAGATGAATTTGTAGTTATGCTACAAATAGTCTCAAGTGAAAAGGTAGATGGCAGAGACATTGCCACAAAGGTTGCAATGCAACTACTTCGCACAGGTGAAGATGTTGCCGCTAAAGATAGGGTAGTAAAGACAAGCGAAAAACCCGGGCTGTACGAGGCAATGGATCTTGCCCATGTTTGGCTAAGCAGAGCAATGTCGGGAGAATAAGTTTTTTGGGAGATGCCTTAGGCATCTCCTTTTGCTTGGAGAAAAACCTAAAATCAAGCCCCTTCGGAAGGAGGGGGAGCGGCGAGGGGGCACCATTAGGGTGCCCTCTGGCGTTAAATTCCCGCCCCGTGGGCGTTAAAATCAGCTAAAGCTGATTTTTCAGTTTGGAGAAAACACTTTTTCTCCAAACTGACGGCACTGCTTGTTTCAAGCAGTGCCGTTAAATGTTCTTATTAAACGAAATTTAGCAGTATTTCTTCGAAACCTCAGCCAAAATTCTAATGCCCTCTTTTATATCTTCTATGCTTGGGCCTGAGTAGTTTAGTCTAAAGGACTTGCCGGGGTTTGATTTGTCGATGGCAAATTCAAGTGACGGAACTATTCCGACCTCTGCTGCGAGCAGATCCTCGTGTAGTTTTGTAACATCTACATTGTCAGGGAAGGTTATCCATACAAACATGCCGCCTATCGGGTCGGTGCGCTTGACCGATTTTGGTAGTAGCTCGTCTATTGTGCTTAGCATAGCTTCGCACTTTTCTTTGTATATACGAGCGGTATTTGCAATGTGCTCGTCGTAGTCGTAGCTCTTTAAAAAGTTGGAGACTATCGACTGATTTAATATCGGCGTCTGCGAGTCGATATTTGCCTTAACGCTTGTAAACTTCGAGATTACTGCCTTGTCGGCAAATATAAATCCTACTCTAAGCCCTGCCGAGAGCGTTTTGGAGAAAGATCCTGCATATATAACAAGCCCTTCTGTGTCCATGCTCTTAAGTGTTGGCTGTGGCTCACCTCTGTAAAGGAGCTCGCCGTAGGGATCGTCCTCGTAGATCGGCATGTTGTATTTTACCGCAATGTCGTATATCTCCTTGCGGCGCTGCTTGCTCATTGTTATGCCTGTGGGGTTTTGGAATGTCGGGATTGTGTATATATATTTTGCATTTTTGTTGGCCTTTATTGCCTCCTCAAGAGCCGAGGGCATCATGCCGCCTTCATCCATTTTAACGCCGACAGGTTTAACGCCCATTGCCTTCATTGCGCCGATTGCTCCCGAGAAGGAAAATTCCTCGCATAGCACAACATCGCCGTCGTTACAGAAAACTCTCGGCATAATGTCGAGCCCTTGTTGCGAGCCGCCTACAATAATAATGTCGCCGCCATCAAGGTTTATGCCCTTAACCTTGTTAAGACGTGTTAAAATCTGCTCTTTTAGTGCAGGTAGGCCGGCCGTTGGCCCATACTGCAAGTTTAGTAGTGTGTTTTCCTTAAATGCTATCTCTGTTTGCTTTTCAAGGCGCTCTATCGGAAGCGCTTCGGGTGCGGGGTTGCCAAGCGATAGATGCTTGAAGTTGGGGTTGCCCATGCCTCTCTCGTATATCTGCACGATAAGGCCGACCGATGCATTTTGCATTTTGTCCGAAAAATTAAAGTTCATATTGCTCTCTCCTTTTTCTGATAACTTCACACGTATTTTGGTATAATATTATAGATGTTACCATAAATTCATTATGCAGTCAATATAATATGCAATATTCCTTAAGGTTTGCCAGTTGATTTGTCGGAAAATTCCGAAAAGTTTTCACTTTGACTTTTTAATTCTGTATAAAAAGCTCGTGTTATGCATTGTTACATAGAGGTTGTGGGAGTTACAAAAAGAACGAGCTTTTACTGTACCTGTTTTAGAATATTGCCCCTCTATCTATTTTCGAGATAGCTTCGCACGCTCTGTTCGGCATCTTTAACTTGATAGTATAGCTCGTTTGCAGGCATACGCAGTGCCCCATGACCCCAAATTATCATCTGCTCGAGCCTGTCCGAAGTTGCAACCGTGACCTTATGGGTTCGTGCGACGGTGTGTGTGACCTTTTCTATATACATGTCTGCCGTCTCTTTTTCCTTTGTATATACTACCGTTATATTGTAGTATTTTTCTATAAAACCAAGGCCGCCCTTCACTTTGTATGCATCGAATACCAAAATAAGTTCGAGGTCTTTATATGCCGCAAAGTTGCACAGTATATCCATAAGCTTGTACCTTGCGGCATCTATTCCGTCGGCGGCAAGTGCTTTAAGCTCGTCCCATGCAAATATAATGTTGTAGCCGTCTACAAGCATATATTCTTGCCCTGCATAGCGGTTTTTGGAGGTATAGGAGGGATTTGTCTGCTTTGGTTTTGCTCTTTTGGCTACCGCCGCCAATGGGTCTCGCTTTATTTTGCCGTATGTTCTCTCGTAAATCGCTATTAGTTCATCGTCGCTTATGTCGGTCGGGGTCGCCCTTCGTTTTGCACCTTGCGACCCTTCGTAATGCTCGTCCACTTGCGTTCCCTCTTGCTCGCCCTCCTTGGCAGACAAGACAGGCATGTGCATATAGCGATCGGACTCGTTCCACGGCACGGTGTAGCCGCTACCGTGTTCGCAAAAGACAGAATGTCCCGTTGCGTACATATCGGAAAGTGGGTCGTACCCTCGTTCTCTTATAACCTCGTCGGGGTTGTGGCATTTGTCGTAGCCGCCAAAGGTAAGGGCGAGTTTGCCACGACCCTTTGTGTAGTGCAGTAGCTCTGATTGATACTCCTGCCCTGTCGACACAGGGAACGCCCCCTTTAATGTGCTTGTATCGCCTGTTGTCTCGGGCGGCTCGTATCTGCCGTGCATTCTGTTTATATCGGTAAGTGCTCTGCCTAAGTTTTCTGTCGGCAGTTCGATTTTGAAGTTGTAGTATGGCTCGAGCAAAATGCTCTTTGCCTTTAATAGTGCCTGACGGAGCGCCCTGAATGTCGCCTCTCTAAAGTCGCCGCCCTCTGTGTGCTTTGGGTGCGCCCTGCCTTTGGTAAGTGTTATTTGCATGTCGGTTATGGGCGAGTTTGTGAGCACTCCCGTGTGCTCTCTTT
Organism: uncultured Oscillospiraceae bacterium; assembly: GCA_964369475.1. Taxonomy (GTDB): domain Bacteria; phylum Bacillota; class Clostridia; order Oscillospirales; family Feifaniaceae; genus CAYJFK01. Next base: position 8,707 of record CAYJFK010000032.1, on the reverse strand, counting down.
CGAGTAGATGGGACAGAACAAGGTTTTGATAGCTCTCGGGCAAAATATCTCTACTGCAACTGCTCTTTAGCTGAATACCACTCCCCCTTGGCAGTGGCTCTAACTTTAAATGAACCTCGGCATAGTGGCGAAGCGGCTCGAAGTGGCCTGCTCCGTGCACCTCTGACTCTATCGTTTCTCTATACAGTATGCTACCCCTTGTAAAGCTTACCAAAAAGCCAAAGCGTTCTTCAATTATGCTCTCTAAAATCTCGATTTGAATGTTGCCCATAAGTTTTAGGTGAATTTCCTTTAGTTCGCTGTCCCAAGCTATCTTTAACTGCGGGTCTTCGGCCTCCAGTATTCGTAGCTTGTTAAAGGCAAGTGTTGGGTCTACATCTATCGGGAGCACGACACGATATGTTAATACAGGCTCGATAAGTGGCGGCATACTTTGGCGGTCTATGCCGTATGCCGTGCCTATAACGGCGGAGGAGATCCCTGTTACTGCGCAGACCGTGCCTGCCTTTATGCTATTTGCCGTCTCGTACTTTATGCCGGAGTATAGGCGGATTTCGTTTACCTTCTCGCCCTCGCCCAAGAGCTGTTTTACAGAAAGCGTGCCGCCCGTTACCTTTAAATGGGTCAGCCTGTTGCCCTGTGGGTCGAAGGAGATTTTATATACTATTGCCCCAAACTCGTCGGGGTAGTGCTTTTCGGTTGTGTATCTGTCTATGGCGGATAAAAGGTCTGACACACCGTCGTTTTTAAGCGCTGAGCCGAAAAAGCAGGGGAATATACGTCGCTCTGCAATCGCTTTTGTGTAGTCCTCTTTTGTAACTTCACCGTTTAGGTAGACCTCGGCAAACTGATCGTCGGCAGTGGCGGCCGCTTCGGACATGTTCTTTTTATCGGTAAAATCTACCGCTCTGCCCTCTAAAATCTCGTTTAGCTCCCCTAACAGAGCAGTTTTTTCAAAGGAGGAAACATCCATTTTATTTATAAAAATAAATACAGGCAACCTGTGCCTTGCAAGTAGCGTAAGTATTGTCTCGGTATGACTTTGCAGACCGTCAGTACCGCTTATTACAAGGACAGCCATATCCAAAACACTAAGTGTGCGCTCCATTTCTGCCGAAAAATCCATATGCCCCGGCGTGTCTAAGAGATCCATTCTTGTTCCTTTATACTCCAGTATTGCCTGCTTTGAAAATATAGTAATACCCCTCTTTCGCTCGAGCGAATGGGTGTCTAAATATGCATCTTTGTTGTCTACTCTGCCAAGCGCCCTAATCCTTCCGCTCTCATAGAGCAGCGCTTCGGACAGGGTGGTTTTTCCGGCGTCGACGTGGGCAAGTATGCCTACCGTTATATGTTTCATATGCCCGTCCTTTCTTGTAGTAATGCCGTTATCAGTTTGGAGAAAAAAATTCTCTAAGCTTGATTATATCAAAGAGCCGCCCTCTTTACAAGGAGGGACATTTTTTGATTATTGTTATTTTGAAAACAATCTATTGACATGCATGGCAATATTTGATAGAATCGTGACTTATGGAAAGGAGTTTGAGTTACGGTTAATGAGAATCTAATTACTAATCCCTGATTCTGCGTATTTACAATTATACGTAAAACGGCCATACGGACAGCCATGAATCAAAGCCGATTAGCAGGTAGGTTTAACTCTATTTGTTATTTTACCTATACTTTGAGGAGAAAATTCCTCGACGTACTTGTGAAACAACGAGAGTATTAATAAGTAATTTTATTTACTACATAGACTCAAATGCCAATATGGATAAATAAAAATGCTACATTGCAAGATGGAAACATAATAAATAATACAAAATGGTAATGTGATCAAGTACAATTAATTTTATTTTTGGTGAAAAGGAGATTTTTACTTTGAAAAAACTAATTGTATCTTTAATGTCGGTAGCAGTGCTTTGCACAATGCTATTCACAGGATGTGCACAAACCGAAGAACCGGCAGATGCAGGTGATGCAGATGCGGTTGTAGTAGAGGACGTAAATGCCGAGGCAGAGGTTGCAGGCGATGTTGACGCCGATGCCGTTGCAGAGGTTACTTCCACAAAGAACTTTTCGGACGAGATGAAGATTCCCTACGGTGTCGACCTACACGAATACGGTGCAGACAGCGTTGAGAGAATGGGCGACCACGAGGATTCCCCATACTTTACATCGCCTGACTTTTACAACATGACGAGCACAGACTCGCTTACAATCATCTCTAACTACGAGACAATGCAGCAGACATCGGAATGGTCTTGCGGCATTACAAGCGTTGTAATGGCTCTAAACCACTTCGACATGCTTGGCGACCACACAGAGGAAACTCTTGCCGCTATGCGTTCGAACGGAATGGACCCTGCCGCAACTACACTTTTCGACATTGTTGACATAATGGAGTCCTTTGATGCTTTCAATGTAGAGAGCACATACGACTACGAGGGCGACGCTGTTTACGAGTACATGACACTTGATAAGATTCAAGAGCTACTTGCAAACGGTCAGCCAATTATGATTGCATGGAACGATTGGGGCGGTCACTGGCAGACAATCATAGGCTACGACAACATGGGAACGGCCGACTACTACGGAGACGACGTTATGATTGTTGCAGACTCCTACGACACAACAGACCACAACCAGGACGGCTACGGCATATACCCTGCCGAGCGTTTTTACTACAACTGGACAATGTACGATTTCTTCGAAGATGGCTTTGGCATCGAAGAGCGTGACATGCTATTTTGCACAGTATCCCTTAAGTAGGACTTATTAAATCTTAACAACCGTAACTATAACTCAAACCATGGGTCGAGGCATATGCCTCGACCCAAATTTTTTCTGAAAATAGAATTATGAGTTTCTATATTTTAACTTTCGAAAAGAATATTTCGGATAATTTTGACAATTTGGTATAATTCTTATGAATTATTAGTGTTTTTTCCTATAATATCACTTGACACTTCACTACTTTTAATTTTATAATAAAGGGTGTTGAGTGACCATGTTGTTTTTGTGCCAAAAACAACAGCGCATGTCACGTATCGACAAAATGGGTGTCGCTTATGTATATGGGAGGCACTTTGCAAGTATATTGTATTAAAACGGCATAATGCCAAGATATTCGTTTAATGTTTATAGATTGTATATAAGAAAACAAAATATGAATTAAGACGACGGCTCTAGAGGGCTTTTCTTGGGGTTTATGCCAAAACCAAGAAAAAAGAAAGGAGGCCTTTAAATGATTGGTGAGCTGTTGCCCTATATAATCGCTGTTGCAGTTAGTGCAGTTGTGTTCTTTTTCTGCGGCACTGTATATAGAAAGAAGGTTGCAGAGTCCGAGATAGGCTCTGCCGAGACCGAGGCAAAGAGAATTATTAATGAAGCAATCCGCTCGGCGGAGGCAAAGAAAAAAGAGACTACACTTGAAGCAAAAGAGGAAGCTATTCGTATAAAAGCGGAGGCTGAAAAAGAGCTAAAAGAGCGCAGGGCTGAGGTAACAAAGCAAGAGAGAAGAATAGCCCAAAAGGAAGAGAGCCTTGATAAGAAAACAGAGGCACTTGAAACAAAGGAAGAACAGATTGCAAACAAAATTTCCGAGGCGGAAAAGGTTAAAGAGCAGGTCGAAGGACTTAAGACCGCTCAGATGGACAAACTTCAGGAGATTTCGGGCTTTACAGTAGAGCAAGCTAAGGATCATTTACTTACGACGCTTGAAAACGAGATTAAGCACGAAGCGGCAATGAAGATTAAGGAAATCGAGGCAAAGACAAAGGAGGAGGGCGACCAAAAGGCGAGGGAGATTATAACATCTGCCATCCAGAGGTATGCCGCCGACTATGTTGCCGAAACGACAGTATCGGTAGTTGCACTTCCGACAGACGAGATGAAGGGCAGAATTATCGGTAGAGAAGGTCGCAACATCCGCACAATAGAGACAATAACAGGGGTTGATCTTATTATAGACGATACCCCAGAAGCTATAACAATTTCCTGTTTTGACCCTGTGCGCCGTGAGATTGCAAGGATTGCCCTTGAGCGCCTTGTTAACGACGGACGTATTCACCCCTCCAAGATTGAAGAAGCTGTCGAGCGTGCCAAGAGGGACGTTGAGGCGGCCATCAAGCAAGAGGGCGAGAGGGCGACATTCGAGACAGGTGTCTACGGCCTACATCCAGAGCTCGTTAAGCTGCTCGGCAAGATGAGGTATCGCACATCTTACGGTCAGAATGTTCTTCTACACTCGATAGAAGTTTCTCACATTACAGGTATAATGGCGGCAGAACTCGGTGTGGACATTGCTCTTGCAAAGAGAGCCGGCCTACTTCACGACATCGGAAAGGCGCTTGACCACGAAATCGAGGGTTCGCACATTCAGATAGGCGTTGATGTTGCCAAGAAGTACAAGGAAAACAATGTTGTTATAAACTCGATCGAGTCGCACCACGGCGATGTCGAGCCTACTTCTATAATTGCATGTCTTGTCCAAGCGGCAGACGCTATTTCAGCGGCACGCCCCGGAGCAAGACGAGAGAATTTGGAGGCATACATAAAGCGCCTTCAGAAGCTCGAGGAAATATCCTCCTCCTTCGAGGGTGTCGAGCGTTCCTTTGCAATTCAGGCAGGCAGAGAGATTCGTATAATGGTAAAACCTGAGCAAGTGTCGGACGATTCTATGCCGTTACTTGCAAGAGAGATAGTAAAGCGTATTGAAAGCGAGATGGAGTACCCTGGTCAGATAAAGATAAATATTGTCAGGGAAAGCCGTGCGATAGATTACGCCAAATAATCAAGACCCCTGCGGTGTATGCCGCAGGGGTTTTAAACATATGACGGCAGTTTTAAGAAGTGGCTAATGCGTGTGCAACTTTTGCTAATGCGTGGATAGCGCTTACTCGAGTATGTGCAACGCTTTATTCGCTTTTTTGTATGATGATAGACATAATGCCGTCACAATATGTTGATATAATTACAGCTTGGAAAAAAAGTGTTTTTTCCAGCCTGATAATTATATATTAAAACAGATAATAAGTTTTGAATAATCTATTATAGAATTTACAGTAGGAGTACAGGTTCTACTACTCATATTAAGCATAGGAGTGTTAATTTGAAAATATTATGTATTGGAGACGTTGTCGGTTCTCTCGGTACCGAATTTATTTCCAAAAGGCTTTGGGGGATAAGACAGCTTCTCGGGGTGGATTTTTGCATTGTAAACGGCGAGAATGCCTCCCCCGGCAATGGGCTTTTGCCAAACGATGCCAAGACAATTTTAGCCTCGGGTGCCGATGTTATAACGACGGGCAATCACGTGTGGAACAGACGTGAACTGCGTGACATGCTCGATGATAATCCACTTGTTTTGCGTCCGCACAACTACCCGTCCGATGTTCCCGGCAGTGGTGTTGCGAGGGTTAAGACACCCTTTGGCATTGTAGAGGTAGTCTCGCTTATGGGGCTCGTTTATATGAATGGCGGCCCTCTTGCCTGCCCATTTAAGACGGCAAAGGAGATCACTGCCAAGGACAAGGGCGATGTTCTTATTCGCATTATCGACTTTCACGCCGAGGCAACGAGCGAGAAAAAGGCTCTTGCTTGCTATCTCGACGGCATGGTTACGGCTGTTGTCGGCACTCACACCCATGTGCAGACGGCAGATCAGCAGATACTTGAAGGTGGCACGGCATTTATGAGTGATCTTGGCATGACAGGGCCTTGCGACTCTATTATAGGTGTCGGCAAGGAGGAGGTTATAGAAAAGTTCCTCTACGGCCTTCCCGTTAGGTTTAAGTCTGGCAAGGGAGATGTTACGCTCTGCGGCGCTCTTATCGAGGTAGACCAAAACACAGGCAAGGCAACTTCGATAGAGCGAGTCGAGATAAAGTAGTATCGGAAGTTTTTGTGGGCATATTGCGGTGTGGGCATTGTGCCCCGTCATTGAAAGGGAAAAAATGAAGTTTGAAAAGCTTGTTATAAATAATGGCGGTATTCCATATTTAACGACCCCTGATTTTGCAAAGCACAGCGAGCTTGCGGCGGGGTTTTCCACTCGTGAGGGTGGGGTTAGCGCTCCCCCTTTTGACGGCATGAACTTCGGCTTTCGCCGTGGGGATAACGCAGAGCATGTTAAGGAGAATTACCGCCTATTTGCAAATGCGATAGGTGCGCTTCCCGAGGGGCTTTGTGCCGTTCGTCAGGTTCATTCCGACAAGGTGCTTGTCATGCCCGAGGACGGGATATACAACCCCTTTGTAGAGGGCGAGATAGCAGATGCAGACGGCAGTGTTTGCGGCACTGCCGGCATATTCCCCGTTTGCTATTTTGCCGACTGTATACCGATTTTGCTCTACGAGCCGAGTGCCGCCTGTTTTGGTGCGGTGCACTCGGGTTGGCGTGGGACTAAGGCAGGCATTGTAGGTAATGCAGTGCGCCTTATGAAGGAGCGATATGGCGCTGATCCTTCTAAGATTATAATGGCGATAGGCCCGTCCATATGCCCATCTTGCTTTGAAGTTGGGGAGGAAGTCGCCGAGCAGTTTGACAAAAAGTATGTTATTGGCGGTTACAATAAGCCCCACATAGACCTTTGGTCTGTCTGCGAGGATAGCGCAGTGGCGGAGGGGGTCGACCCTTCTAATATTACATGTCTCGGTATGTGCACCATGGAGCAAAAGGATTTGTTTTTCTCTCACAGGGCGCATGGCGAGGTACGTGGTGTTTTGATGGCCGCAATTGGAATAAAGGTGTGATTTAATGAGGCTAAAAAGGCTATTTGCCGCAATAATGGCGGCGGCTATGTTGCTGCTTGTAGGGTGCGACGACGCTGTTGCCGTTATAGGCCAGCCCGAGCAGCTCGTGACGGAGGAGCAAAGCGCACCGCTTTACGAGGTCGTTTTGCCCTACGACAAGGACGAAGGCTTTGACATTGTTACGACGACAAGCAGGTATAACCTCGACATTGCGAGCCTTATATATCTACCGCTCGTAGGGCTTGATGGAAACTTCACCCCGTCAGGCGGTCTTGCCGAGAGCGTGACGGTAGATGGTGTAAATGTTAAGATAAGTTTAAAGGAGCCACTTGCAGCTTCTGTTGTGGAGATACTCGAGCGCATCCGAGTAGAGGGTGGCAGTTATGGGGCACGTCTTGCAGATGTTGCGCTTATAACTCAGGTCGATAATTATAACCTCTCTATAACGCTAAATGGCCCAAACGCAAACTTTGCCCCCCTTCTTAATATCCCCATGCCCTTTACAAAGGGAGCGTACAGCATTGAAGGGGAATGGCTTGTGTCGAATGTTAATGCTCCTCTTGACAGGATAAAGCTACTCGACACCGAAGGGGACGAGGCGGCAGGTACCTTTTACCGCAGTGGCGAGCTCTCTGCCGTTACAGGTGTTACAGGGTGCTATGGTGCCAGCTTTCCTACGACAAATCTTGTATATATAGGAACAAATATAGAGGACAACATGATAAGGGTGGCAATATCGGCCGCCCTTAACAGGACGGCCATTATAGACGACAACCACTCCTCCCAAGGCTATACGGCGCTATCCCCTATCCATCCCGATCATCTTCACTACGACGAAACGGCGGTAGAGAGAGGGTACGACCCTGTTTTTGCAAGTTCCGTCTTTGCCGTAACCATGCCGGAGGGGGACGCTCCACCGCCAGATAGTGCGGATTATGTTGAACCTTTGCCCGACTTTAAGCTTATAGTTTCGGCCGCCGGCAGTGAAAAGCTTACTGTTGCGCAGTCTGTCGCATACCAGCTTAGGGCTGTCGGAATTGATGTTGAGGTAGTTTCGCTATCTTCGGCAGAATTTGAAAGAGCTCTTACTACGGGGGATTTTGACATGTATATAGGCGAGGTTAAGCTAAGCCCCGACCTTGATATAACCCCCCTCGTTGCTACAGGCGGATATCTTAACTTCGGAGGCATTTCCATTCCCGAGCTCGACCAAGCGCTTGCAAACTATAAGGGTTCGGGCGAGGCTTCTGATATGTCGACAGTTATGACGGTGCTCGACAGTACATTTCCGATAATTCCGCTATATTACATAATGCAAGATACGGCCGCACACACGGATTTGTTGCCGCACATAGAGCCCACTTTCTATGCCCCTTATAACGGTATAGAAAATTATGCTCCACCAAGGTAATATGTTGAGCGTGCAATTGAAGCAGTAGCCTTGCCGCTATGTCTGCTGTCGACAGAGTGGGTGTTAAGCTAAATACAGCTTGGAGAAAAAGTGATTTCTCCAAGCTGTAAAATAAGTTCACATTGATTGAGGTGTTATATGGGGGAGCAAAAAATAAAATCTGATGGTATCGTAAATATTGGGCAAAATATTAGGGATATAAGACTTGAGCGAAAGATAGGTCAAACCGAGCTTGTGCGACTTCTTCAGCTCGACGGAATAAAGATAACAAGGGAGACACTTGTTAAAATCGAGCGTGGCATACAGCATATATACGCATCGCAACTAAAAGGAATAAGAGATGCACTTTGCACGACATATGACGAGCTACTAGGGTGACCCCTGTAAATACAGCAAGTATTCCCTTCGGGCTTTAGGAGTGGTATGCAGTCTTGTAGCGAGGCATAGCTCCGAAGGAATGCTTGTTGCCTTTCAAGGAGCTATAAGGAAGCTACGGGGCGGCATACCGCTACTAAAGCGGTTCGGATTTACAGGGGTCACC
>CAYJFK010000031.1:0-26170 GCA_964369475.1 uncultured Oscillospiraceae bacterium | reverse complement strand
GTTTTTCTCCAGTCTGACGCTTACCTGTTTAGCAGGTAAGCGTTTTTTGTGTATGTCGGTAAAACTAAGGTTTCAAGCCAGTGAAAGGGCTATTTAATTCCGATCTGCTTGGGAATAACTCTTGCCATGAGAGCAAGTACCATTGCCGTTAAAATTGTTTCGGGGATCATGTACAGTGCATTGTAAAAGGCCGAATAGAATATCGACAGCTCAGCTCCGCCTATATTTGCAAGCACCCAACTGCCAAACCCGCCCAGAGCCCCTTGTGAGAAGAACCATTCGGCATATTGACCCCAAAAGAGCGCACCCGACAAAAAGTGGGCGATATACCTAAGTGTCATGGCAAATACAGAGCCCAAGACAAGCTCTTTTGCAGAGCTTTTGAACTTACCTTTAAATATGCCCGACAGTCCGATAACTGTATATCCCACGGTAAAATCGAGCACTGTTGTAAGTACAGCATTTATAAGTAGCATCTGCCCTTCGCCGGGGAGGAAATATGCCATCATGTATTGCAGACCCATCAGCATTTGCATTATCGATAGAGCAAATCCCGAAAGCAGTCCCCATTTTATGCCGTATTTATAACCCAGTATAAGAACAGGCACCATAGAGGCAAGTGTTACAGAGCCACCGAAGGGCAGCATAATTGGGTTTAGCTTTGATATATAGGCAAGCACAATGGAAACGCCAAGCAAGACGGCCGACTCCACAAGTCTGTGCGTTTTTGAAATGGTTATTGTCATTATAAAAACTCCTTTACTAAAGCTGATTATTCAATTACAACGCTCAAGAAACGCTTGCAGGCTGCGAGATGCCGAGCTGCTTTGGCAGTGTTTTTGCCAAAACTCCAACAACTATTGCCGTTAGAATTGTTTCGGGTATCATGTATAGCCCATTGTAAAATGCCGAGTAAAAGAGCGATAGATTAAGACCGCCGATATTTGCAAGCACCCACTCCCCAAAGCCGCCAAGCGTGCCTTGCGAGAAGAACCATTCGGCATAAGAACCCCAGAAGATAGCGCCCGAGGCAAAGTGAGCAAGGTATCTTAGCAGTAGCACGACGACAGATCCCATTACAAGCTCCTTTACAGGGTTTTTAAACTTGCCCTTAAAGATGCCCGAGAGCCCTATAACGGTGTATGCAAGGGTGTAGTCGATAAATGTAATAAGGATGGCATTGAAGAATAACATCTGCCCCTCGCCCGGCAGGAAGTATGCCGCCATTGTGTCAAATCCTGTCATCATTTGAAGTATGCTAAAGACAAAGCCTGAGAGCATACCCCATTTAAATCCGTACTTGTAACCGAGCACGACGACAGGCACCATAGAGGCAAGCGTTACAGAGCCGCCAAAGGGAAGTTGGAGCGGTACGAGCTTTGATAGGTATGTAAGAACTATCGAAACTCCGAGTAAAATTGCAGACTCTACCAGCCTGTGGGTTTTGGAAATTGGCATAAAAAAACTCCTTTCGAAATTCGAAAGGATAATGCAAAAAAGGTATTGAAAGGTACTGGCATATTCAATCTTCCTACGTTGGCATTATCCACTTCAGGTATTAAGGGTTTAAGACGAATAATCGACTAATCTCAGCTTTTTAAGGCTCCCCCGATTGCGTATATTATACCAATTAGTTACGACCTTGTCAAGGAAAGGATTTTATAGATGAAAAAAGTATAAATTATCGCTTGACAAATACCCATAGGGGGTATATAATGAAGCCGAGGTGATAGATATGAAGGAGCAAAACTGTTGTCATAAATCAAGGCGAACTCCATGGGAGGAGGCCGAGCGCAAAAAGCTCATAAACCGCCTTTCTCGCATAGAGGGACAGATAAAGGGCGTTAAGGCAATGCTTGAAGAAGATCGTTTTTGCGGCGATATTGTAATTCAAGTTTTAGCGGCAGAAAAAGGGCTACGCAATTTCGGGCTCGAGCTTGCCAAAAGTCATTTTCACTCATGCGTAACTCCTGCAATTACAGAGGGTGACGAGAGCGCTTCAAACGACTTTATGGAGCTCTTTGAAAGGCTTCTCAGATAGATTCTTATGCTTGCGTGGAACACTTAATTTATATAAACCAAAAGGAGATACTATGGAAGAGCTAAAAATCGGTGTAAACGGCATGACATGCGCCGCCTGCTCGTCGGCAGTCGAGCGTGTGTTGCGCCGTAAAAAGGGTATAGAGAGGTGCGATGTTAACCTCGTTACAAAGATTGCCGAAGTGGAGTACGACCCAAGTTTAATTCGCCCCTCCGAGATGATGACGGCAATAAAAAAAGCGGGCTACGATCCGTATGCCCCCGAGGATAAGGAAAGTGCCAGCGACGAGCATCTTGCAATAGAGGCAGACAGAAAGCGCCTTATACTGGCGGCTATCTTTACGGTACCGCTATTTTATCTGTCGATGGGTCACATGCTAAACTGGCCAATGCCGCATATGTCGGCTCTAACAATAGTGCTGATACAGCTTGTACTTGTACTGCCTGTACTCTATGCCGGCAGAGGTTTTTTTGTGCGTGGTTTTAAGCACCTTATAGGGAAATCTCCCAACATGGATTCGCTAGTGGCGATAGGGACGGGATCGGCATTTTTATATAGCCTTTTTGCAACGGCAATGGTGGTGGGCGGTCAGGCGCACTTTTTGCACAGCGTTTATTACGAATCAGCGGCGGTAGTTATAACACTTGTAATGCTCGGAAAACAGCTCGAGATGCGTGCAAAGGGTGCGACATCTCAGGCGATAAAGCGCCTTATGAACTTAGCACCAAAAACGGCGACACTTGTTAGAGAGGGCAAGGAAATAGAAGTGCCGCAAAGCGAAGTGGCGGTAGGGGATATACTGCGTGTGCGCCCCGGTAGTGCACTTCCTGTCGATGGCATTGTTATAGAAGGTCACTCGACGATAGACGAATCGATGCTGACCGGAGAGAGTCTCCCCGTTGAAAAGACGGTAGGCGACAGCCTTGTTGGTGGTGCGATAAATGGCGAAGGACTTATAGACATGAGGGCAACGGCAGTCGGGTCGGAGACGGCGCTCTCCAAGATAATTTCGATAGTGGAAGAAGCACAGGGCAAAAAAGCTCCCATAGCAAGGCTTGCCGATAAGGTATCGGGCGTATTTGTGCCGTCGGTACTTGTTATAGCGACGATTGCCGCTCTTATATGGGCGGTTATGGGTAAGGATGTACCCTTTGTGCTGAACGTATTTGTCTCTGTTCTCGTCATCGCCTGCCCCTGTGCCTTGGGGCTTGCGACACCTACCGCAATAATGGTCGGTACGGGAGTCGGAGCACAGCACGGCATACTTATCAAGGGTGGAGAAGCGCTCGAGAGTGCAGGCAGAGTTAACACTGTTGTGCTCGATAAAACAGGCACTATAACAGAGGGACGCCCGATATTGGAAGAAATCGTGCCATACGGCATGGAAAGAGATGCCGTTTTGCGCATAGCGGCAGCTGCTGAACATGGGTCGGAACACCCTGTCGCCCGTGCAATTGTAGATGCAGCAGGCGAGGGGGTAAGACCTGCGACCGAGTTTACAGCAATCCCCGGACGAGGTATCGAAGCACTTGTAGAGGGCAAGGTCGTGCTTGCAGGCAACCAAAAGCTCATGGAGGAGCGTGGGGTAGACCTTGCGGCGGCTAAGGCAGATGCAGAGCGGCTCTCGAGTGGAGGCAGTATGCTTATGTTTATATCGGTAGATGGCAACTTAGCGGCGCTTATGTCGGCAATAGACAAGTGCAAACCTACAAGCAAGGCGGCGGTTGAGCGGCTAAAGGCAATGGGGGTAGAACCCATTATGCTAACGGGTGACAACGCCAAAACTGCCGCCGCAATAGCAAAACAGGTCGGCATAGACAAGATAGTGTCCGACGTTCTCCCCGAGCACAAAGCGGCAGAGGTAGAGCGCCTACGTGGCGAGGGCAGAGTTGTCGCCATGGTCGGAGACGGCGTAAACGATGCACCGGCACTCGTTACGGCAGATGTAGGCATTGCGATAGGCACGGGAACAGATGTTGCGGTAGAGTCGGCATCTATCGTTCTAATGTCGGGCGATCCCGAGGGTATAGCTACGGCAATATCGCTCTCTCGTGCCACGATAAAGCGCATAAAGGGCGGCCTATTCTGGGCATTTGCCTACAACACAGCAGGCATCCCGATAGCGGCAGGCCTACTATATGCCTTTGGCGGCCCACTGCTCGACCCCATGATAGCGGGCGGAGCAATGGCGCTAAGTTCGGTATCGGTAGTGCTAAACGCTCTATCGCTTAGAAGTTTTAAAGGGTAGCTTTATGGGGATGACCATTAACTGATAATGTGTTGTAAGAACAACCTTTGTAAAAAAAAGCGGTATGTCCGAGTGTAACTCGGACATACCGCTTTTGACATATAGAGCAGTTTGAAAATTTCATCCGCCTGTGGTATACTTTTAAATAAGTATGGAGGCAAAAAATGACGAACTATCAGGCTGGAAAATAGAGTTTGCAAAAGAGTTACCACCCATAATAGGAAATATAAATGTGCAAAAAAATATAGGTAACGGCATTCCATACCCCTATACCATAGAAGATGCAAATTGGTACATTAACGAAATGTTAAATGCAGACAAGGACAAAATGTTTGCATTTGCCATTGTGCATGACGGAAAATTGGTCGGCAGTATAAGTGTAGAGCGAAGGGACAATATTCACAGTAAAACGGCAGAGCTTGGGTACTATATATCGGAGGATCAATGGGGAAACGGTATTGCGACAAATGCCATAGGCGAGATATGCGACTATGTATTTGAAAACTCAGATATAGTAAGAATTTTTGCAGAGCCGTTTAGTCACAATCTTGCATCTTGCAAAACGCTCGAGAAAAACGGATTTTTGTACGAGGGGACACCGGTTAAGAATTGCTATAAAGATGGCCGGTTTTTCGATATGAAAATGTATGCCAAAATAAAAGAGTAGGATCTGTGCTTAGCAACAATATTGCCTTAAAATATGCTTTGTACAGTTATAAAAATATAAGCCAAGGGGCAACTCTTGTCATTGCCACATATATGAACTTTGTGGTATACTAAAGATCTACCTACAAGACCAATCCCAAAAGGAAAAGGAGCAGATAAATGGCTTATACATTTGATATAACATTGCCGTCGGCTTGGTTTATGGTGCCCATTAGCATTGTAAAGCGTCACCTTGTAACGGCGACCGAAATAGAAATAAAGGTTATACTTTGGCTGCTTGCCTCGGGCGAAGGGGCGAGCGAGGAGGCCTGTTGCGACATACTTGAAATTACGCCGTCTGTCTTTACGAATGCCGTTGCCGCATGGGTAGACAGGGGGGTGCTTGCCGTTAAAGAAAAACGCATTGTGCTATCTCCGCCGACCGTCGACACGCCTGTGCCGAAAAAACGCAAGAGCGAGACTCGTCGCCCCTCGTACAGGTTCGAGGAAATAGAAGCGGCACTTACCGAAAAACCCGACTTAAAATCGGCACTTATGACAGGGCAGGGCATACTCGGCCGCACATTCAGTCCTACGGAATACGAGGTGCTATACTCACTTTCCGACTACTACGGCCTTGAAGCCGAGGCGATATTAATGCTCTTTTCCCTTTGCAAGTCGGAGGGCAATGTGTCGCTTAAAAAGATAGAAGACTTTGCCTCGAAATGGCAACAGCTCGGCATATCGAGCGCTACACAAGCCGAACAGTACATAGTTAAAAGGCGTAGCCGCCGCTCGGCAGAGAGCGTTGTGAGAACGCTCTTTGGTCTTGGCGACCGCAAGCTGTCGACGAGGGAGAGCGACTATATTGCACGCTGGTCGGAGACGCTTTGCTTTGAAAGGGAAATGATTAAAACGGCATATGAGAGGTGCGTCGACACGATTGGCAAGCTCTCCTTTGCTTATATAGACACAATTTTGTCCGACTGGAAGCAAAAGGGCATTACAGACATAGTGGCGGCCGCCGCAGAGACCCCTCCAAAGAGGGGGTCTAAGAAAAAGAAGGTAGACACAAAGAGCGAGCCCTCCTACGATTTAGACGGTTTTTCCGCATGGAGCTTTGATGCTATTTACGGAGAGACCAAGGGGGCAGAGGGCGAGGCTTTAGGGGAGACAACAATGGACGAGCAAAATCAAGCATATAAAGCAGATGCAAGCGGAGGTGCAAAATGAAGTACAGCCCCGAAATAGTGCGGCGTGCCGAGGAGGTACTCGAATCACGCAGGGCGGCGGCGCAAGAGTCGTATGATAGAATGATAAATGCCGCGAGGCGTGCCGACATTAGATTTATTGAAATTGAAAAGGAAATGTCGGACATATCGGCAGAGCTTGCCAAGAGCGTTTTGCAAAGAGAGGGTAGAAGTGCTGTACTGCGTGCCAAGGACAAAATAGATACGCTTACAAAGGAGAGGGACTTGCTGCTTACTACCCACGGCCTGTCGAAAGAGACATATAAGGTGCAATATTTTTGCAAGCTTTGCTACGATTCGGGAGCTAAAGATGGTGGCGGCCCGTGTGAGTGCTACCTTGCAATACTGAAAAACCAAATATATAAATCTTCCGTATTGGCATCGGCCTTGTCGTCACAGCGCTTCGACTCCTTCGAACTCTCGGCATATAGCGACACACCGGGGCTGCAAGGGGTCAGCCCACGGCTTATGGCAAAGAAAAACCTCGAAATTTGCAAGAATTTTGTCGCAAACTTCGAACGTCAGGGGCTCGGCCTTTTGATGACGGGGGCGACAGGGCTCGGTAAAACTCATCTATCTTCCGCCATAGCAAAGGAAATTGCAGGGGGCGGCTACTCGGTGCAATACGACATGGCAGGCAATATCCTAAGGCGCCTCGAGGACAGACGCTTTGGCAGAACATCGGAGATAGACCCCGATGCATACAGCGAATGCGACCTTCTTATAATAGACGATCTCGGCTCGGAATACATGGGGCCTGTTACCATGTCGGAACTTTTTACCCTTATAAACACAAGGCTTATTACAGGCAAAAAAACCATTATTAGCACAAATTACACACTAAACGAGCTATCGCAAAACTACACCCAAAAATTTGTATCGAGACTTTTAGACGGTTATACAATTTTGCACTTTGCAGGCGAGGACATGCGTTCTAAACGTCGCCAAAAAGGATAAGGCAAAAGTGTGAAATTCTAATTTTAAGACGAATTTTTTTAAAAAAACAGCAGGAAAAGCAAAAAACTTTTCTTGTTGTTTTTTGTTCAATTATAACAAAAAAATGAGTAAATTTATAATTAAAAGAATAAAAATAAAATTTTCTATTGTGCAACTTTGTGATTTGTGATATAATACCTACATATTATATATATACCCCGTTTAAAAGGGCTATACGGGGGCTCGGTTTCGAGCTGTTATTTATGGGTGTTTGGCATACCTATGCGGACATATCGTTTAAGTGGAGTGGCAACCTCCATTTAGCGGTCTGCCCGTATTCGTGTTTATATAGCCAAACAAAATCGATTTAAAAGGAGGTATGTTTTTTGATTAGATTTGAAGATGTAACAAAGGTCTACAAAACAACAAAGGTTGTAGACAAACTAAGCTTTGAAGTTAACAAGGGCGAAATAGTAGTTCTTATAGGCCCATCAGGTTGTGGTAAGACGACTACGTTAAAGATGATAAACAGGCTAATCGAGCCAACGGCCGGGAAAATTTATATAGACGGTCAGGATATTTCAAAGCACGACCATATTAAGTTAAGGCGTAATATGGGTTATGTAATTCAGCAGGTAGGTCTTTTTCCGCATTTAACAGTGAGGGAGAATATAGAGATAATACCGAAACTCGAGCGCAGAGATCCCGATGAAGTAGATAAGCGCACAAAGTTTTTGCTAAAGCTTGTTGGAATGGGCCCTGAGTATTTAGACAGATACCCAACACAGCTTTCAGGCGGTCAGAGCCAGAGAATAGGAGTTGCCAGAGCCTTTGCGACAGATCCTGAAGTTATACTTATGGACGAGCCCTTTTCGGCACTCGACCCGATAACGAGAAACCAGTTGCAAGACGAGCTTGTAAACTTGCAGTCGAGACTAAAGAAGACGATAGTCTTTATAACTCATGATATGAACGAGGCGATAAAGATTGCCGATAGAATAGGCATTATAAAGGACGGCCAATTAGTCCAGTACGACACTCCCGAGAACATTCTAAAAAACCCGATAGACGACTTTGTTTCGGACTTTGTCGGCAAAAACAGAATTTGGAGCAATCCTGCCTTTATAAGGGCAAGGGACATAATGGTTACCACACCGGTTACGGTATTTCCGGGTGTTCCTGTACTAAAGGCCATTGAAAATATGCGACTTCGCAGAATAGACAGACTTTTGGTTGTCGATGAAGAAAACAAGTTTTTGGGAATTGTCCACGCTGTGTCGCTCTCCCAGTGCGAAGATAAGTCGAAGCCTGTTTCCGATTTAATTAGAGAACCTCGTGCAACGACACACCCGGAGGAATCTATATTAGACCTGCTGGAAAAGTTCAAACGGTCAGGCGCTACAAATATGCCTGTCGTAGGCGAAAATGGCAAGCTTGAAGGCCTTGTAACGACAAGTAATCTTGTTACAACGCTTAGCCAACAATTTATCGATTTTGGGGAGGTGGCAGGCGGTGAGTGATTTTTTAAAGTATTTTATTGAAAATATAGACAGGATAATGTTGCTATTTTTAAACCATATTCAGTATACATTTATCGCTGTCTTTATAGCCATCCTGATAGGCGTGCCCCTCGGAATAATAATATACAACTATAGAGCGCTCGGCAGGCCCATACTTACGCTTGCCAACGTTGTACAGGCAATCCCAAGCCTTGCGCTTGTTGGGTTTTTGGTACCCTCGCTCGGTATAGGCGAGACGACGGCCATAATCATGGTTGTAACATATTCGCTACTTCCGATATTGAAAAACACATACACAGGCCTTTCGAATATAGACGACAACACACTCGAAGCGGCCAAAGGCATCGGTATGACGAGGACGCAGGTTCTCTTTAAAGTGCAAATACCGATTGCACTGCCCGTTATAATGGCAGGTATAAGAATATCGTCCGTTACAGCGGTAGGACTTATGACGATAGCGGCCTATGTTGGCGCAGATGTACTGGGTACTATTGTTATTGCCGGTATAAATGTTTTAAGCACAGTTATGATTTTATCGGGAGCAATTCCTGCCTGTTTGCTTGCCATTACGATGGACTTTATAATGAGCAAGGTTGAAAAGGCAGTAACCCCGATAAGCTTGCAAATATCGGGCGCAAACATTTCGCAAGAGACAATAGAAAATATGCGTACACACAAAAAGAGAACATTCGTATCGGTTGGCATTGTGCTTGTTATTGTTATAGGCGTATTTGTCAGCGATTACATGTCCTCTAATGTTACAATGCCGGTAGTGCCGAGCGACGACGGTACAGAGGTCGTTCCGACCGAGGTAATAACAATCGGCTCAAAGGAGTCTATCGAGGGTCGCATAATCGGGCATATAATGGCCGAGGCCATCGAGCAGCAGACAAATCACACAGTCGAGCGCAGAATGGGTCTTGGCGGAACGCAGATTGCCTTTACAGCGCTTGAGACCGACGAGATAGACATATACCCAGAGTACACAGGCTCACTTCTAACGGCAATTTTGGGAGATACATATGTCCCCGGAACGACAGAAGAAGCGGTATATGATCAGATCAAGGCAAATGTGCTCGAAGAGTACAATCTCTACGCACTGCCCGAGTTTGGTTTTAACAACAGATATGTTCTAAGCGTAATGCCCGAAACGGCAGAGCAGTATTCGCTTGAAACTGTAAGCGATCTTGCGGCAATCTCGAGCGGATTTATGCTTGGATGCAGCTCGGAGTTCTCTGTTCGTGAGGACGGGCTTTTAGGGCTAAACGACATGTACGGCACAAACTTTGCCGACATAAAGGTTCTTACAGGCTCTTTGATGTACACAGCGGTAGCCGAGGGCGATGTTGAGGTTATAACGGCATTTTCGACAGATTCGCTCATGGGCAAATACAACCTTGTAGCGCTTGACGATGATAAAAACTTCTTCTCGCACTACGAAATGTTCCCGCTCGTAAACGAGAGAATTGTAAACGAGCATCCCGAAGTTGTTGAAGTGCTTGCAGAGATAGTAACGCTTATAGACGACGAGACCATGATAGAGCTAAACTCGAGAGCATCGGAAGACCTTATAGATGCTGAGGTCATTGCATATGAGTTTTTACTCGAGCACGGCTATGTTAAAACAGAGGAAAAACCGTCCGAGGTAATCACAATCGGCTCGAAGGAGTCTATCGAGGGTCGCATAATCGGGCATATAATGGCCGAGGCCATCGAGCAGCAGACAAATCACACAGTCGAGCGCAGAATGGGTCTTGGCGGAACGCAGATTGCCTTTACAGCGCTTGAGACCGACGAGATAGACATATACCCAGAGTACACAGGCTCACTTCTAACGGCAATTTTGGGAGATACATATGTCCCCGGAACGACAGAAGAAGCGGTATATGATCAGATCAAGGCAAATGTGCTCGAAGAGTACAATCTCTACGCACTGCCCGAGTTTGGTTTTAACAACAGATATGTTCTAAGCGTAATGCCCGAAACGGCAGAGCAGTATTCGCTTGAAACTGTAAGCGATCTTGCGGCAATCTCGAGCGGATTTATGCTTGGATGCAGCTCGGAGTTCTCTGTTCGTGAGGACGGGCTTTTAGGGCTAAACGACATGTACGGCACAAACTTTGCCGACATAAAGGTTCTTACAGGCTCTTTGATGTACACAGCGGTAGCCGAGGGCGATGTTGAGGTTATAACGGCATTTTCGACAGATTCGCTCATGGGCAAATACAACCTTGTAGCGCTTGACGATGATAAAAACTTCTTCTCGCACTACGAAATGTTCCCGCTCGTAAACGAGAGAATCGCAACGGAACATCCCGAAATCTTAGCAGTGCTTGCGGAGATCGTGACGCTGATAGACGATGCCAAGATGGTAGAGCTAAACTCAAGAGCATCGGAAGACCTTATCGATGCTGAAGTTATTGCATACGAGTTCTTGCTTGAAGAAGGCTATGTAACGAATCCGAAATAATTATAGGGGGCAAGAGCCCTTGTAAGCTCTATAAGAGGCGTGACGAGTTATCGTCACGCCTCAGACTGGAGAAAAAGATAAAATCAAGCCCCTTCGCAAGGAGGGGGAGCGGCGAGGGGGCACCATCAGGGTGCCCTCTGGCGCTAAATTCCCGCCCCGAGGGCGTTAAAATCAGCTTTAGCTGAGGCGTGACGAGTTATCGTCACGCCTCTATGTTTTGATAAAAGCACGTTAAAGCTTGCAGAAGGAATGGTCATTGGTAACCGCTATTACTTCCGTTGGTGTTGAATTGCACTCCTCGAAAGTGATAGCACAGGCTTGCGTTGCAAGGGGAGTATAGAGCAAGGGCTGTCGGGGCTCCATGGTATAAAGCTTACATTTTAAGAACGCTAAAACAAGTTCTGTTTAGCTTCTAAGGGCGAAGAAAGATATATTTAAGTGCCAAATACTAAAGCTGATTTAGTAAGCACTTTTTCAAATCGACACCGAGGCGCCCGGGGCGGAGCCACCTTTATAACCAAACGCGCGCGGGTACGGGGGTGGGGGCGCGCGGGGGGGGCGGCCCGCCCCCCCCCCCCCCCCCCCTGCCCCCCTCCCGTAAGGGATGATACTCAACGAAACTTTGTTGAGTATCATCCCTTGATTTATAAAGAGTTTTTAGCTTTACATCGTACAAATGTGGTGCTTAATAGCTGGGTAGATCTCCCTTTACAAAACCAATTATCACCCCAACACAAAAAACTAATAGCCGCCCTCAAACTTCGCTATATTCTCGGCAATTTCTTTGAAAATCGGTGCGGCCGATGCCGAGCCGCTTCGACCGTTTTCCACCAAAACAACGAGGGAATATTTAGGAGAATCTGCCGGAAAGAGTCCTGCAAAAATGCCGTGCACTACCTGTTCGCCATGCTCGGTAATCCAGCCGGTTTCGGCAGAGGCTGTCTTGCCGCCGGCCTCGAAACTATCGGGCTGTGCTCCTTTGCCTGTGCCCTCGGAAGTGACCTCTGCAAGCAGATATAGCAGGCTGTCGGAGGTTTCTTGCGACCAAACATAACTGCCCTCTGAGCCTACTCCGAGATTTTGCAACATATTGCCCTCGCGGTCTACAAGACCTTCTACAAGGGTCGGCTCGATATAGAGCCCCCCTCTGGCGACTGTCGCCACGATGCTTGCAAGATCGAGAGGGGTCGCCATAATGTCGCCTTGACCTATGGCGCTGTTTGCCATTACAAGCGGTGTCGGATCGTGACTTGGCAGCATTCCCGCCCCCTCGCTAAAACCCTCGGCAAAAACGGTAGAGCTATCAAGACCCAACGCATGTGCCATCTCGAGTGTCGCCTCGTGACCCATTTCATCGAGCAGCGTTATAAAATAGGAGTTGCAAGACTGCTCAAACCCCTCCTCGAGCGATACCCAGCCGTGACCTGTTTCGAGGTGACAGGCAAACTCCCTGCCTGCCACCGTAACACTGCCGTCGCAATAGGCAATTGGAATTTCTATATCACGCTCGAGCGCTTGCGCCGCTACTATTATTTTAAAAATAGAGCCGACATTGTATGGCGACAGGGCTCTGTTGTATAGTTCGCCGTCCTCCGAGTTTAAAAGGCTTGGAATATCCTCTTTGTCGTAGCTTGGAAAAGAAGCAGAGGAAATAATCTTGCCGCTCGAAATTTCGGTCAATACAACTGCGCCGAAATCCTCGGTAAAGGCATCTTCGACAATTGCCTGAATTTCGGCATCTATTGTAAGCATAACCCCACCCGCTTTGTAGTAATCCTCCTCAATAAGCCGACTTTCGCCGCCCGGTAGCATTATGCCCGAAGCCGTTCTTTGCAGTGACGCATAGATATGGCCGCCCGTATCTGCAAGATAGTCTGCATATGCCCCCTCAATTCCACTTAGCATGTGAATGGCCGGAGGAGCGGTCTGCTCCTTTACAGCTTCTACAACGGTAAAGCCCGAGAGCAGGATATTGGAGCGGCTAAGCTCGACCCCAAATGTAGCGCTGCCCTCCATAAGCTCCTCTGCCTCCTCGCTCTTTAAATCGCCGTAGAGCACAAGCGTGTCGACGGCCGTCTTTTGGTCTAAATTTAAAAGTGGCTCGACAAGGGCGGCACCGTATCCCTCGATGTAATTTAGTAGCTGACCGTTTCTGTCGTATATAAAGCCTGTCCGCTCGGCGAGCGGTACCGTCACATGCTGTTGACGAAGGGCGGCCTCGGTAAGCATGTCGCCACGTCCGACAGTTATAGACCAAAGCCGCAAGACAATTACGGCAAAGAGGCTGTTTATAAGCAAAAACACACCGACAAGCCTTTTGAGTCGCATAGCGCACCTCCTTTTTGTTTGCGTGCTACCCATCAGGCGGCACATAAGGGCACAAAAAAGACCCCTATGCAGATTTTGCCCTGCATGGGGGTCTTTATATACATCTCTTATGTTGCAAGGGCAAAAAATCCACCTTTTTGTCCTTGCTGTGTGTTTTATAGAAAATTATTTTTGTGGGCGACGTAGCAAGCTGTCACTTGGGAGATTGTGCTCCGTTGCTATGTAGAACAGTGCATCGGGAGATTTGATCTCGTCAACAGCAACCCCTCTCTCGTTCCACAGAGCGGTCACAGGGACGCTGAACACGCCACTTGGGGTCAGCGCCTCTAAAGAGTCTCCGATGCGCAATCTGCCCCTCATACGACATGCCGCACGGCCTTCCTCGTAGCCGACGACATGGGCAATGTATTCGTGCGTTCTGATGTACATAGCATCTTGATGTATCTGACCCTGCCAAGAGCCGTCTCCACGGCTTGGCGCGCCGTCTGCAAAGCCTTCGAAATACTCTCTGTGGCTGACTTTGCAAACTTCCTCGTACAGATCTTCGCTAAAGCCGTTGTCCATCGCTCTGCGGTATGCCCCTGTAACGGTGGCAAGATAAAATTCGCTCTTAACTCTGCCCTCGATCTTAAAGCTCGACACGCCTGCCGCCTCAAGCTCGGGCAGACGTCTTATAAGGCATAGATCTCGAGAGTTCATAATATATGTGCCTCGGTCGTCCTCCTCTATCGGAAGGTATACACCGGGGCGCTTTTCCTCCATGAGCGCATACTTCCATCTGCATGGCTGTGTGCAGTCGCCTGCATTGGCATCTCTGCCTGCGAGGTAGTTGGATAGCAAACAGCGCCCCGAATAGGAAACGCACATTGCGCCGTGCACAAATGCCTCTATTTCAAGATCGCTTGGGATTGCCGATCTTATCTTGGCAATCTCGGCAATCGAGGTCTCTCGTGCGAGCACGATGCGACTTGCGCCCATGTTGTGCCACATACGAGCCGCACCGCTGTTTGTTGTGTTTGCCTGTGTTGAAACGTGCAGCTCAAGCCCTGCCTTTACAGCGAGGTCCATAATGCCGGCATCGCTTACAATAACGGCATCTGCCCCAAGACTCTTAAGCTTTTTCAACCAATTCGATATGCCGAAAAGCTCGTCTTCCTTTGGGTAGATGTTGACCGTGATATAAACCTTAACCCCATTTTGATGGGCAAACTCGATCGAGGAGGCAAGTTCTTCCTCTGTAAAATTTTGCGATGCTGTGCGAAGGCCGAAAGATGGCCCTGCGCAGTAGACCGCATTTGCGCCGTATGCAACGGCAAATCTAAGCTTTGCGGGCGAGCCCGCAGGTGCTAATAACTCTGCTCTCATTGTGTAACCGCTCCTGTACCCTGTGATGTGTTGGCTTGTCTTATTGCGCTCTCGTGCTCGCCAAGCGTTGTAGAGAAAATGTGCTCGCCCGAGGAGGAGACAACAAAGTAGTAGTAGTCGGTCTCGTCGGGGTATAGTGCCGCCTCGATAGAGGCAAGTCCGGGGGAGGCGATGGGACCTACCGGAAGGCCTGCGTGGATATAGGTGTTGTACAGACTCTCTATTGCTATGTCGTCATATGTCAAAACGGGCTTTCTCTCTTGCAGTACATACTGAACGGTGGCGCAAGATTGAAGTAGTGTCATGCTTTGGCTGTTAAGGCGGTTGTGGAATACCGAAGATACGATGGAACGGTCGGACGAGCCCACCGCCTCGCGCTCGATAATAGAGGCAAGGGTCACAACTTCGTCTATCGTCATGTCGAGCTCCTCGGAGCGAGCTGTAAACTCGTCTGTCCACTTTGCATCGAAGTTATTTAAGAACTTCTCTATAACAACCTCGGGATCGCTGTTTGTGAAAAACTGATATGTGTCGGGGAACATATAGCCCTCGAGCCAGTTTTCACGATCGGGCAGACCTTGCAAATAGTCGTACTCGCCCTCGTATGTCGCAAGGGCTTCGTACATTTCTTCCTCGTCTACAACCTCGTTTTCGACAAGCCTGTTTACTATCTCTCTAAGCTCGAGCCCTTCCGGGAACATAACTGTTACTGTTTCTTGGAAGGTCGCTGTTCTTTGCAGTAGCGTTACGAGTTCTAAATAGTCCATGTCGGTATTAAGGGAATATGTGCCATACTGGAAGGAGGAGTCGTTGCCCGTAAGCCTTGCAAAGAGCTTAAATGCCCAGCGGTGATCTATAATGCCGGAGTCCTTTAAAATTATCGAAATATCGTTTAGGCTTGAACCCTTTTCTACATCTACTTCAAGATCACCCGATGGGGCAATTAAGGCAAGTGCATCGTTTGCCACTTGTATTCCGTAGAGCGACAGCAAAAGAGAAGCGCCCATAACAAAGAGAGCATATAAAAATGTGCGCATAAACTGCTGATTAGCACGCTTTTTAGACATGCCCTTCTTTTTCTTAGGTGGAGTTTGAGCGCTCTTTTCAAAGCGCACCGTGTCTTGATTTTTTTCGTTCATTAAAATTGTTCCTTTTCCTTTTGTAACACTTTTTATAATATCCGCATAGGATATATCACACTGCTTGAGCGAGGTGAAACGACAATGTGTTTCGGTAACTTTTTTGAAAACGACTGCCTATGCTGGATCATCATCATTTTCTTGGTCCTTTGCCTTTGCTGCGATGACTAATTAAAAACAGCATACCGTATGCCCCGAAGCTTTACGCTTCGGGGTATTGCGGTATTTTAATTGATAAATATAAACCCATTTTCACTCAAAAGAGCATCTACACTAACATCGTATGGCGCTATATCTATTTTGTCCAATATAAGGGCGTGATATATGGGTACTAAAGAAAAAATATTATTTTCTCTTAAAAACCTATCGTAATATCCGCCACCATAGCCAATTCTACCGCCATAAATGTCGCAAGACAAAGCAGGGACTATGCACAGGTCGTTTTTTTCCTCCTGACGACTGTAAATCTCGGTGTTTCCGACAGGCTCTTTTATGTCCATGTAGCCACATACAAGCTCTTTTATATCACATACCGAGTAAAAAATCATCTCTTTTTTGTTAACTTTAGGCAAAAAAACTTTTTTACCCTCGTTTAGTGCCACAGATATAAGGGGAGCTGTGTCAAATTCCTCCTCGGTAGAGGCATAAAGCAAAATGGTACTCGCATTTGCCCAAATGTCGCTGCAAAGGAGATGGTCGTGAATACTCCTTGTGGCAGAGCGCTTATAGGTTGGGTCGAGCGTCGCCCTTTTTGCTCTCATGACTTTGCGCTGATCTTCCTTATTCAAAAAACTCACCTCAGTCGAGCATCATGTTCATGTAGGGGACAAGGCCTGTCGTCTTGATTATAAAAGAGGGAAGCTCGCACGCTTTGTATGTATTTGCGCCCTCTATTTGATCTCCCCAAATAACTCGACCGGATCGCACTGTGTAGCCGCCGCTATTTTCGGGGATTAAATCGTCCTCGACATTAAATGTTATATTTAAATTCTTGTCCTTTGTAGCAAAGAGCCGCATAACGGCAGGGACATTCAAAAACCTAAGACTGCCCATGCGCAGATCTTCCGTCTCGATGCCCTTTGGCACCATATCAGGGCAAAAGTCGAATACAAATTTATCAAATTCCTTATACTTTCTAAGAAGTAGCGAGGCAACATATGGGAAGGTGTCCTCCGAGGTGTATATTTCCTTCACGTACATGTAACCCTCTCTCGGTCTTGTGTACATATAGCCGCCCGCTATCGGCAAAAAGTCGCCGTTACCGCCCTTGTTGTCCTTTTCGGTATACTCTACAAAGACATTGTTTTTGATGATTGTAAGCTCACGAGCTCCATATGTCTTGCGGTAGACGTACTCGGGTGACACATTGGAATCGAAGGATAACGACATGCGGCGGCTGTTTAGCTGTTCACGTGTAACGGTGGCACGCTTTATCCAAAAAACACCCTCAAGGCCATATCGTTCATATAGGCTGTACAGGCTATCCTCGGCAGGAAGTGTGCACATAAAGAGCTCCCCGTCTCGTGCGCCCCTTTGTATGCGCTCCTTTAAGAGCTCACCCATAAGCCCTTTGCCCCTGTGGTCAGGGCTTGTCATTGCGGCATAGAGGTACGAGCCCTTCATGCTCATCTTGCCGACCTTCATGGAAACCGGCAAAAAATGACATGCCGAAGCAACCTCCGCCTCATCGGTAACGGTGGCGGCAACGTCCATAGTGCCGAAAAAGTCGCCATAAAATCGTCTTATATAGCTCTTGTCGTCGCCAAAGACGACATTCCACAGATCGGTCAGCGCCTCTGTTGCGCCTTCGCCTACATTAAAGACATTTTTGTACAAGAAAATCACCGCCCTGTAAGTTTATATTTTTCAAGCAGTATCTCGGGGTTGTAGGATAGCTTGGACTTGCGAAGTCCCGATATGCCAAGGTCTTCCTCTCTGTTTGCATAGGCAAAGCCCTGTTCCATTATGTCTGTCATAAACATATTGTTAAGAGCTGAGTATATTCCCTCGTAGTCGACAAGCCCCTTTT
This sequence comes from uncultured Oscillospiraceae bacterium, assembly GCA_964369475.1. GTDB lineage: Bacteria > Bacillota > Clostridia > Oscillospirales > Feifaniaceae > CAYJFK01. The sequence goes on along the minus strand of CAYJFK010000031.1, from coordinate 8,199 downwards.
CGGCATGAACTATAAATGTATCAGATCCTGTGTGCTTCGGTGTGCCTGCCGAAAAACCTGCCACAACGCCATCTACAAGAATAACACCGCCTATTACATTTAGTGTATCAAAGTTGTCGAGCAGTGCCCTTGTTGCGCACATCTCGTCGCTAGTCTCCTCGCCGTCGCAAAATGCGTGCTGTCTGCACCATTTCACATTCATCTCGAATACAGCAGGGAGTAAATCCTTTGTAAGGGGTCTGTACTCGTAGTTGTACTTCGATTTAAACTTGTTAACATGCCCCTTTTTTCCATGGAACGACTTGCCTTTAAGCTCGGAAAGTGACTCTGTAAGGTGAATATAATCAAAGACATCTCTTGTTTCCTCTACCGTGAAAAAATCTGGCATAAGGCTTTCTATAAGCTCTACATCTTGTTTGTTTGCACATGTAATGCTTGCAGGCATGTCCTTTTCTTTAAAATAATCGATTATCGAACATAGCCCCTTCATCATGTCGCCGCCACCGATGGGGGGGAGAAAAAACTCCCCTTCGTTGTCGCCGCTCACAAGTAGCATGTCGCCGACCTCGGCTATTTTTGTTTGATAGACTTCCTTCCACATAAACATATTGCCAAAGCAGTAGTCGCACCCTCTATCAGAACGCTCCGCAAGTTTTTTGTTAACAAAATCTCTGTCGGATAGTTCAACATTTTTCAAAATCATAGACAAGCTCCCTTCAAAACAGTCGTTATTATATTTGTAATATCTTCAATAGGTAAAATTTCACCGTCTCTTGTGCAGTCGATCATCTTCCAACCGAGCTTATCTGCGGCGTAGCCTGCGGCGGTGCGGCATCTTTTTAAATACTGCAAGTCACCCTCGTGAATGTCGCCCTCGATTTTGCTCTTGCGTGCCGCCATAAGCTTTGCGGAAATTTCAAGAGGAAGGTCGAGGAATACCACAATGTCAGGCTTTGGCAGGCCGATCTTTTCATATTCAAGCTCCTCGAGCCACGAGATATACCCGTCCCACTTATCAGGGCTCAGTTTGCTCATTTGGTGAATTATATTTGCCGTCGTGTACCTGTCAAAAATAAGTGTTTCGCCATTTTTATAGTCTTGTCCCCAATCCTTCATAAAGGAAGAATACCTGTCAACGGCATAGAAGGTCGAGGCGGCATATACATTAACGGCATCGGCTTCGCCAAATTCGCCGCCGAGGTACATTTCTATTAAGGCAGAAGATTTGGTATATGTCGGAAATGTTATGCGCCTATACCCGAGTATGGCCGACAGCGCCTGCGTCTGGGTCTGCTTGCCACAGCCGTCGAGCCCATCTATAACAATAAGTTTACCCACGATACAAAGCCCTCTTTTCCTCTACTTTGCCGCAGGACATATGTCCCTCGGGACAAGGCCCTGTTATGCAAGAAGGGCCGGCTCTGCCAAATAGCTTCGGAGCTACCGCTTTAACCTCGTTTAGCATTAAATCAGCAAGCTCTCTAATCTCCCACTGAGCCCTCTCGCAACATCTGTGAGCAAAGAAATTGTATAAGCTTCGTGCATTCATGGTTATGACCATTTTTGTATGACAAGCATTGGGTAGCACAAAACGAGCGTCCTCGATGGCAAGTTTTTCGGCTGTGCGCGTTGCCTTTTTCTCCTCCATGCCCTCGGCTGTAAGGCGTGCTATATGCCCCTCTTTTAAAATGGCGGCAAGCTTGTCGTAGTCCTCTTGATCTTTTTTCATGGCTTCAAGATATATCGCTTTTGCCGCCTCGTTTGCCTCTATTGCGGGAGGGAGCACAAATTCAAAAGAGCCCTCTCTAACATAGCGCTGACTTTGTACGCTAAAAGATGCCATCCTATGTCTCGTTATCTGAGCGAGAAGCGAGCGGGAAACCCCTTCAATTCCAAAGGTAAAAGAGGCATGTTCAATGGGGCTTGCGTGGCCGATCTCTGTTAGCATATCAAGAAAGCTCTCGACCTTCCCGTTGTCGAGACCCATGGCAAGACTTTCTATATCGCTGTTTGAATAGCATAGCTTGGCGGCACATGCAACGGTTTTTTCGGGATTTGGTGTGTGGGCAAGTAGTGAAACTTTCATTTTCTTCCTCCTTTTAACTTTAGTACCTCTATAACAAAGGCAGGTAGTTTTAAAGAGCGGCGCCATCTCTTGGGATCGAATGCTACCCTGTACAGCCACTCTAAGTTTAGCTTTATAAATATGTCGGGCGCTCTTTTGACAGTGCCTGCAAGCACATCGAGTGTGCCGCCAAGACCGAGCATTAAAATGCCCTCTTTTTTAGCGTGCGTGTTTATAAAATGCTCCTGCTTTGGAACGCCAAGGCAGACAAAACATACATCTGCGCCTCTTATTAGAGAGAGGCGTTCTTCGTCCTCCTTGTAATAGCCGTCGGCAATCCCTGCGATCTTTATATTGGGGTGTCGCTTTAAAATCTCGTCTCTTGCCCCTTCGGCAACTCCGGGTTTTGCGCCGAACAAAAAGAGAGAAAGCCCGTCAGTCTCGAGTTTTGGCAACAAATTTTGGGCAAGATCGCATCCTGCAACCTTGCCTTTTAGTGGTGTACCAAGTATTTTGGAGGCCAACACGACCCCGACACCGTCGGCAACAACGAGGTCGCCGTTATTTAATATTTCCATAAAAGAGGCATCGTCCAAAGCGTCCTTTGCCATCTCGGCATTAGGGGTATAAACGGCGCCGCCCCCTGTTTTTGCAAGGGTTACGCACCTCTCTACCGCCTGTTCCATTGTCACGTTGTCGATTTTTAAATTTCCTATATATACATTATCCATACTGAGAATTATACCATATAAGGCACCCCGATACAAGAAAAAAATCTGTAAGGGTGCCCTATGAAAGAGAGTGAAAGTTTGCTGCTACCTTATATTATTATCCTCGGCAAACCACGACAGGTTATAGGCAAAGAGAATGTCTGTTGCGCCAAACTGCTCTGCATACTGTTCGACAGATTGCTTGTAATAGCGCAGGTCGAGCACCGCTATTTCGTCAAAATGGGGGGCTAAAAACTGCACCATAGGATGGGAAAAACTGTCTTTGAGAAGGACGAGCCGCCGCCCTGTGTCAGCTCCTGTTTCTATTACAATTTGTGCATTGTTGCCACCTAAAAATGCGGTATACTTGTCCTTTTCCAATAGGGCATCGCCATCTATATAACTGTCCGACACAACTCCTGTGTCTAGATAATTCACGGTGGGAGCGTGGATAGTGCTACTTGTGTAGTAAACAAGCTCGTCGGCCTCGACATTAAAGCGTGGGGCCCGAGAGTAAAGGCTGCCTAAAAAGTCTTGCACGGTATGCCGCTCATATTCTTCAAGTGGGGTCGGAACAAGTCCCATGGCATTTGCAAGTGCTACATAACCTTGATAGGCACCGTCTTGTGTCCAGTGGTGATCTGTTTTAAAATAATTCTCGCCATCTGCCGCTATATAGATAGGGGTTACGCTTTCAAAATGCTCTGTTGTGCTGTCGTATATTTGCACCTCGTCAGGGGCGTAGGCATAGTTTGGCAGTCTATCAGGGTCTGCTGTGTAGGCAGAGGCTATTCCTAAAAACCATGTTTTTATGCCGGTGCTATTTGCTATCTCCTCGATACGCTTTGCATTACGCTCTACATCTTCGAGAGAGATCCCCTCTCTGACCTCTAAAAAAGTGCCGCCTTTGCCGATATATGCATCGTTCAAATCGTCTCGCCCCATCACATAGGCTGTCTGCCCGTATAGCTTTACAAAAAAGTCCCTTGCGGGAATTTGATCTTGCAAATAGCTTTCTATATCGTCGGAAAAGTCGCCGCTCGATATGTTCTGCCATGTAAAATCGGGAGGCGAGTCGAGGTTGCGATTTTCAAGAGGGGAGAAGGTGCGGTCGGGAAGTGCTTGCGACAGCATGAGCGCCGCAAGGGAGAGGGAAAAGCCGTATACAGTTAATTTTCGGTTAAACATTTTGCTCATAACTTAAACCTTTCCTCATGGTTAAAATCTAAAGTAAATAAATGGATTGTATCCCGACGAGATGAGACCCGCAAGGCAAAAGAGAAATAGCACAACCACTACTAATTGTAATATATAATAATGGTTTTCTTTAAGCTTGTCTGCTGCGCCCTTAAAAATGGGAGTTGCGCAAATTATGCCTATAACGAGGGTAATTCCGAAAGAGGACAGCATGTACATTGCCGTGCTGTCGACAAGACCGTTTGAGCCAAACATGGCAAATATAAAATCAATGCCTGCCGCCTCGAATAGTACCCAGCTTATTATTACCAAAACAAGGGTGTATGTGTGGCGGACTATATTTGGTGCGCTTTCGAGTTTTTTGCCCCATAGGTATTTCTCCAAGGCAAGAAGTATGCCGAAATATGCTCCCCACATAACAAAATTCCATGCCGCACCATGCCAAAGCCCTGTTGCGAGCCATACTATTGCAAGATTGCGTATGTTTTTGGCAACAGAGCATCTGTTACCGCCCAAGGGGAAGTATAGGTATTCCCTAAACCAGCCGCCGAGTGTCATGTGCCATCTGCGCCAAAATTCCGAAATGCTCTTTGATATATATGGATAGTTAAAGTTCTCGGGGAATTTAAAGCCGAGCATACCGCCAAGCCCTATTGCCATGTCGGAATAGCCCGAAAAGTCAAAGTATAAATGCAGTGAAAAGGCAACTATACCAAGCCATGCCGTCAGCATTGTGGGGTTTTCGAGTACCTTAACGCTGTCCCAAAGCACAACAAGGTTGTTGGCGAGCAGAACTTTTTTGGAAAGTCCGACTATAAAGCGTAGCACACCGTCTGAAAAATCAGATACATTCTCCTGCCTGCTATCGAGCTCCTTTTGTACCTCTACATACCGTACAATGGGGCCTGCTATTAGCTGTGGAAACATGGCGACATATGCGCCAAAGTTGATTATATTCTTTTGAACGGGGGTGTTGCCTCTGTACACATCTATCGTGTAGGACATTGTTTGGAATGTGTAAAAGGAAATGCCTATCGGTAGCGGTATGCCGAGTGGAGCAAGGCCTATCGAGGTAAGTATAAAGTCGGCATACTTGAAAAATCCAAGCATACCAAGATTTACAAATACCGACACCATGAGAAGCGCTCTTTTTTTCTTTTGAGCGCTCCTTTTTTGCTCATCTGAAAAAGAGGGAACCGTGGCGGTTCCCTCTTTAATAGTCTCGCTAACCGCATAAGCGTCGCATTTTTCCATTTGTCTGCCTACTGTATAGTCGAGCACTGTCGAAAATATCATGAGCGAAACATATATAGGCTCGCCCCATGCATAGAAGAACAGGCTGAATACAAAGAGTACACAGTTGCGCCATTTTCTCGGGCTTAGAAAGTATGCCGCAAGAAAGATGGGTAGAAATCCGCTTAAAAAAGCAAGGCTTGAAAATACCATATTAGCTAATTGCGTTGTTGAATATCTCTATCGCAGTTGCATTGTCGGCGCTGATTATAAGCATTGCATAACGACCCTTTGTTACTATCTCGCCACCCTCTGCCATTGTTAGAGGATCGGGAAGGTAGTTTGTGAAGTTTTGGATGACCTTATCCTTCTCTGCTTGAAGGGCTGTCTTTGCATCTTCGATGTCGGCAATGTCGGTGACCTCAACAATGTGAATTGTGTCGGCATTGACAATCATAGGGCTGTAAAAAGCGTAGCTTGCATACTTGGAAACATCATAGGAAGTAAAGTCTGCAATCGTTGCCTCGTCTTCTATCTTCATTAGGTTTGCGGTAGGTACCGTTTCCATGATCTCGGCTGCGATCTCGTCGAGCGTCTTAGATGCTGTCATCTCGCTACCGTCGCTAGCTGCACAAGAGGCAAGCCCAAGGCACATAATTAGTGCAAGTGCTACTGTAAGAATTCTTTTCATTTTTTTTAAATCTCCATTTCATTTTTTTGTCATTTGTTAAGACGGCGTTTATTCGTAATTGTTCCAATTTTTGCAAAAATTATTTTTTCTATAAAGCTTTTCAAAGTAATGCACAAAAACCTACATTATATATACTAAATAAACGCAAGCCTCACGCCCCCAATTTACACAGTGGCAGACCTTGCCGCACTGCGCCCCTCGAAGCTACGGCGGCTGTATGTGCGACATGTCCTCGAGTATAATTTAAGCAGGTGACATGTCGCACATGTACATTGCGGCGAGTGAGTGCTGACAGCTGTCGTAGGCACTTTCCCCGCCGCAATGTATGTCGCCCTGTGGGGCGACCCAGCCGCCTCCCTCGTGCAAGGGGCTAAGCTTAAGGTCTAAATCAAGTTCCGTCCGGTCGTACAGTGCCATCGTCAGTGCCGTCCAGCTCGTCCTCGTTGCCGGTAGAATCATCGCCTTCTTCTCTCGGGGTGTCAGTGCCGCTACCAATATCACCGCCCGTACCAAGATCTGTACCCTCGTCCGGAACTTCTTCCTCCGGCACTGTCGGAGCAGGAGGCGCTACGACCTGCTGGTTGCCGCCACTTGTGCTCATCGAATATAGCTCGGAGCTGTCTGAGTAGTTGACATAGTACACAAGACCGCCCGAAACGGTAAGCTTTGCGCCGTCATCACCTGTTAGCAGAGTTGAATCGCCACCGGTTACAGAACAACGATAGACGCCGCCTCCCGATGCGGGGCGATAGAATATGCTACTACCCGAAAGCGTAAACTCCGAAACCTCGACAGGGCAAACGACTGTGGCATCTCCGCCCTCGGTAGCAATCCTGTAAATCTTGCCGCCGTCGTTCATGTTCATATAGTATACAAAGTTATCCGAAATATTAATACAAGCTACACGCTCCTCGGTAAGAGCTACACTGTCGAGCCCGTCGAGCGATATGCGATAAAGCGCACCCGACTTGCTGTCGTTTTGGCAGTAGATGTTGCCTTTAAAGACTGTAAACATAGAAATGCGATCGTCTGTTATTCTAACTCGACTTCCGCCGCCAAGATCGGCGCTGTAAAGTGCCGATCCGTCCGACTTGTTTTCATATATAATATATCCGCCTGCAATCTGCACCATTCCCATGCGGTCGCCGATTATCTTATCGACAGAGTAATCGGTTAGGTTTATTCTGTAAAGCGACTCGCCATCTGTGATGTTAACAAAGTATAAGTAGCCATTTGCATAGTTTAGGTTAGATGCATTCGCTTCATATAATAAGCCGAGATTTTTCGAGTATATCTTTCCGGGTTGCAAGTAGAATGTGTCGCTACCTGTATAGACGGTCTGACCGTCGGTTACAATATTGTTTCCATTAATAGCAGTAATAACAGCAAGTTCTTCTTCGCTCATCTGCTCGCCTATAACGTAAACGCCCTCGGCAATGCGAGAGGCCTCTCCCTCGGCATTATATCTAATGAGTTTTAGCATTGTGCGACCGTCACGCATTGTAATGCCCTTCTCGTGGTTATATGCCGTGCTTGCCGAGGTGGGGTCGTCGCCGTTTGTCGTGTAGTAAATCATATCACCCTCGGCAAAGGAAGTAACCTTAATTATTTGCTCCTCAGGGTATGCACCTGCCTCGGGGGTCAATGTTGGTGCGGGGACGGCAGAGACCTGAAGCATTAACAATCCTGCTGTGTTTGCATAGTCTGCATTCTCGAATAAAACGGCAGCCTCTTGGTAAAGGGCGGCCTGCACTTCGAGCGGAGCACTTGTCTCGTCGTAGAGCTTCATTAATAGCTCATAGCTCTCCAAAGAGCGAGGGGAGTTAGAAAGATAATCCTCCATCACTTCAATTGCGCTATCTTTATCTCCTAACATTATATAAGCATCAGCTGCTTTAATGTGGCCATCTGGGGAGAGTGGTGCAGCACTGGCGGCAGAGAGGTATGCATCTACTGCGCCTTCGTAGTCTCCTAAAATATAAAGCTCGTCGCCCTTTTCCATTTGGGCGTTGTAGCCACCGTCTAAGCCAACAGCATTTATGTAGATAAAGACAAAGAGTCCGCATAGTGCTATTGCCGATATCCACGCTGTAAGCTTTATCATGAATTTGTTTCTCATTTTATCCTCCTTATAATACAAGACGAATGCGCCTTACATGTACTATATATTGTAGCTCTTTTTTAGGCAAACTGCAAGCCAAATAAAAAATTAGCAAATTTTGAAATTAACTGTTGACAAATGGTACTTCATGGGTTATACTATCAAAGTCGCCAAAAACAAGTCGAAAACACGGCCTTGCGGT
>CAYJFK010000030.1:0-26520 GCA_964369475.1 uncultured Oscillospiraceae bacterium | reverse complement strand
TAAAATCAAGCCCCTTCGGAAGGAGGGGGAGCGGCGAGGGGGCACCATCAGGGTGTCCTTCGCCGTTAAATTCCCGCCCCGAGGGCGTTAAAATCAGCTTTAGCTGATTTCTCAGCTTGGAGAAAACACTTTTTCTCCAAGCTGCGGATATTTACATAAACAGTGTTGTACCGTTTAGTGTAAGCGCATAGCCTAACATGTTAAAGTATGCGGCAGGCACATAGGAGATGCCCTCCTCCGAGATAAAAGCTGTGCCGCCAAGCGACTGTGTATCTGCAACTTCGCCCGTTACAACCGAGCTGTACATGTTGTCGCCAATCTTAACTGTCGAGCTGTTCTTGTCGCCCTCAAGCGTAACACTTGCATCTTCTGCGTTCCAAGTTACTGTATATCCGAGCGACTCGGCAACAACTCTTAGCGGAACCATTGCAACGCCGTTTTGCACCATGCCCTCGGCAATGGCAATGTCGCCCTCACGGACTATTGTAAAGTCGTAGTTCGATGCAGGCATAATTACAACGCTCTCGACAGTCATGCCGTCCTCGGCATATCTGATAAGAAGGTCTGTACCCATGAATATATCTTTATTTGTAACGATCTGTCTTGTCATAAAGGGGCTTATCGCAAGATCTGCGCCTATTGCTATCTCAAAGTCGCCATTCATTGCGGTCACCGTGACGGTGCCATCCTCGCCGTAGGAAACATCTTCAGCCGTTACATAGTGCATTGCCATGCTCTCGACATTTGTTAAAATAACCTTTGCATTATAAACCGTCGGACTGTCGCCCATGTGCACAGGTGCGTGATATACATAGATGTAGTCGCCGACCGCTATATCAGACAGCATGGAGGGGATGCCACTCTCGTTGTCTGCGGCAAAGGCATTTTCTGTTAGGAATGTCGCACTGCCTATGTCTGTCTTAACCTCGATTTCGCCCTCGTTAAGAGCTGTAACCTCGCCGCTAGTCGACATTATATAAGAGCCAGAGTATGGAAGCTCACCGCTCTCCTCCATGGGTAGCATAACAGCCTTTTGTGCATATGCCTGACCGGGGAGCGATAGCGTTACAATATCGTACCAAGCGAAAAATGTTGTACCCTCTGTTATGTGGAAGGGCTTTGGTACTACATTGTCAGAGCCTAAAAGTGTTAGATTTGTTGCTCCGCCAACAGTTACAAGGATAGAGCCGTTATCCGTTAAAACAGCCGCACTGCCATCTTCGTATACTGTTACTTCTTCTGCTGTGTGATACTTGGCTACCGTCTCGCCCTCGACAAGATTTGCTACAATAGCAAATGCCGAAGTCTGCGCAGGGATCGAAAATGTCATTGCCTCGCTGTGGTAGACATAGACTGTATCTCCCTCTGCAAGCGAGGATAGCTCTAATGCTTCGCCTGTTTGGTTGTCTATAACGACAGTGCTCATGCTTGTGTTTAGCTGAATTACCTCATCGCCCTTTTTTGCCATGATGTAGCCCTCTGCTACTTCCGAAATTGTCATCTCTGCGCCGACATAGGAAGGGGCGCTTGCGATAGGCATGTCTACCATAACTTCGTCGGGTGCGCTGATAAGCATAGGTGTATCTGCAAGGGCCGCTGTGCCGCCTGCTGCCATAAGTATCGATGTTGCCATAATTGATGCTACAATTCTCTTGCTATTCATTGATGTAATCCTCTTTCGTCTTTATGTATTTTAGTAATTTTTGTGTTTTTTATCGAGCTCATTCTTTAAGACGGCGGCATTGTAGCTTTGTTCCATGTTTTTTAGAGAATTTTTTATGTTTATTTTTGGTATTCTGTGTGGATTTTTGCTTTGTTTTTATAATGCCTTTTTATAATGCTTCATAATCTCGGCCGAAGTATATGCTATAAAGCATATTCCAAATGTCACTGCCGCAATATGTGCACCGCTGTTTTTGAGAAAAGCTGAGACAAAGGGAAACACGCAAGAGAGCACAAGAGCCTTGTTAGTAACAGTTATAATATCTTTAAATAGCATGACGATGTATATAAAAAAGCCAATCAAATAGGGTATTACAATTGTTAACATACTAAAGGTTACAGTGACTGAAGCTATAAAAAGTATAAGTGCTATTGGAAATAATAAAGCAAAGCACACTGCTGTAAACACTCTAAGCTTTGCCCTTTTGTACTGCTGATCAGCCGAAGGAGCATTCTCGCTTTGATAGGCTGCCTGTGCGACAGGGTTTGTACCATCTTCCGCACTGCCTGCCTGCATGTTGTAACTGCTGTCAAACATGCTGTAATCGTTATAGCTCTGTGCGCTTTGAGCCTGCGCCCACTTTTGTGCTGTTTTTTTTCGTGTCTTGAAGTATATAAATAAAAAGACAGCCTCCAAAACCAAAAACATAGCAATATTAGCACCGAATGCAGCTAAAGCTTCAAGGAAACCATAGTTATCTTCAAACACAAAGGTAATTAAGATCGATAACATGTTAAGTGCCATCAATAGAGGCAAAACAAGTCCAAGCCATTTTGATTTTGCCTTACTTAAAAGATACTGCAAATACATTGCGGCCGCCATAATGCCAAGTCCAAAAAAAATCCACATCCCTATTAGAAATAACCAACCAGCTCCCTGACTCATATACCCTCCAAAGTTATAATAAAAATTTTACCGAATTTAGCATTATAACATAAAAAAATAAAATTTACAAGCAAAACTTTCTCGGTATTTTAGCCCACTTTAAAAAGCCCACAGGGGCAGAGACCTCGGTCTCTGCCCCTGTGGAATATGCTTTGTGCTATACCTTTATCTCGTCCGACTCTATTCTTGCCTTTAAATCTAAAATCTTCTCGTATATAACAGATGCCGTCTTTACAAACTCAGAATCTTCCTTGCCCGACGGATCATCGAGCCCCCAGTCCTCTCTGTGCTTACAGGGGAGGAAGGGGCAGTTTACATTGCAACCCATTGTTATAACAATGTCGATTGGCGGAATTTCCTCGATTAGCTTGGAGCGCTGTGTAAGCTCCATGTCTATGCCGTGAAGCTCCTTTATAATGCGCACCGCATCCCCGTTTATCTGCGGACGAAGCTCTGTGCCTGCCGAGTAGCTCTCGAATGTATCTGCGGCAAGCATCTTGCCGAGTGCCTCTGCCATCTGACTGCGGCATGAGTTGTGCACGCAGACAAAAGCAACCTTTGGTTTGTTCATTTTACACCTCTGTGGGAATTTCCCATTAAAATTATTTACTTCAATAAAAACGTATTATTCGCTAAAAGAATAAGCAAGAGATTGCCACGAGAGCAAACCGCACATAGGGCCATCTCTTGCTACTCAAGTCAAAACTAATTTGCAAACCAGTGACGTGTCTTGTTGGCAAATTTTACAAGCATTAGCATAACAGGCACTTCGACAAGCACGCCGACAATTGTGGCAAGTGCAACAGGGCTGTCTGTGCCAAAGAGCGATATTGCAACGGCAACAGCGAGCTCGAAAAAGTTCGATGCACCTATCATGCCGGCTGGGGCTGCAATATCGTGGGGAAGCTTTAGCGCTTTTGATGCCATGTAGGCAATGCCGAATATCAGCATCGTTTGAAGTATAAGCGGCACGGCTATTAGAACTATATGGAGCGGATTGTTTAATATATGCCCTCCTTGGAAGGAGAATATTATTATAAGAGTTAAGAGCAGTCCGCCGACCGTTACATTGCTAAACTTTGGAATGAATGTTTCGTTTAAATAGTCGAGCCCCTTTGTTTTAACTACATGTCTGCGTGTTACAATGCCTCCTGTAAGCGGCACTACAACAAAGAGCACGACAGATAAAATAAGTGTGTCCCACGGGATTTCAACTCCGCCGACGCCGAGTAGGAATGCCACTATCGGGGTGAAGGCGGCCAAGATTATAAGGTCGTTTGTCGCAACCTGAACCACGGTGTAGGCGGCATTTCCCTTGGGAAAGACCTGTAATCCGAACCCGTTTTTGAAGCCACAGGGCGCACTGTGAGCTTCGTAGTCGCATCATGCCAAGGCAATAAGCATTGCCACAATGCTCCGCCTCGTCACATCACGCCCTGTGGCTTCAAAAATCGTCCCGACCTCAAAACGGCCTGTGTTTTCGTCAGTCGAGGCAGACGACGAAGGCAATGCTTGTTGCCTTGACGAGGAGGATAACGAAGAATGGCGGAAACACAGGCCGTTTTGAGGCAGGTTCGGATTATAGGTCTTTCCCTTTGTTAGATGACTCCAAACAAATACCATTGCGGTACAAGGAGCGGCGCCGAGCAGAACGGCTCCTGCAAGGTAGTCTGTCGCAAGTTCTGCCGGGATAAGTCCACGGAATATTACAAAGAAAAAGAGATATGCAATGCCAAACATTGTAAAGGGCTTTATAAGCCACAGACTGGAGAAAAACATAAAATCAAGCCCCCTCGGAAGGAGGGGGAGCGGCGAGGGGGCACCATCAGGGTGCCCTCTGGCATAAAATTCCCGCCCCGAGGGCGTTAAAATCAGCTTTAGCTGATTTCTCAGCTTGGAGAAAACACTTTTTCTCCAAGCTGGGGCTTTATAAGCCAGTTTGTAACCCATGTTACAAATAACCCCTTCGGGTTTTTGCCAACGTCTCGAACGCTCTCGAAGTCTACCTTTAGCATCATGGGATATATCATGATCCAAATTAATATCGCCATGGGAACAGATACATTTGCATACTCGAACCTGTTTAGAAACTCGGGGATAAATGGGGCAAAGTTGCCGATTAAAACGCCTACGACCATACAGAGTATAACCCAGACCGTAAGATATTTTTCAAAAAAGCCTATGCCCTCGTTTTTGTTTATTTCATTTGCTTTTGCCGACATACATTAACCTCTTGCCTGCTCTAAGAGCGACTTAACTTCGTCCTTCTTTAGCACCTTTCCAAAGGATAGCACCTTGCCGTCCACGACAAGTGCAGGGGTCGACATAACACCGTATGTCGCAATCTGCGCAAAATCTGTCACATGCTCGATGGAATTGTCCATGCCAAGCTCTGTAAGAGCCTCTTTTGTTGCCGCTTCAAGGTCGTTGCACTTCTTGCAACCGGAGCCAAGCACCTTAACAGATGCACCCTCAGCCCCTACACTTGCACCGCCACTTGCGTTTGGTGCGCACTTTCCGCCGCAGTCGCAAGTTGTAGCCACTTCTTTTTCCTTCTTCTTACCAAATAGTCCCATGATAAAATACCTCCATAAAATAATTATATATTTGAGTTTTACATTAACTTAGTATAGCCCCGAGGGCAATAGATGTAGTTTTAGTGTGATAGATATAATACTTAAGCTTTATTAAAAACCTAAATAGAACATATAAAAACCGATTGCCGTCATGGCAAGCCCCATGAAGATCTTCAGCGCTCCGCTGAGTTTGCCGTAACCTTCGCTTTGCGACAGCTTTTGCACAAAACCGATAGATGTGCCGCATATAACGGCAAGTATGCCGTGACCTATCGAATAGAGTAGCAGTAAGAGCACTCCCCAGGCAAGACTGCCCTTGCCTGCAACAACTGCGAGCAGTGCTATTAAAACAGGGGTCGAGCAAGGGGAGGAGAATATGCCGCCCAAAACCCCTGCAATAAGTGCGCCGAGGTAGCCCTTTTTTGTATTGTTGGAAATAAGATAGCTCGAGGGGATTATCTCGTATATCCCCCATGTTTGCAGTGCCATTAACATCATAAGAGTGCCGAGCGCCAAATACCACCACGACGATTGCGTACCTATAAGGCTACCTGCCATTGTCGCAATAACGCCGAGAGTTGTAAATGTTATGGCGGAGCCCGTAGCAAATGTAAGGGATAAGAGCAGTGCCTTTTTTGTGTCCTTGCTACCCGTGCCGCCGACATAGCCCACTATAAGCGGCACGCTCGACAGCGCACAAGGGGTAAAGGAGGTCAAGAGCCCTGCAAGCAGTGCAAGTAGCGGAGCGACCCATGTGCTCTCGAGTATGAGGGCAGAGAGGCCTTCAAGCCATATATCTATCATGCAGAAACTCCCATATCTTCAAGAATAAGGCGCATCTGTTCCTCTGTAAGCCCTCCTGCATGTGTCGTAAAGACATGCTCCTCGGTCGTGCTGTCTAAATACATTGTAAACTCGATACCACTCGCAAGCTCCTCGCTTGGCACATATGGAGTGCCATCTGCATTTATCAGTATCTGTGTCGGAATTACCGACACGGGAAATCCGCTCGCCGCCTCGGGGTTTTTCCACACGTCGACAAACTGCACTATCGCCTTGCCTTGCATATCCTCGTTTAATGTTACAAGCACAGGGGCCATTTCCTTACAAGGAATACATTCGTCTGCGCCAAAGTCGATAATTATCGGCATGTTGTGCTCTAATAGTGCGGCGGTCTCTACACTTGTAACATTTAGCGGATACTGCATCTCGGTAGTACCCTCTATTGCCTCGCCGTCATCGCTTTGGGCAAACCATATCGCCGCAATGCCGCATATCATGACTAATGGGATGATAATTTTTAAAGCTTTTTTCATATTGTCCTCCTAAAATATATTAAACGAGCAAATACTGTATCGCATTAAAGAAGTAGCCCGTTATTATAATGCCTGTGGCGCAAATTGCGATAAATGCAGTTAGAAGCTTTGGCTTTACAGCCTTTCTGAGCATTATCATAGAAGGAAGACTTAGCGCTGTTACCGCCATCATAAAGGATAAAATCGTGCCGAGCTGTGCGCCCTTTGCAAGAAGTGCTTCGGCTACGGGGATCGTGCCGAATATGTCGGCATACATTGGAACGCCTACAATTGTCGCAATTACAACGCCAAATGGATTGTCGCTACCCAAAACGCTCTCGATAATGCTTTGCGGTATCCAGTTGTGAATAACTGCGCCTATGCCGACACCTACAAGAATGTAGGGAAAGACCTTTTTAAATGTCGCCGTTACCTGCTCTTTTGCAAATATAACCCTGTCTTTCTTTGTAAGGGTCGGCGACTCTATGTCTACACTGCCTGCATTTAGTATAAAATCTTCCACATGTTTGCTCATGCCCATTTTATCGAGCAGCGTACCGCCCACAACGGCAATGACAAGACCGACAAGCACATATACAATAGCGACCCTTGCGCCGAATATGCTCATTAAAAGGACAAGACTTCCAAGATCGACCATTGGGGAGGAAATTAGAAAGCTAAATGTTACGCCGACAGGCAGTCCTGCGCTTGTAAAGCCCATAAAGAGCGGAATGGACGAACAAGAGCAAAATGGTGTTACCGTGCCGAGCAGTGCCGAAACTATATTTGCCCAAATGCCTTTAAATTTGCTTAGTATCTGCTTGCTTCTCTCGGGCGGGAAATAACTTTGAATGTAGGATATTACAAATATAAGCGTGCAGAGCAGTATAGTTATTTTAATAACATCGTATATAAAAAACTGAAGACTGCCGCCCATTTGTCCGCTTATGTCGACCCCCAAAGCATTAAGCCCGTTGCCGACAAGATCGTTTAACCACTTCATACCGAGCAGTTGAATTTGAATAAAGTCCCATAATGCGCCTAAGAATTCCATTTAAAAATCTCCAATTCATAAAAAAATTTTTATATATAAGGCTTATTTTAAGCCACCTGTGATAGATGGCTTAATAAATAAATCCAAAGTGTCTTAATGTGTCTTGTAAATCAAGTGCCCATACCGAGCTGTCTGCCCCAAATTTCTAGGCCGTTTCCTCCTTGCTGCTTGGCCTGTCGTAGAAGGCCATAAGGCTCTTTGCGTGATCTATTCCGTCGTAGTTTATCTTGTAGTGGGTGCGCTTGCCCTCCTGACGGGCAGTAACGACATTGGCGGCGCACAAAATCTTCATATGATAGGAAAGTGCAGGCTGACTTATCTCGAGTATCTCGAGCAGTTCACATGCGCACATCTCGCCGCCTCTTAAAAGTTCCAACACAGTAAGTCTGCTATCGTCGCAAAATGCTTTAAAGATCTTTGCCGATCTTTCGTTCTTTGTCATGTCTGCCTCCTTTATATAAAATTTATTTTATGTTTGTATTATATGCTGTATTAGAGTATTTGTCAACACTTTTACATAAAAAATTTTTTATATGAACACAATTGAGGCAGAGCGATTAGTTTTTGGCCAAATGTAATGCTATATTTTACACCGAGAGCCAATAAACCGTCTTTACAGTTATTGCCTACTGTGTTACAATGTAATGTGTTATTAATATTATATGTAACTTTTAGAAAGGGAGGTGCCTCGTGGGTAAACTGATAGCCGTGCTGTCGGGCAAGGGCGGTGTTGGCAAAACGACCGTTTCGGGCGGTCTTGCATGTTCGCTTGCCGATATGGGGCACTCAGTCCTACTTATAGACGGCGATTTCGAGCTTGGAAATATAGACCTAACGCTCGGCCTCTCCCCTCCCGTTCAAGGATTGCTCGATGTGCTGTCGGGCAATATAGAAGCAGCTTCGGCCGCTGTTCGGCCGTGGGTAAACCGCAATTTGTGGTTTATGGAGCTCGCCGTTTCCCCCTTCGACCGAGAGGTGGCAGACCTTGCAGGCCTTGCGCCGCTCCTCCGCTCGACGGCAAAGGACTACGACTATGTTATAGTGGACTGTCCGGCAGGGGTTGGAAGTTATTTTAAATTGATAGCAAGTGCGTGCGATACGGCAATAATAGTAACGACCCCCGACATAACGGCAATAAGAGATGCCGAGCGTTGTTCTTATCTGCTGCCCAAGTCTTGCAAGTCCATGCTTATTGTAAACAGAGTTCGACCAAAGCATATTAAGGACGGCACGTCGCCCGATATTGATTTTATTATAGACAGGGTCGGCGCACGGCTTATAGGAGTGCTTGCCGACGACGATATGGTAACACCACTGCAAAACGCAGGGCGGCCGATAGTGGCGGAGCGTCAGTGCCTTGCAGGGCGAAATTTGAAAGATATTGCACGACGTATAGAGGGCAGAGACATTCCGATAACCTCGTACTGGTAGAGACAACTCGTACTCATAAGGTAAGCTATTAAGACAATCGAGCAAGGCAGAGACAACTCGTATTAGCAGAGACAATCGAGCAAGGCATGGCAACTTTGCATGGGATTTAGAACGGTCATGGGCAGAGTATGCTTTTATTATATAGTAAACTAATTTCCACAAATTTGCCTACAAGCGGCAAGAGGAGGACATTTTATGAATTTGGCAATTATAGCGCACGACAAGAAAAAGGAACTTATGATTCAGTTTTGCATAGCCTATTGCGGTGTGCTCTCCAAGCATACGCTATACGGCACAGGCACAACAGGGCGACTTGTTGCAGAGGCGACAGGGCTTGAAGTAACACGCTTTTTATCAGGCCCTCAGGGGGGAGATCAGCAGATAGGCGCAAAGATAGCCTATAACGAGCTCGACCTCGTACTCTTTTTCAGAGACCCTCTAACGGCACAGCCCCACGAACCCGACGTGCAAGCACTGCTACGCCTATGCGACGTGCACAACATTCCGGTAGCCACAAACGTAGCAACAGCCGAAGTTCTAATCCAAGGCCTATCAAGAGGCGATCTTGCATGGAGAGATATTGTAAATCCGAAGTAATTCATATTTTAAGTAATAGATAATAGTGAAGAAGTAATAAGTATGGTAACAAAATTGCCGTGGGCAATTTTATATCATATATATTATAGAAAAACCCTTTAGGGTTTTTTCACCATACTTATTACTTCTTCACTATTACTTCTTAGCTATTAAAGGGAAGGGGACTTTATGTCACAATTATTAACAAGAGCCCCGAAGGGCACGAAAGATATACTTCCTTCGGAAGTGTATAAATGGGACTTTGTAGAGGGCGTTATTCGCTCTGTTATGAGGGATTATAATTATCAGGAGATAAGAACACCCATATTTGAGCATACAGAGCTCTTTGAACGTGGTGTTGGCGATACGACCGACATTGTGCAAAAGGAGATGTACACATTTAACGACAAGGGTGGGCGCTCGATAACGCTTCGCCCCGAGGGGACAGCCCCTGTTGTGCGCTCTGTTTTGCAAAACAGTCTATACGCAGCGGCACTGCCTGTAAAGCTCTTTTACTACAACAACCGCTGTTACAGATACGAGCAACCTCAGTCGGGCAGATATAGGGAGTTTCACCAGTTTGGCATAGAGCAGTTTGGTGCGGCGACCCCTGCGGCCGATGCCGAGATTATAATGGCGGCATACGAAGTATTCCGCCGCTTTGGGCTGGAAGATACGCTAACGCTACACATAAATACCGTAGGCTGTCCGACCTGTCGCCCAATTTACAGGGCAAAGTTAATCGAATTTTTAGAGGGTCACAAGGCGGAGTTATGCCCGACCTGCAACGAGCGTATGTACAAAAACCCCATGCGTGTATTTGACTGCAAGAGCGAGATATGCTCGGGCATAATGAAGAATGCTCCCTATATAACAGATCATCTTTGCGAGGACTGCGAGACAAGCTTTACAGGGCTAAAAGAAAGCCTTGTAGCGGCAGAGCTACCCTTTAAGGTCGACCCGACAATAGTGCGTGGGCTCGACTACTACAAGGGCACTGTTTTCGAGTTTATTACCTCGACGATAGGCGCACAGGGCACTGTTTGCGGCGGCGGCAGATACGACGGACTAATAGAAATCCTCGGCGGCGACCCACTCCCAGGCATTGGTTTCGGACTTGGAATCGAGCGCCTGATTTTGACACTCGATGCGGCAGGCTTTCCCTTTAAAGAGCCAGACACCGTAACGCTATACCTAGGAAGTGTGGGCGGCGACATTAAGACAGATGTATTTATAACATCGCTTGCCGCCAAAATAAGAAGTAGCGGAATATCGGTCGAGCGTGACCTTATGGCACGCTCTGTCAAGGCGCAGATGAAGTATGCCAACAAGATAGGCGCAAAATATGCCGCCATTGTCGGCGGCGACGAGATGACAAGCGGCAAAGTCCGCCTAAAGAACATGACGGGCGGCGACGATATAGAGACGACATTCGAGGATATAGCAAAGCTTTTGAAATAGCCTGTCAACAACGGCAACCCGTGGCAAAAGCAAGCTAAAATAAAAATAATACCGATAGATTAGGAGATACAAAAAAATGGAGACCGTACAGGGACTAAAGCGCACAAAATATTGCGGAGAATACAGAGCGAGCGACATAGGTAGCGAGGCCGTTGTATTCGGTTGGGTGCAAAAGGTTCGCAACTTAGGTGGGCTTTTGTTTATAGATTTAAGGGACAGAACAGGCATTGTGCAGTGCACATTCGACGAGTCTATTGACAAGGAAATATTCGACAAGGCATTCCCCGTAAGAGGCGAATTTGTCCTTGCCGTAAAGGGTGTAGTCCGTCAACGTGGCGAGGGCGCAATAAACGACCGTATGCCGACAGGGCAGGTAGAAATACTTGCAAACGAGCTAAGAATTCTAAACACGGCAAAGACACCTCCCTTTGAAATTGTCGAAAACTCCAACGTAAACGAGGAACTGCGCCTAAGATACAGATACTTAGACCTTCGCCGTCCCGACCTTGCAGAAAAAATCCTCTGCCGTAGCCGTGTATACAAGCTTGTGCGTGACTACTACGCAGAAAACGGATTTATCGAAATAGAAACACCGATCCTAATGAAGTCGACACCCGAAGGTGCGAGAGACTATCTTGTACCCTCTCGTGTACACAGCGGCAAATTCTATGCCCTTCCTCAGTCGCCACAGCAGTACAAGCAAATTCTAATGGTGGCAGGCTTTGACAGGTATATCCAAATTGCCCGTTGTTTTAGAGACGAAGATCTGCGTGCCGACCGTCAGCCCGACTTTACACAGATCGACCTTGAAATGTCCTTCGCCGACCGTGAGGACGTTATTGCAGTAAACGAAAACATGCTAAAGGCTGTATTTAAGGCAGAAAAGGGAATAGATGTTAAGACACCCTTCGACAGGCTTACCTACACCGAAGCAATGAACCGCTACGGCAGTGACAAGCCCGACACACGTTTTGGGCTGGAACTTTGCGATCTATCAGACACGCTAAAGGGTTGCGGCTTTAAGGTATTTGCAGGTGCTCTCGAGAGTGGCGGCAGTGTTCGTGGTATAAATGTAAAGGGCGGATTTTCTAAACTTTCCCGCAAGGAGATCGACGGGCTTACAGAGTTTGTTAAAACATACCGTGCAAAGGGTCTTGCTTGGGTAAGAATGGGCGAGGACACGACATCTTCCTTTGCAAAGTTTATGACAGAAGAAGAAATGGCGGCAATATATGCCGCAATGGGCGCAGAACAGGGCGACGTTCTACTAATAGTTGCCGACAGCGATAAGGTGGTATACGACTCCTTAGGCGCACTTCGTTGCGAGATTGCAAAGCGCCTTGGTTTGATAGACGAGACACTCTACAACTTCCTCTGGGTTACCGACTTCCCACTTCTCGACTACGACGAGGAGGAGGGTCGCTACGTCGCAATGCATCACCCCTTCACAGCACCTATGGACGAAGATCTCCACTATATAGACAGCGCCCCCGAAAAGGCAAGGGCAAAGGCATACGACATAGTGCTAAACGGCTACGAAATAGGCGGCGGCTCTATTCGTATATACAACTCGGAACTTCAATCCAAAATGTTCTCGCTACTCGGCTTTACAAAAGAGGCGGCAAAGGAGCGTTTTGGTTTCCTTATGGACGCATTCGAATATGGTGCACCTCCCCACGGCGGCCTCGCCTTTGGGCTTGATAGGCTTGTAATGCTACTTACAGGTAGCGACAACATAAGAGATGTTATAGCCTTCCCCAAGGTGCAAAACGCATCGGAACTTATGAGCGGAGCGCCTGATTTTGTCGACCAAAAACAGCTCGAGGAGCTATCGATAGCCATAGCCGAGGCAAAAGAGATAGAGGCAGAGTAACAATATATGCGTCGGCTGTACAGTCGACGCATAATTTTTTGATGTAGATATAGCAATGTGTTTACATCGATATAATTCAGTATAAATCGGAATAAAGAGTTTCAACTTGGCACAATTCGGTATAAATCGGAATAAAGAGGTGTAATATGAAAAAAATTGCTCTTGTGGGCACCTTCGACACGAAGGGCGAGGAGTACCTGTATATGTCGGACTGCATTAAAAAGCTTGGGTGCGACACTCTTTTTATAGATGTCTCCACAAGGGAGACGGCAATCCCTGTCGACATATCGAGTAGCCAAGTTGCCGCTCGTGCCGACATAACAAAGCAAGATTTGCTAAAGTCGACAAGAAGCGAGGCGCTTACCCTTATGGCAAAGGGGGCGGCGAGCTGTCTTAAAGATCTCCACCAAAAGGGCGAGATAGACGGTGTATTTGCAATGGGTGGCAGTGGCGGCACTACTGTCGGCACGGATGCCATGAGAAATCTTCCCGTGGGCTTTCCCAAATTTATGCTTACAACGCTTGCAGGCTCGCCAAATTTAGGGCGGTATATAGGCGGCACAGACATTATAACAATGGGGGCTGTTGTAGATGTTGCAGGGCTTAACACCCTAACAAAGACGGTATTCAATCAGGCGGCCGCTGCAATAGTCGGTGCTGTTATGTCTGATTTGCAAATAGAGGGCGGCGACAAAAAGCGCATTGCGGCAACAATGTACGGCGTTGTCTCTAAAGGAGTTTTGGAGGCAAAGCGCCTGCTCGAGAGTAAGGGCTACGAGGTTATAATATTCCACGCTGTCGGAAGCGGTGGGGCGGCGATGGAGTCCTTGATAGAAAAGGGCTTTTTCCACGGCCTACTCGATGCGGCATTGCCCGAAGTCCATTCCCACGTGCTTGGATCTGCCATGGGATCGGCAGGCGGCACAAGGTTATCGGCGGCTGGGAAGGTCGGTATCCCGACAGTCGTTGTTCTCGGGGCGATGGACATGTATTCGACAAATAAATTCGACGATATAGGCGATCGTAAGATATACTGTCACAACGACAAGCCCTCCCACCTTAGGCCAAATGGCGAGGACATGGCAAAATCGGGGCTCTTTATAGCGGAAAAATTGTCTTGCTACAAAGGCGAGGTCGCACTATTTATCCCAACGGGCGGCATGTCCATGATGAGTGTCGAGGGCGGCATATTAGAGGACAGGGCGGCAGACAATGTGCTATTTGAAACGGTAAAGAAAAATCTACCGCAGGACTTTGATGTAGTCGTAGTGGAAACAGACATAAATAATGCCTCATTTGCGGAGGCTGTCGCCACAAAGCTTTCGGGCATGATGAAGAAAAAATACGAGGGGGAAGATGCATGATTAGGGTATCAAGAGCGGACTTTTTGTCCCACTGTAAAGGGCAGATAGAAAAGGGAATACCGATCGTGGGCTCGGGCGCAGGCGTGGGGCTCTCGGCAAGATGCGCCGAGGAGGGCGGAGTTGATATGATAATCATATACAACTCGGGTCGCTTTAGAATGGCAGGTCGTGGCTCGTCGAGCGGTCGTCTGCCGTACAGCGATGCAAACGGTGTTATTTTGGAAATGGCGGCAGAAATATCGGCGGCGGTAAAGCATACCCCTGTCATTGCAGGCGTGTACGGTAGCGACATGTCGAGAGATATGAAGGGCTACTTAACAAGCCTTGCCGAGCTCGGTTTTTCGGGGGTTCAAAACTTCCCGACAGTTGCAAACTTGCAACTTGGTATCTTTGGCAAAAACCTAATAGAGGCAGGTCTTGGATTTGATCGAGAAATAGAAATGGTACGGCTTGCAAGCGAAATAGGGCTTATTACAACGCCATACTGCTTTGAAGCAGAGCAGGGCGCACAGATGGCGGCGGCAGGGGCTGATTTTATCGTGGCACACATGGGACTTACTTCATCGGGCATGATAGGAGCAGATGTTGTGTCGGGGCTCGATGTATGTGTAGACAAGATAGGCGAGATAGCAAGGGCGGCTCATAAAGAAAACCCGAATGCACTCGTCATATGTCACGGCGGCCCAATCTCTACACCGGAAGATGCGCAGTATATATTCGACAAACTGCCCGAAGTCGTCGGCTTCTACGGTGCATCGTCGGCCGAGCGGCTTCCGACAGAGCGCAAGATTGTAGAGGCGGTCGGGGCACTTAAGGCCATAAAGAAGGGGGCGAAATAATGGTTTTTACAAGAGACGATATTATATCAAGGTTAAATGCCGCCTTGGAGCGTGGCGAAATTATCGTTGGTACAACGGCAGGCATAGGGCTTGTAGCCAAGTGCCAAGAGGCAGGCGGCGCTGATATTATCGCTGTCGACTACGGCGCAAGGCTAAGAATGGCAGGGGTAAGCTCGCTTGCGGCAAACCTGTCATCGGGCAGGGCGGTCGAGGTAGTATCATCGCTGTCGAGCGAGGTGCTCCCAGTTGTGAAAAATACCCCCGTGCTATGCGGCATATGCGCAACAGAGCCCTTTGCCACAATAGACATGCTTTTAGACGATGCCATGAATAGCGGTTATTCCGGAGTGTATCTATCGCCTTCGATTGGCTGGAACAGCCCCTCCAACATAAAAAATCTCGACAAGCAAAATATAGGGCTTGACAGAGAGGCGGCATTTATTGCCCGAGCAAAAGGGCGTGGCATATTTTCGGCGGCATACTGTCACACAGCAGAGAGCTGCCGCATGATGTCAGCGGCAGGGGCAGACATGGTCGTTGTAACTGTCGGAGCTACTGTCGGCGGTTTTTCGGGAGTAAAATCGGCTCTTACAATGGAGGAGAGTGTGCAGTTTATAGATGGCTGCACAAAGGCGGCAAAGGGCGAAAACGAGAATATTAAGGTGCTCTTTACAGGCGGCATATTCTCGAGCAGCGAAAGTGTTGCAAAGCTTATATCGCTCCTCCCCGAGGTAGACGGCTTTATGGGCGGCTCGTCGACAGATCGCCTACCGATGGAAGAGGGACTTACAGAGGGCGCACGCCTATTTAAAAAGACAAAATTAAAATAATTTATAAATAGAAGGGATTTGTTTTTATGCTAACCGCAATAGTCGGAATTAACTGGGGTGACGAGGGAAAGGGTCGCATGGTCGATCTTCTTTCGTCGGAGTATGATGTTATATGTCGTTATCAGGGGGGCAACAACGCAGGGCACACAGTTATAAACGAGAAGGGTAAGTTTATTTTAAACCTTTTGCCATCGGGTATACTTCGTGATACTACTGTAAATGTTATGGGCAACGGCATGGTCGTCGACATAGAGCATCTCTGCGGCGAGATAGAGCAGTTAAAGGCAGGCGGTATAGATGTATCGCCCGAAAATTTAAAGATAAGCGACAAGGCGATAATCTGTCTGCCCTATCACAAAATGCAAGATGTGATGGAAGAAGACCGCCTTGCCGACAAGAAATACGGCTCGACAAGGCGAGGTATCGCCCCTGTTTATGGCGACAAGTACCTAAAAAAGGGCATAAGAATGGGCGATCTTTTCTCGGAAGGCACGCTAAAGGAAAAGGTGGCAGATATTGTCGAGTGGAAGAATATAACATTCAAGGGCTACGGCGCACCGCTACTTAATGCCGACGACATGTACGCTTGGCTTAAAAAATACGGCGACGTTATAAAGCCATATATTACCGACACAACGGAATTTCTAAATAATGCAAACAAAGAGGGCAAAGATATAATGTTCGAGGCACAACTGGGGGCACTTAGGGACATAGATTTTGGCATATACCCCTACACATCCTCCTCCTCGACACTTGCCGCATATGCCCCCCTCGGTGCAGGCGTGCCCGGGCTAAAGCTCGAAAAGACGATAGGCATTATAAAGGCATATTCGAGCTGTGTCGGCGAAGGCCCATTTACGGCAGAACTCTTTGACAAAGATGGGGACGAGCTACGTGAAGCGGGCGGCGAATACGGTGCCGCAACGGGTAGGCCACGCAGAGTGGGCGGCTTTGACATTGTTGCCTCACGCTACGGCGTTATGGTGCAAGGTGCAACCGAGCTTGCTTTAACAAAGCTCGACATACTATCCTTTATGGAAAAGATCCCCGTATGCGTTGCCTATGAAGTAGACGGCAAGAGGGTCGACAGCTTCCCGACAGGTGATGCGCTCGAGAGGGCAAAGCCGATAGTCGAGTATTTCGAAGGCTTTAATGCCGACATTTCAAAGTGCCGCACTTGGGAGGATTTACCCGAGAATGCTAAGAAGTATGTTAGATATATAGAAGATGCCATGGGATGCAAGGTTTCATATGTATCGGTCGGTGCTTCGAGGGACGATTATATAAAAATGGTGTAATTTCACTGTGGCATAGGGGCGGCCTTCGGCCGCCCCTATGCTGTAATAAACTACTTCTTTAAAACAAACCGCTTGTTTACAAAGCGTCTTACACTATGTGCAAATGAGATAAAATAGATCGATGCAAAGAGCGACCAAAATAGCGAGGCCTCCCCGTCGTAGCGAGGTGTAATCCAATAAGAAATATACCGTACAAGGCAGAGTAGCACAGGAAAGAAAAGCGAGAAAAAGCCTATTGCCGCTATGTCGCCGAGCGTCATCGGGCCAAATATAAAGGGCTCGCTCGTCGTGCCGTCTCGCTCGTGTTTGAACTTGGCATTTAATGCGTCGATATAAAAGAGCACGCTCGACACAATGAACCCCGTTATAATAAAGGGAATGATCCAAAAAATCGTATTGCTATATAAATGTGCCATCTTCCCACTCCTTTTCGAAAAATCCGTCTATATTTTGCTCGAAATTTGAAAACTCACCGCCGGCACGGTGACGGCTTATCGTCTTGTTTCGTGGGTTATCAATTATCTCGCCCTTTAAATTAACAGAGGGCATCTTGTCCCACTCGTAAAGCCCTGTGCAATACTTTTCGGTGTAATAGCTGTGATAGGAAAAGTAGCCAAACAAGGAATATCCGATAATAAAATAGATTATATACATATACTCCCAAGGCAGTAGCGTGATGCTTTCGGGAATGGATATGCCAAAGGGGGCGAGAAAAAAGTCGTATATTGCAAGCGATCTCGATATAAGCAGATAGCTAGCAGGCCCCCAGAAGAAAAAGAATATTCTCGATATACGTGTGGCGGCAGTGACCCCCTTCGAAAGATATATAAGAGGCGGCTTGCCCTGATTCATTCTTCTCAAATCGATTTGCGCCCTTCTGTTAGAGCCCTTGGCAAAGACAAAGCTTAGAATGTAAAATATATAATAAGTCCATATAAAGGTCGAGTCGAAGCTATTCAATATTGACACCTCTTTTCTTTGGGGGTAAAATATAAAGAATAAAGTATAGGGCACAAAACGATAGATTATTTATGCGTATATCTAACATTATTATAACATTTGCCGACTTTGATTGTCAACGCAAAGGGAGGAGCTACCATGAGAGAGGGCGATGTGCAAAGGGCGAGCGGAATTTTTCACGACGAGGAGCAGTTTTATATAACGGGGGATGCGCTGATAAAGTATATCGGCAGAGAGAGCCATGTTGTTATACCTTACGGAATAAGAGAGATTAAAGATGGCGCATTCGATGGCTGTTACGGGGTTTTATCTGTCGTAATACCGAGCACCGTCGAGACCATCGGGGCGCTCGCCTTTCAGTCGTGCGGCGACCTTGCCTCGGTAGAAATTCCGAGTAGCGTTAGGGAAATAGGCGAGGGAGCTTTTAGAGACTGCGAGGGGCTGAAAAAGGTGACATTTGCACCGAGCGAAAATGTACGCCTAACAATAAAAGCCGAGGCATTTTACCATTGCATTGCCTTGGAGATTGCCGAGCTTCCAAGCCGCCTTGCATCACTTGGCGAGGGCGCATTTAGAAGTTGCGAGAGCCTAAAGCGCATCGACATTCCGCAAGGCATAAAGCGCATTGAGCGAGACACATTTGACATGTGTGGGAGCGTGCAGCACATAACCTTCCCCGAGGGGCTCGAAGTTATAGATATAGCGGCATTTAGTCATTGCGAGGTGAGGCAAATTACCCTCCCGAAAAGCCTTGTGTTATTAGAGGACTATAACTTTGTAGGTTGCCCAAATCTTGAACATGCAACCATGCACAAAGATACAAAGATTGGCAAGCATGTCTTTGCCGAGTGCGACAGGTTTACAGGGGTTACCTACCTGTAACAAATGGGTAAAGCGTGGCATGTTATAGCTGCTATATTTAATGATTAAAGGGTGTCATACAGGCCTGTCGACCACCTTGCGGAGCACAATAAAGAATATGTAAGAACAGGCAAAATACATCAAATATTTTCATAATTACCTATACTCAAGGTCGATTTTTAGTAAAAGCTCTTATATCTACAAAAAAATGCAGATTTTAACCAACAATTCACATTTATATCATTGACAATAGGGCAAACAAAAAATATAATTGTTTTATACCACTGTAATTTTGGCACACAAGCTTTGGCAAATTGTGCGTGGTTATAGGTCTTTCCCTTACATGAAAAAGAAAGGTAATGATGGTTATGAATAATCAAGCATCTTCTATAAGAATAGAGAAACTCGTAGGAGTAAACCAAATTGTACTCCTTATAGGAGGAACTACATACGGAGTGCTCTATGTTTTGGGCAGTCAAATGGGTATGGGTGCGGCAATTATAATAAGCACACTTATACTTGTTTCAACGAGCAATTTTTTCAAAAAGAGAGGAAATATAGATGCCTGCACAGCGATTCTTACAAATGTCCAGCTTGCCTTGATAGTGGGATTTGGACTGATAGGCAGAAACCTTGCCGCATCGCTACCGCTAATTGCAGGCAGCCTTGCATTTACCGGCATTTACTATAAGCCGAAAATGCTAAAAACACAGTCGATTATATCGTCTATTGTTCTCTTTGTATGCATATTCTTTGGAGAGAGTATATACGGAGCGTTTGGATTTGGCAATATTTTAAGAGGATTTTTGGGCTGGGGATTTTGTGTTTTATTTGTAAATCTCTTAGTTAAATGGGGAACAGAATATTTAGACGACTCGGCAGTAAAGGAAGCTCAATCGGTCGACCTTGTTAAGCAGGTCGAGGAAAAAATGGAAGAATCCAAAAAAAGCGCAGAGACACAGCACAAAATTTTCGGAGAGGTCGGCAGACGTTCGAGCAATCTCGAGAACACCTCGCAACGTATGCTCGACATAGCGACAGTTTTAAAAGAGGGCTCGCAAAATCAGGCATATATAATAGAGGAGCTCTCAGAGCAGAGCCTTGCTATACAAAAAGAAGTTACAACAGCACAAAAAATGGCGGCTCAGTCGAGAGATTCGGCGACAAACAGTGTTGATAAATTAGAGCAAAATAACGCACTGATGAATAACATTGTCGAGGCGATAAGCGAGGTCGAGCGCTCCTCTCAGCGCATTATAGGAATTATTAAGAGCATTGAAGACATTGCCTTCCAGACAAATATCCTCGCCTTAAATGCCTCTGTCGAGGCGGCTCGTGCAGGCAGTGCAGGCCGTGGATTTGCAGTTGTTGCCGAGGAGGTTAGAACGCTTGCAAGCAACAGTTCTAAAGCGGCAAACGACAGTGCAAAGCTTGTGCACGAATCTGCAAGAAATGTTACAAAGAGCGTAGAGCTCGTTAAGAGTGCCGTTTCCAACATGGGAGAAGTTATAGACTTCTCGAAAGAGGCGGCAAAAAATGCCGATAACATTAACTCGGTCATGGCAGAGCAGGTCGAGAGCATTAACAACATCCTAATGCAGATGCAATCGATAAGCGGAGACATATCGAGAACAGCGGCAACGGCAGAGCAGAGCACATCTATTGCAAACGAAATAACAGACGAGCTCCGCTTTATCAATGCGGCGATAAGAAACTAATAATAGGTAGCAAAAGGGGGGAGCAGTGACGATTTATCGTCACTGCTCCCCTCAGCTAAAGCTGATTTTAACGCCCTCGGGGCGGGAATTTAACGACGAAGGGCACCCTGATGGTGCCCCCTCGCCGCTCCCCCTCCTTCCGAAGGGGCTTGATTTTAGGTTTTTCTCCAGTCTGGGGGGCAGTGACGATTTATCGTCACTGCCCCCCTTGCACCAACCCCAAAGGCCGCTTTATGCCCCTTGGAAAAACTTTCGCACTCCATTGACACACTACATACTTGCAACCATTCGATTAGAGTGTCTGATTATATCTATCACCCTAACAAAACAAAAAACCTGCACAAACTAAAAAATGCTCCAAAAGAGCAAAAATATTAACAGTTTATGAAGGCAAGAATAGCTAAAATTCTATCACTATTGCTATTTACAAATGTTTATATTACTGGTATGCTTTAATATGCGTTATTACGTTTTATTTTATCGGAGGTTATTAAAATGTCACAAGGGCTATCGCAGAAACAAGGAAAGATCTTTTACGGCTGGTTTGTCGTCTTGGCAGGGGCAATGGTTGCAGGTGCCGGAGTTGGAATGCTGCTTAATTGTAGCGGAGTTTTTATCAAGCCGGTTACAGAAGCACTGGGCTTTTCCCGAGGTGGGTTTACATTTTACACAACGATCCAGTCTATACTAACAATGATTATGGCGCCGTTTTTCGGCGAACTCTTCAGACGTTTTTCAATTAGAAAGGTTATACTGATAGCATCTACACTATGTTGTACGGTCTATTTTTGTTATTCCTTTGCAACACAGTTGTGGCATTTTTATGTGCTTGCAGTGCTATACGGACTTGGCGCATCGGGCATTACAATTATGGCTGTCGGCACACTTGTAAACCGTTGGTTTAGAGAGAAAAAAGGCCTTGCGGCAGGACTTGCATTCTCGGGATCTGGCGTTACAGCTTCCATCATGCTTGCCGCATCTACAAAGGTTATAGATGCAATGGGTTGGCAGTGGGGCTACCGCCTTCAGGCTGTCTGCGCATTTGCACTCTTTATGCTTGCAATTTTAATAATGCGTGATAAACCGGAGGACATCGGACTTGTTCCATATGGCGCAGAAAAAGAAATTGCCTCGGGCACACCTCATGTCGTTAAGGGCATAACGAGAGCTCAGGCACTAAAGACACCTACATTCTACATAATGGGCGCAGGATTTTTCCTAAACTCCATGATAGGCATGGGAATAAACCCCCACATTTCGGCCGCTCTTACAGATATTGGCTACAACATAGACTTTGCGGCAGGCATTATCTCGACAGTTATGGTCGTTATGATATTTGGCAAGATAGTGCTTGGCGTCTCCTTCGACAAAATGGGCCCTGTGCTCTCCTCCTTTACGGTTGGATTTGTTCTGCTTGGCTCGTCACTATTAATGCTATTTGCAGGTGCATCGCCCATAGTGCCGTGGGTATTCACAATATTCTTTGGCCTTGGATATTCAACGCTATCCGTTCCCTACTCCTACCTAACGGGAGCAATATTCGGCGACAGAGAATTCTCCGCCATTTACAGCCTTTGCACAATGATGGCAAGTGCAGGCGGCGCAATAGGCCCTCTGCTCTCGGGAATGGTATTTGATGCGACAGGCTCTTACACATCGGTCTTTACGCTTTATGCTGTCTCGTCGATAGTTGTAATTACACTGCTAATATTTGCTTCAAAGCAGGGAATTGCACGTGGATATGCCGAGGAAATAGCTTGATTTCTTAGGAAATATATGATACACTATATAAAAGAGCAGATAATTCTGTGATTAAAAGGACGGCGGTTGTCGTCCTTTTATATAGCTTTATTAACACAAGGCGTGTTAATCTATTAAACGGAGGTAGTATGACACAGACAAAAAAAGGATTATTCTATGGTTGGTACGTAGTTGCCGCATGTACAATTGTGCTTGGCGGCTCGGTCGGTCTTCTTTGGAACTGCATGAGTGTATTTGTTAAACCTGTTACAGATGCTCTCGGCTTTTCTCGTGGTGCGTTTACGCTCTTTACAACGATTGTTAGCCTTTCTTCTACCATCGTAATGCCGTTTTATGGCCCTCTATTTGCAAAATTCGGCCAGAAAAGGGTTATGTATGCATGTGCGGTAGTTGCATGTCTAATGCCCTTTGCCATGTCGCTCTCGACACAGTTATGGCAGTTTTACATAATCGGCGTGCTTCAGGGTAGCTTTGTTGTAGGCCTTGATGTTATGGCGGTAGGAACTATCATTAACAACTGGTTTAGGGCAAAAAAAGGCCTTGCAACGGGCATTGCCTATTCGGGCTCGTCGCTCGGCGGCATGGTTGCAGTACCTGTTGTGTCGCTTATAGTTGAAAACCAAGGCTGGCAGATGGGTTATGTCGCCATGACAATTGCGGCAATAGCTTTAATCTTCCCAATGCTTATATTTGTTATTAAAGAGCGCCCCGAAGACAAAGGGCTTACACGTTACGGCGAGGAGCAGTTCGAGGGAACTGCAGCGGTCGAAATGGGCGGCCTTACAAGGGCCGAGGCTATAAAATCACCCATGTTTTGGATACTTGGAGCAAGCCTTTTTATAACAGGTATGCTAACGACCGGTATAGCAACAAACTTCCTTGCCTTTATGGACGACGGCGGCTTTGCGGCGGTCTTTACCTCGGGAATTGTTGCGGCATACATGGCCATCATGAGTGTCGCTAAGCTTGGATACGGTACACTTTTCGACAAGTTTGGCACAGGACTTGCCTCGCTTATTGCAGGTCTTGCAAACCTAATAGCACCGCTAACACTTGTCTTTATCGCAATGCCAGGAGTGCCCTATGTCTTTGCATTTTTCTTTGGCATGGCATATGCAACTCAAACAGTGCCACCGGCACTTATGACCTCGGCAATCTTTGGAAATAAGCACTTTACCTCTATATACGGAGTTATTCTAATGTTCATAATGGCAGGCGCATCAATAGGCGCACCATTCTGCGGCTTTATATTCGACTTAACAGGCAGCTACAACCTTGCTTGGATAATCTTTGTTATAGCAGGTGCGCTTTGCACCGTTGGCTATGTAACGGCCTGCAAAATGGGCGAAGCTCGCAAGACTTGGTAAATGAGGGCAAGGTTAGGGTGATAGATATAATCCGAACCCGTTTTTGAAGCCACAGGGCGCCTTGTGGACTTCGTTACTCCACAGCGGCAAGGCATCAAGCATTGCCACTATGTAGTGCCTCGCCACAAAACGCCCTGTGGCTTCAAAAATCGCTTTGCGACCCCTGACAGCGTGTGTCTTCGCCAGTCGAGGCATACGACGAGCGCAATGCTTGTTGCCTTGCCGAGGAGTATAACGAAGAATGGCGGAGACACACGCTGTCAGGGGCGGGTTCGGATTACATCTATCACCCTAGGCGTAGTTACAAGATAAGTTTAGATGTTTGCTTATTGCGCTACATCTGATAAATAGTTTTTAAAAAGGACGGGAACCGTTTTTGGAAAAGCTCCAAAAACGGTAGGCCCGTCCTTTAAGTAGTAATCGGAGGGAATCAATTGAAACTAACACAGGTATTTTCAGACAAGGCATTTAACCGCACGCTCTTTGTGTTGGTATTGCCGCTCGTCGTGCAACAGGGCATAACAAACTTTGTAACAATGCTCGACAATATAATGGTAGGGTCGCTCGGCACACTGTCTATCAGTGCGGTCTCTATTGTAAATCAGCTAAACTTTGTCGTAATGCTTACGATATTCGGCGGCCTTTCGGGCATTTCGATATTCGGTGCGCAGTATTACGGCGTACGAGACTTCGAGGGAATGCGCTACACGGCAAGAATGAAGTCGATGTTCTCTGTGCTAATTATTATTGCCGCCTCCTCCATTCTTCTTATATGGGGTGAGACATTTATAAGCCTGTGGCTGTCGAGCGAACAAAACTCGCCCGAAGATGTCGCAAAAACGCTCGAGCTCGGGCTTACATATCTAAGGGTCAGCTTGCTTGGACTGCCTGCCTTTACAATAAGTCAGGCATATGTCAGCTCGCTACGTGAAACGGGGGAGACGGTAGCCCCCATGAAGGCAGGTGTTGTGTCGGTCTTTGTCAACCTTATCGGAAACTATCTGCTTATATTCGGTCACTTTGGTTTTCCCGAAATGGGAGTTGCCGGTGCCGCTCTTGCAACCTCGCTTGCAAGATGGATAGAGGCAATATACATAGTGTCGCACACACATAAGCACAAGGAAAAGTACCCCTTTATAGTGGGAGTGTACAGCTCGGCAAAGCTACCGCCCGTACTTCTAAAGCGTGTTGTTCTTACAGGGCTGCCACTAATGTGCAGTGAAATTTTATGGTCGCTTGGAACAACGGCACAATCGAGCGCCTTTGCGGTGCGTGGCATAACTGCCGTTGCGGCCTCCAACATTACCTCGACGACATACAATTTCTTTGCCGTTATAATGTTTTCGATGGGAACGGCAATTTCCATTCTGGTAGGTCAGCGCCTCGGTGCGGCAGACAAAATCGGCGCTATCGAGACAAACACAAGGCTTATAGCAACGACATTTATACTGCATGTAGCAATAGGATCGCTGCTCGCCCTATCGTCGCCCCTTATACCGCTACTCTACAAAACAGAGCCGGCAGTTAGAACGCTTGCCTCGGGCATGTTGATAGTGGCAGGCGGCGCACTTCCGATAAATGCCGTAATACACGGCTGTTACTTCGGTATACGCTCGGGCGGTAAAACGCTTATAACAATGCTCTACGACTGCGGATTTATGTGGGGCATAACGGTACCGCTTGCAATATATCTATGCAACTACACAACATTACCTGCCGTTTGGGTCTATGCGGCGGTGCGTTATTCCGAAATATTCAAGCTTTTTGTTGGGTTGAAAATGGTAAAATCGGGATTTTGGGTAAATACCATAATAGATTAATGGCCATTGTGTGACTAACTTTTAATCGTTTATTCACACTTTATGCACATAATGTTTACTTGTAAAACTTTGACGAATATGGTATAATTAGCCTGTAAAAAGGTCTGGGACAAGCATATATTGCAAGTTTTAGGACAGACTAAAGAAAAAGCATAGTAAAGGAGCAAAGTTATGTCAGTAATTAATGTAACTAAAGAAAATTTTGAAGTAGAAGTAATGCAGAGCGAGCGTCCTGTTATTGTGGATTTCTGGGCACCTTGGTGCGGCCCTTGCCGTATGGTGGGCCCGGTTTTAGACGAAATCGCAGTAGAGCGCAGCGATGTGAAGGTTTGCAAGATAAATGTCGACGAACAAGGCGAGCTTGCTATGCAATATAGCGTTATGAGCATTCCTACACTTATGGTAGTGAAAAACGGCGAAGTAGCCAACAAATCTGTCGGCGCACTTCCCAAAGCAAAGATTTTAGAACTTATCTAAATAGAGCTAAAAAGGGGCTATGCCCCTTTTTTTGTTTGGGGTAATTTAAACTTTATAGCTGTTGTATGTAAGGCGGCGAGGCGGTAGCGTCGTGTAATGTTTTAGTCTTTTGCTAAGAGTGGCTTGGACTATATCCGAGTTTGCATGATAGAAGGCGAGAGACTCCGTTTTGTAGTTTTGAGCTTTCAAGCCCTTAGACTTAGAATAAGCTTAGTCTAAGGGCTTTTAATTTTCCGCCGCCGTATCAATCGGCCTACGGCCGATTGATACGGCGGCGGCCGTGGGGGGGGGGGGGGGGGGGGGGGGGGGGGGGGGGGGGGGCGGGGGGGGGGGCGCGGGGGGGCCCCCCCC
>CAYJFK010000029.1:10804-27310 GCA_964369475.1 uncultured Oscillospiraceae bacterium | reverse complement strand
ATCTCGACTCTTTAACTTAACAAAAAAACCTTGCAACCAAAATGGTTGCAAGGTTTTTTTCATTTGCTATTGTCGTAGTTTGAGTATAGCTCGTTAGCGCTATTTAACATTTCGATAAAAAGGCCTATTTGCTCATTTGAATACTCATTTTCAAGTCCTTCAAAAACAAATTTATCTCGCTTTAATAACCCTTCTTTACAGGGGCAATGCTTGTCTACTCCAAATAGATAGGATACCCTTTTGTCCTTCTTGCATTGCTCCTTATAGACGTAGTTTTTGCTCTCGAGCTCGTTTACCTTTTGAGTGACGGCCGTTGTGTTTACTGACAGAAGTTTTGCTATGCTCGATATTGTATGCTGTCCGCTTTCTTTGCAGATTATCTTTTTATATAATGACGAGTTGTGGCTTAAATCCTTGCGCTTTTCGTTTTCCACTCGTAGTTCTGCGAGCGAAAACCTGTAACACAGATCGTCTATAAGCTTTGCATATGTTTCAAGCACAAAATACCTCCTTAGATTGCCTGCGCAAGTGCCTTTGCAAGCTGATCAGGGCAGGAGGTCGTTTTAAATCCGCACTTTACACCGCTGAATTTTTCAATAACGTCCTTAGCTTCCATGCCTACTACAATTTGGCTAATGCCAAGCAGATTTCCTGGGCATCCGCCTTGAAAGTCTACCGACTTAATCTTTGTTCCGTCAAGCTCTACGCTTATATTCTTTGCACATACTCCACTTGGTTTAAATTCCATTGTTTTCTCGCTTCCTTTTTTGGTAATTATTTTTATATAAGTTTAATTATATAACTACTATAATATATCATAGGTTGTACTTTTTGTCAAGTTTGTTTCTAAAATGCTACAAATATACGTCAATAAGCGCTAAAAAAGCAAAAATATAACTTATTTTTCATTAAATATGCTTGAAATGATGACAATTTATGTTAAAATATATGTTATAAGCAATATCGTAGCAGAAATTTTAATATAGGAGATACTAAAATGAAGTATAATTCTTTAGATTACACACATAGATTAGATCTTGACCATAATGTTATTTCTGCCGTATTCAACATACTCTATGAAAATAAAAACCCTGCCGCCACAATAAATGCAGCTCTTGAGTATTTAGGAAATGTTTTTAACTCGAGTAGATGTTTTATTGTGGAGTCTTTTGATAAGGGGATATCCTATAATTTCACACACTCTTGGCGTAAGCAAGGCTTTGAATCGCACGTTCCGCTAAATAAAGTTTTTTCGCACCAATCTCTGCGCAGCATGTTCGATGCATCAGATAATAACGGCGTTTATGCTTGTAACGATATTAATGATTGTAAAGTTTCAAGAGAGCTTAAAGAGATAATAATGAGTTCGTCTACAAAATCCTTCTTACATGCCCAAACGACAAATGAAGGGTATGTGGATTTTTGTATAGGCATTGAAGATTGCGTTAATCCCAGAGAGTGGACTTGCAAGGAGATAAACACCTTTAGTTATCTCTCTAAGGTCTTTTCCATAATAATGCAGGTTGATCACCTAAAGGAAGAATATAAACTTTTAAGTAGTCACAGCATTATGTCTGCCTTTGTTGGCGATAACACCGACAACTTTATTTATATTGTCGATGTTGATACATACGATATTCTATACATGAACAAAAAAGCTCTTCACATGTATGGCAATCCTCCCGAAGAAGTATGGAAAAAGAGAAAATGCTATGAACTTCTTCACGAAAAGGTAGCCCCATGTGAGTTTTGCACAAACAAATACACAACAGAACACTCCTTCTACGAGTGGGAGTATTTTAACCCGAGGTTTAATAAAACATACCTCTTTAAAGACAAGCTCGTTCCTATAAACGGAAAGCTTGTTAAACTTCAGGTAGCTACTGATGTTACAAGGCTCGATCGCCTTGAAAGGGATCTTCAATCCAAGCTTGAAGAACACACGCTACTGCTCGATTGCATTAAAATGCTCCACACTTCCGACACTCCCGACGAATCTATCGAGAAAATACTATACTTGATATGCGGATTTTTCGGCGCTACAAGAGGAGTTATTATTCAGATAGCGCAAGACGGGCTAAGGGCGAGCAATACTCACGAATGGACAGATGGGAATACAGCCCCTAAAAAAGCGTTTTTGCAAGATATGGACATAAATGTGCTAAAACCCTTCTTTGATAAGATGGATGAGATTGGAGTTTTTGCTTCAAACAATGTGCTCGAAACATTTAAAGGTAATCAAGCTCAGCTCGATTTGATGAAGCATCAGGAGGTTACGAGCTTTATTTGCGCCCCCATTTTGAGCGAAGCGGGTAAGGCTATCGGCATGATTGCTGTCGACAATCAGTCTCGCAATATTCAAAAGAGCTGGCTTTTAGGCTCTCTCTCCTCCTTTGTTTCAGACTTCTTGGGTAAAAACAGGCTGGTCGATACACTAAACGAGCTTAGCTACTTCGACCCCATGACAGGGGTTAGGAACCGTCATAGTTACAGGCGAGCGCTTAAAGATCTTGAAGATAACAATCCTGTTTCTTTGGGCGTTGCTTATGTCGACATTAGAGGCCTTGCAAGAATTAACGAAGAAAAGGGCACTCTTTATGGCGATGAGATTATAAAGAGACTTGCAAATGTACTATCGGCTGTTTTTGGGGAAGATATATTCCGTGTAGGTGGAGACGAATTTGTAGTGCTTCTTAGAGATCTTTCCGAACAGGTTTTTGAAGGGAAGATCAGTGTTTTTAAAGACAGAGTATCCGCAGAAGAAGATATGTCGGTATCTATCGGATTTACATGGAACTCAGATTTTTCGGACGATCATTACGATGGGGATGAATATACTACCGTTAGAGATAACAAGAGCTACACCGCTATGCTAAGTAAGAATCTCGATAGGGAGATTAAGAGTGGAAAATATGCTGTGGTGCTTCAGCCTCAGATGAGCTTTAAAACAGGAGAGTTAGACGGTATAGAGGCCCTTATTAGGCGTATAGATGCAAGCGGTAACATGCAGTCCCCGGCTGCCTTTGTGCCTTTTTATGAGAAAGAGGGCATGATATCTAAGATTGATTTCTTTGTCTTTGAATCTATGTGCAAGGTTATTGCCAAATGGAATGCCGCAGGTGTTAGCGGTGATCTTAAGGTCTCTGTCAACTTTTCAAGAGCGACCGTTATGGAGCGTGATTTAGTTATAAAGCTTTCTGCCATGTGCGATAAACATGGGGTGGCAAAGTCTAGATTTGTTGTAGAGATAACCGAAACAATCAGCCATTCTGACGACAAAGTATTTTCCTATATTATTTCCTCTTTAAGAGGAGCAGGGTTTTGTGTATCGCTTGATGACTTTGGCAGCGGCGAGTCAAATCTTTATTCTCTTAAAATTTCAGATTTCGAGGAGATAAAGATCGATATGGGACTTACGAGGGATATCCATATAGACAAAAAAGCAAAGATCCTAACAAAAGTTGCGTTAAATATGTGCGATGAGTTTAAATATATGGTATCTGTTGCCGAGGGAATAGAGACAGTTGAACAATATGACATTTTGAAAGAGCTCAATTGTCACAAAGGCCAAGGTTATTATTTTAGTAAGCCGATTGATATTTCATCTTTCGAGCAAAAATACTTTGAGCGTATTATATAGTATAAGATATTTAGTGTAGTGGGAGAAATTATATTATGGAAAAGAAAAAAGTTGAATTTACAATCGAGCAACTGTTTGCTATGTTAGATCATGTCCCTATGTGTATAAATATCTTAAACGAGAGAGCGGAAAGTGTTTATTGCAACTCCTATACTGTCGATTTATACGGGGTTGACTCCAAGCAGGAGTATATAGACAAATTTTACGATCTAACGACAGAGAATCAGCCCGATGGCAGAAATTCTGTTCTTGCCTTTGGCCAGTGCGTTTTGGAGGCAATAGAAAAGGGCGAGAATCACTTTAGGTGGTTAGATATAAAGAAAAGCGGAGAAGAACTTCCCCTTTATATCAGCATATACAGACTTGGCACAAAGGACGAAAACGGCGACGAGCTACTTTTAAGCTCCATGCGTGATCTAACGCCTCAAATTGCAGGCGATGGCGAAGATATGGATAACGACGACTACTATTACAGCAGAATAACATACAAAAATCTTTTTAACACGGTTGCAGAGCTTTCCGAAGAATGGTTTTGGGTATACGATGTTAACCTTTCCACAATCCAGTTTTTCGGCAAGGGCAGAGAGATACTCGGGCTTTCGGCAGAGCGGCAATCCTTCCCTGAATATGTCGTAGGTAGCGGAATGGTCTATCAAGATGACCTTGATGCCTTTATGCATTTTGACAGCAACTTGAAAAAAGGTATTGTAGAGCCATGCGAGGTGCGTTTTATTTCACCAAACGGTGCTTACAGGTATTACAGGATTATCTACAAAACCATGTACGACAAAAATGGTGCTCCCATGTTCTCTATTGGCAAGACATACGATATAGATGCTCAAAAAAAGCTCGAGGTGCTTTCGAGAACAGATCTTCTTACAAACTGCCTTAACAAGATTACAACAGAAAACACCGTTAAAAATATTATCACAGAGCTACCCGATTCTTCTCACGCACTTTTCATAATAGATGTTGACGATTTTAAAGCGGTAAATGACGAGCTCGGTCATTATTTTGGCGATATTGCGCTTAGAGACATTGCAAAAAATCTACATGCAAACTTTAGGGCGGTCGACATTATCGGCCGTATCGGCGGCGATGAATTTTTGGTCTTTGTTAAGAATATCCACGACGAAAGGGTAATTAAGAGCAAAGCCAAAGCCATTGCCGAGGCCTTTAAGAAGAGCTATTGCGGCGAAAACGGCGAATACAAGATTTCCGGTAGCATTGGTGTTTCCATGTATCCCGCACATGGTACATCTTACGAAGAACTATATAAGTCGGCCGACAAGGCGCTCTATAACTCCAAGCTTGAAGGCAAAGACAGGTACACCATTTACTCTGATGCAATATCGACCTCGGCCACAAAGAACCTTACAGCGGTCGACAACAAGAGTAAGTTTACGAGCAGTTACTTCGATTCCGACGTGGCAACAGCGGTCTTTGATTTGATGTATCAAAGTCAGGATGTAGTAAAGGCAATGAACACCATGGTGCGCATTGTTGGCACATATATGAATGTAAACAGATGCTATGTTGTAGAAACATTTGATGAAGGGGCAAGCTACAATATAACATATGAATGGACATCGGATAAGACGCTTGCTAAAAAGGATGAATTCCAAAACATTTCCTTTGATGCTTTAAAGGAAATATATTTAAAACTTGAGGAAAACGGCATTATGTCGAGCGATGATCCGACCATTGACTCGGACAATTCCTTTCTCCTTACCCAAACAAAGGGAAAGGGCGCTGTTAGGATTATTTTTGGCATAGAGGACAACAACAAAACTCGTGTTTGGAGCGAAAAGGAAATTAACACGGTGCAATATATGCTTAAAATTATATCTATTTTTATGGCGGCATCGGGAATGCACGGATAGTGCTGACAGAGCATAAAAAAACGAGACCTCTTGAAGGACGATCAGTCGAACAAGAGGTCTCGCTTTTTTTGCTATATTATTTTAACCTGACAGGCCGCCATTGTAACAAGTGCGGCTTGGTGGCTCTTTGGCGTAACGCCGGCACAGCCATTGCTATCGACAGTTATAATCATATCGGGATATGCGTTTTTTATAAGCAGTGCATTTGACACAACACAAATGTCGGTGCAAATGCCCATTATTGTAACTTCGTCTACCCCTTCTAATGCCTTTACAAGGTCGAAGGAACCAAAGGTTGGCTTTTCAATAAGGCGGTATCCCTCGGCTTTGCCTTCGAGAGTTGCCAGTATATCGTCGTGCAGATCGTGCCCCTTTGTTCCTTTAATGCAGTGCTTTACAGGGAGGTTTTTGCCCTCCGTTGTGTCGAGATAGTCCTCTCCATGCGTATCAAGGGTGAAATAGACAGTCTCTCCCCTATCGATTGCCTCTTTTATTGCGGTGCAAACATGGGGGATTATAGAAATAGCTTCCAAGCTTCCAAGGCTACCTGTTACAAAGTCGTTTTGACAATCTACAACTACCAAAGCTTTCTTCATAATGCCCTCCCCCTACTACGGTGCAAAGGAAAGTAGCGCATCAGACGGTGCCATGCTACCTGTTTCCATTCTGGCAGTATCGCCAAGGAAGCGCTCGCTCCCCTTACCCTCGTCGACAGTTGCCTTAAAGTGGGCGTATAGGTCGCTTTCGTGGTATTCTGAATAGGAATAGCCGTTTAGCGGTATATCGTAGTCGAGTGTGATGTAGCCCTTTTCCTCTAAGCCTCCTATAATAGCGCCCATGTTTTTAACATCGCTCATGCTGTCCTTTGGGTCTGTAATAAAAACAGGCGCCATTGCGATAGACTCGAAAGCAGGCTCTTTTGTGCTACTTACAATAAAGCGTGCGACAGGCATATATTTATAGCCGAGCAAATGAGACAAAAAGCTCGTTTCAACCTCGCTAAGCCCGTCCATGCCCGAAGGAATGGGACGCTCTACATGGTGGTCTCCGCCACAGCCGCATCCACAGCCCTCGTGGTGATGGTGATGATGTCCGTGCTCTTTGCCGCACTCGCAACCCTCGTGATGGTGGTGATGTCCGTGCTCTTTGCCACAGCCGCAGTCCTCGCCGTGATTATGCTCATGGTTTGACATTACTTGTTCCTCCTAAGTTCCTTTTTTACAGATATGTACAGTATATCACAAAAAACAATAAGTACAATACCAAAAGCAATTGACAATGGTTTAATCGAGTGATATATTTGTAATGTCAAAAGAAAGGGTGTTGAAATTGGACGTAATAGCACATTTAAAGTCGCAAAATGAAAAATATGTAAATGCCGATGTTGGAGCGGGCGACATATCTATTAATTTAATAAGAGATACTGCCGTAAACGGCCAGAAACCCTATGCGGCAATTCTTACATGTTCAGACAGCAGAGTTATTCCCGAATACATATTTATGGCAGGTATAGGCGAGCTTTTCACCGTTCGTAATGCAGGCAACATAGTTGGCAAGATCTCCCTTGCCTCGCTCGAGTATGCCGTTGATCATCTTGGGGTAAAGGTGCTCGTCGTTATGGGGCACGATTATTGCGGCGCTGTAAATGCGGCGGTAGCCGGTGCGAGTGGGTATATTAGCCCTATAACCGATGTTATAATTGCGGCAGCCGACGGCGAGGAGGACATTGACATTGCGATAAACCTAAATATAGAAAACAGCATTAAGGAGATAATGCAAAGTGCCGTTATTGCAAAGGCAGTTGCCGAGGGCAAGACAAAGGTTGTCGGTGCACTTTATTCGACCTCGACAGGTTCGGTGGAATTTTTCGAGTAGTTTTTTAAATGCTAACAGAATGGAGGTTTTGCTATGATCGAGCAAGTTACAACTTTGGGCGAATATCTCTTTCAAAGCGATAATATTAGTTATGGCACTTGGAACGAGCATACCGAAAAGCATGCTACAATTCTCTTTGAAAACGAGACCGTTTGCAAGTATATAACGAGCAAGGATAAGTTTAGCAAAGAGGACATAGCCGAGCGGATGAGGGTTGAAAAGGGTAATTATGAGAAAACAGGCCTTCAATATTTTCCGCTATTTTTAACAAAGACAGGGCAATTTATAGGTAGTAGCGGTCTACGGCCCTATCGCTCGAGCGATACGGTTTTTGAGATTGGCTTTTATCTCCTCGAGGACTTCCACGGCAAGGGATATGCCTTCGAGGCGGCCAAGGCGGCAATGGAGTATGCTGAGAGGAGATATGGTATAAAGAAGTTCATGGCAGGCCACCATCCGCAAAATACAGCTTCAAGGGGGCTGCTTACAAAGCTCGGATTTAGTCATGTCGCCGACGAGTTATATCCTCCAACAGGGCTACTTCATCCGATGTATGAGCGAAATGTTTGATCTATTATAAAAAATGCTTACTTGTAATGGTGTAACTCCCATTCTAAGTAAGCATTTTTTGTTATGGTGCTAAGGGAGGGCTCGCTTAAGTTCTTACCGCCTCCATGGTCATTCGCAAAACCTGTGGTTTCCGATGTCCTTTATAATCGGTCTTGTAAAAACAAAGTCGCTCGTTGCTGTTTTGGGGTTGTAGTAGTATATTGCACCGCCCGATGGATCTATACCGGCTATTGCGTCCTCTGCCGCTCTGTAACAGCTTTCTTCTACCGGCTGGTCTATCTGCCCGTCTGTCATACAGGTAAATGCCCCCGGTTGATATACAACACCGGGGAGGGTGCCGGGGAAGGAGGGGTGCTTTATTCTGTTAATTATTACAGCCCCTACCGCCACCTGCCCAACATAGGGCTCGCCTCTCGCCTCGGCCGATATAACCTTTGCAAGCAGATTAACATCGAGATTGTCGGTAGTTGGCGGACTGCTGTCGAGCCCCAGTGCATTTAGTGTGGCAGGGCCTACGATGCCGTCGTTTGCGAGCTGATTGTCGGCTTGGAAATTTTTAACGGCAGTTCTTGTTCCTTCTCCGAATATACCGTCAACGCCGCCCGGATCGTACCCAAGCTCGTTTAGCTTTGCCTGTACAGCTTTAACCTCGTCGCCACGTGAACCGTACTTTAAAAGTGCATCGGCATTTTGGCTTAGCATGGCGGCAAAAAAGACCCCTAATATTAGGGCAAAAATTATATATGTTTTGCGCATATTATCACCTCTTGGGATAGTGTGCGCAATTTTTAAAAAATAATTACCAAAATTAAATCTCGATTATAGCTACCTTACCGCCCCAGTTTTCGAGCACCTTCATAAGTGCGTCGTAGGAGAGAAATACCGTTGCCGTGTTTACATTTGGGTGAAAGCCCATGCGCTTCATGCCGACAAGTTCTTTGTCTAAAACGACCGTCACTTCCTTTTCCCCATCGTTTAGCACACCAAAGGGGGTAACTGCACCTTTGGTAAGCCCTAGATATTTCATTAGCCGCTCGTCCGAGGCAAAGCTTAGCTTGCTCGTGCCGAGCTTTTCGGATAGCGAGGCAAGATCGGCCTTTTTCTCGCCGAGTACGACTACTAAAAAGTGGTTTTTGCCCTTGCTGTCCCTTAAAAATAAGTTTTTGCAAATGTCGTCCCGTCCTTCAAGTCCGAGCTTTAGCATACCCTCGATTGTGTATACAGCTTCATGATCAAAGCACTCGAAGGGCACTCCTATCTCGGCAAGCTTTTGCAGTACCATTTCTTTTTGTTCCATTTTTGTAAATCCTCCTTCACCTTCCATATATCGACAGCATACACTGAAACGAGGGAAACTTCAACTACATTTTTAAGGAGTAGTCGCAATGAATAACAACAAAGACGGCACAACATGTGTAAATCCCGTTTGTCCGCTGTCGATGGTGTACTCGCCCGATCAGGTGTGGGACTCGGTATACGATGTCGAGCTCGCACTCGAAAGAGGTACACTTTTCCCACAGCTCGACAAGCCCTTTATGCCGGAGGTGGGATCATGAGCGAGCGTACCGAGCTATTAAAGGTAATACAGGCGCATGATTTCGCCCTAAACGAAACAGCGCTATTTTTAGACACTCACCCGCAAAACAAAAAGGCCTTACTGTACTACGACAAAATACGTAAGCTTTTAGCTCAAGTTACCGTAGAGTACGAGACAAAGTATGGCCCCCTTACAAGAATGAGTGCTACAAGCACAGAGAGATGGCAGTGGATTGACTCTCCATGGCCGTGGGAGATGGAGGATTAATTATGTGGGAATATCAGAAGAAGCTACAATACCCCGTTAGCATTAAGACCCCCGACGCAAGAACGGCAAAGATAGTCATGGCGCAGCTCGGCGGCCCAAACGGCGAGATGGGGGCAGCAACTCGCTATCTGCAACAGCGTTATACCATGCCTTACGACAAGGTAAAAGGTATGCTTACCGACATCGGCACAGAGGAGCTTGCTCATGCCGAGATAATTTCGTCTATAATTCATCAGCTAACGAGAAATCTTACGATAGACGAGATAAAGGCAGGCGGATTTGACAGCTACTTTGTAGATCACACAGTCGGCGTATATCCGGCCGATGCTAGCGGCTCGCCCTTTACTGCGGCGACCTTGCAAGTTACAGGCGATCCGATAGCCGACCTTATGGAAGACCTTGCAGCAGAGCAAAAAGCAAGAGTTTCCTACGACAACATTCTAAGGCTTGTTGATGACCCCGATGTAAGAGACGTTATTAAGTTTTTAAGGGAGAGGGAAA
This sequence comes from uncultured Oscillospiraceae bacterium, assembly GCA_964369475.1. Taxonomy (GTDB): domain Bacteria; phylum Bacillota; class Clostridia; order Oscillospirales; family Feifaniaceae; genus CAYJFK01. The sequence continues at coordinate 17,037 of CAYJFK010000029.1, read as the reverse complement.
TAGTCCACTTCCAACGTTTCGGCGACAGCCTTGGCGTTGTGCAGGATAAGCTCGACAGTAAAAACTTTTATGCCATGAACCCTTCTTTTAATAATAAGAAGTAGAAAGGCTTGAGTTCTACGAGGTAACGGTTCGAGTTATAGCTTTAGGGTTATATTAAATGTCATAAAAAGCGGTATGTATTTTAGCAAGATTTCACATGTAGGCAAGCTGCAATTTGTATATTTTATCAAAAAAGAGGTGTTATGCGCCTCTTTTTTGCTTGTATCTATTGCCTTTTCACTGATTTAGAGACAAAAGACATTGAAATATACATTTTCATTTGTACAAAAAGACGAAATTGTGATAGGTCGCTCTTTAAGTTATGGACATAACAGACAACATAATTGTAATTATGCAATTATACATCTGTATATAAGTTCTAATAATGAATTATTTAGAGTAATCAAACGCAAATGATAGCAATCATATGATTTTATACCAATTTTACCGATTTTTTGCTAATTATAGCTATATACGCTGAATTATTGCAATTGTAAAATTATAAATATACGTTATAATGATAACACATTCAAAATAACACAAATCGAAGGAGCAGAAATATTATGAAAAAGTTACTTGCACTTATAATGGCGGCCATGATGCTTGGCAGTTTTGCAGTGGGATGTTCGAGCGGTGGCGAGGATACACCTCCTGCCGATGATGTAGTAGCCGATGTTGGCGGTACAGACGATACAGGCGGCGACGCTGATGCAGATGCCGATGCCGAGGCAGAGCCTGCAAACAAGCTTGAGGCGATACTTGCAGAGGGCAAGATAGTTATGGCGACAAGCCCTGACTATGCTCCATACGAGTTTGTCGATATATCCCAGACAGGTCAAGATCAGTATGTGGGCTCTGATATAGAGCTTGGAAAATACATAGCCGAGCAACTTGGTGTAGAACTTGAAATTAAGGCTATGGATTACAGCACGGTTCTCGCCTCTGTCACAAGCGGCACGGTAGACATGGGCATTGCAGGGCTTGCTTATAAGGAAGACCGTGCAGAGGCAATGCAGCTTGTAGGGCCTTACAATCTTGCAGATAATGGCAGCTACCAAGGTGCACTTATTCAAAAGGATTCCGGCATTGATACATTCGAAGACCTTGCAGGCAAAGTTATAGGCGCACAGCTTGGCTCGCTTCAATACAGCTATGCCGAGACATACGGTGGGGATACTGCCGAGATTAAGCCTGTATCCGACCTTGCACTTGGAGTATTAGAACTTTCCGAAGGTAAGATAGATGTTCTTATTATTGCCTCCACAACTGGCGAGAGCTATGCCGCAAACTACGATAACATCGAGATGAGCGACATTCGTTTCCCCAATACAGAGGGCACATATGTCGGTGTTACAAACGGCGAGGAAGAACTTGCGGCTGAGATACAAAAAATTGTAGACGAAGCAGAGTCGAGCGGTAAATACGCAGAGTGGTTCGACGATGCAAAGGTACTTGCAGATTCGCTTGGAATAGACAACTAATAAAACAAATCCTGCCTGTCGCAGTGTGCGACAGGCAGGATAATATTGTCGCTATACCGCTCTCTTAAAGAGCAACATAGAGGCACTTGTAAATTGTACGGAAGTAGGTAACGGTTTTGATATTTAACTGGATAGGCTCGATGCTTGTAGGCCTTGCGGAGTCGACATTTTTAGGTAGCTCCGATATGTTTTCAAACATCGCAAAACTTTTGGAGAAATACGGTCATCTCTTTTGGGAAGGACTTATAAACACCCTTTTATTTTCAGTCATAACGGTCGTCTGCGGACTTATCCTCGGCACTCTAATAACACTTTTGCGCATGTCTAAAGTAAAAATATTCGAATGGATTATAGTTGCGTACATTGAAGTTATAAGGGGCGTTCCGATACTGTTACAGCTCTACTTCTTCTACTTTTTACTACCAAAGGTCATTCCCTTCGAGCTTACAGATACGCAGTGTATAATAGCGGCACTTATCGTAAACAGTTCGGCATACATATCAGAGCTAATAAGGGCAGGCATACAGGCAGTCGACCCCGGTCAAGCCGAGGCGGCAAGAAGCCTTGGACTTTCTCAAAAGCAAACAATGGGCAAGATTGTATTGCCTCAGGCCATAAAGAACATATTACCGGCTCTCGGCAACGAATTTATTACAGAAATAAAGCAGACCTCGCTCGCATCGGTCTTTTTCCTAAACGAGCTAATGAGTGTTCAACGTACCGTTGCAGCCGCTACATTTCTAACAATAGAGGCACTTATGATTGCCGGCATGATATATCTTATTGTAACATTTACACTATCTAAACTTGTAGGAGCATATGAAAGGAAGGTAAGGACAAGTGATTAAAACACAAAACCTTAGCAAAGAATTTGGAAAGCTATCGGTATTAAAAAATATAAACGAAGAAATAGTATCGGGTGAGGTAGTTACCATTATAGGCCCATCGGGCTCTGGTAAATCGACATTTCTTCGCTGTCTAAATCTTCTCGAAGCCCCTACAAGCGGTCAGGTTGTTTTTGACGGAGTAGATATAACGGCAAAGGGTGTTAATATCGACAAGCACCGTCAAAAGATGGGCATGGTTTTTCAGAATTTTAATGTTTTCCCCCATTTATCGGTAATGGAAAACATCACGCTTGCACCTATAACTCTTGGCAAGAAAAAGCAGAGCGAGGCACAGGAGCAGGCAAAGGCACTGCTCGAGCGTGTAGGACTTTACGACAAGTTACACGAGTACCCAAGGCGGCTCTCGGGCGGTCAGAAGCAACGTCTTGCCATTGTGCGTGCTCTTGCAATGGAGCCTGAAGTTATGCTATTTGACGAGCCGACCTCGGCGCTCGACCCTGAGATGGTCGGCGAGGTTTTGGCGGTCATACGTGATCTTGTAGATGGCGGAATGACGACGGTAATTGTCACCCACGAGATGGGCTTTGCAAAAGAGGTTTCCGACCGTGTGCTATTTATGGACGGCGGAATTATAGAAGAACAGGGCAAACCCTGCGATATTTTTTGTAGGCCGCAAAGCCAGCGTACCGTTGATTTTTTGAGTAAGGTTATTTAATTTTGGAGGAGAGATATTATGTCTTACACATATACAGACGAAACAATAGCAAAATTTGCAGGTGCTAAGGATAGCTACCCCGATTTTGATTTTCAGGGGGCTATTGATGCCCTTACAGGCGCTATTACATATAATACGGTGTCCTTTGCCGACATATCCAAAATGAGCGACGAGGGCTTTAAGGGGCTTCATGCGCACTTTGAAAAGTGCTTTCCACATGTTCACACACACATGACAAAAGAGGTAGTAAACGAATGGAGCTTACTCTTTCACATGGAGGGTAGCGACAAAAGTTTAAAGCCAATGCTAATGATGAGTCATCTTGACACAGTACCTGTTGTCCCCGGTACAGAAAAGGACTGGAAGTTCGACCCGTGGTCGGGCACTGTGCATGAAGGGCTTATTTGGGGGCTTGGGGCTACCGATACAAAGTGCCAAGTAGTGGCAGAGCTTGCCGCAATGGAGTATCTCCTCTCCAAGGGCTTTAAGCCAAAGAGGGGGATATACTTCTGCTTTGGTCACGACGAAGAAACCATGAATCCATACGGCTCTAAGGCAATTGCAGACCTGCTCGAGAGTAGAGGTGTCGAGCTCGAGTTTGTTGTAGACGAGGGCGGCGGATTTGTCGATGCAAATAAGTATGGCGCAAATGGGCTTACCATTGCTCAGGTATCTGTCTTTGAAAAGGGCTACGCCGACATTGCAATAACAGCAAAGTCCAAGGGTGGTCACTCCTCTCTGCCCGGCAAAAGCACTTCGCTTGGCAAGGTCTGTGCAGGTGTTGCGGCAATAGAGGCAGATCAGTTTAAGCCGACACTTTGGGGACCTGTCGGGCAGTTCTTTAAGGATATTAAAGAGCACATTACAGACCCAGAGGTAAAATCTCTTGTAGACAATATCGACAATGACCCCGAGGCATTTGTTAACTACCTTTATGCAAACGACAAGCTCGCCCCACTTGTGCACACGACAACAGCGCCGACAATGCTCGAGGGCAGTTCCATTGCACCTAACGTGCTAACGCAAGATGTTACAGCGACAATAAACTTCCGCCTTGCTCCAAACGACAGCACGGAGGACGTGCTTGACCATTGCAAAAAAGCTGTCGAGGGAATAGATGTCGAGTGCACTCTTGTAAGGGGTATGGAGCCCTCTAAGGTGTCAGGATATGATACATACGGCTTTAAGAAGGTGGCCGACATGGTTTCGAAGTTCTATCCTGAGGCACTTACCGTGCCATTTATTGTAACGGGCGGCACGGATTGCCAATATTTCGACAAGATTTGCGGCACTTGTATGCGTTTTAGGCCTGTATATGAATGTCATATAGAGTCCAACGCTCATAGGACCGACGAGAAGTGTTCGATAGATGCATTTATTCATTGTGCCAAGGCATTTGTTTGGCTTATAGAGAATGTACAGTCATAGTTTTTGTAATTTCAACAATTTTTGTATAGTATGAATATTTTGTAAATTATACTGTTAAATTATTGATAATCTCCTGTTTTTGGTTTATTATAAGTGTATAGCCGAATTATTATTAACTTACAGGAGGAAAGAAAAAATGGGAATTTATGATTTTAACGTAAAAAAGACAGATGGCAGTATGCAGTCTATCGGGGATTTCAAAGGCAAGGTAATGCTAATTGCCAATACTGCTACCGACTGCGGTTTTACCCCTCAGTACAAAGACCTTGGTGATCTTTATACAAAGTATAACGACAAGGGTTTCGAAGTGCTCGACTTCCCCTGTAATCAGTTTGGTGAGCAAGCACCCGGTTCCGACGACGAGATATGCGTATTTTGCGCCACAAAATATCAAACGCCTTACGAGATCTATTCCAAGGTAAATGTCAACGGCGAAGGTAGCGATCCCCTCTTTGAATATCTAAAGTCGCAAAAGGGATTTGAGGGATTTAACAATCCCGACCACCCACTAAACGACAAACTTAAGGCGATGTTCTCGAAGCAAAACCCTGACTACGACAAGACTCCCGACATCAAGTGGAATTTCACAAAGTTCCTCGTCGACCGTGACGGAAATGTCGTTAAGAGGTTCGAGCCTGTCGATGATATTGCCATTATGGAAAAAGAGATTGCAAAATATCTTTAGTAACTAAGAAGTAAGAGCTAAGAAGTAAGAACTAAGAGCTGTGGTGAAAAAATTGCTTTGCAATTTTTATAGTATACTGTATGGGCTGTGGCAGGGTTTCTGTCACAGCTTTTTTCTTGACAAGTTTATGCAAATTGATGTATAGTAAAACATAATAACAATAAAAGGAGGGCGAAGAAAATGGATAAAAAGAAGGTTCTTGTAACGGGCGGCACTCAGGGTGTCGGGCTTGCTACCGTTAAGATGCTGGCCGAGGAGGGGTACGAGGTGCACCTTACATATAGGCGCTCTGCCAAGGTTGCAGACGAGCTTTGCGAGCAGTATAAGGGGGTTGTCTTTGCTCATAAGCTCGATCAGGGTATTTTAGAGGAGATAATGGCGGCCGATTTTTTAACCCAGCACGAGTGGCACGGCGTTATATTTAATGCGGCTTTGGGCTCTGGCACCGTTAAGGAATATGCCGAGCAGGACAGTTCACTCGGGGCGGCAAACGATCTTGCTATGATTACCGTCAATTCCTTAGGGCCACTTTGGATTTACAAGAAAATGGAGGAAATGTTAAAGGCAAAAACCTCCAAAACAAAACTTGTCTTTATGTCGTCTGTCGGCGGAGGCATTGCGGCATTCCCCAAATTCACGATGAGCGACGGCATGAGCAAGGCGGCAGTCGCATTTATGGCAAAACAGCTCGCCGCCGAAAATGCGCAGACCCCGATAGATGTATTTGCCGTTTGCCCCGGCGCTGTCGAGACTCCAATGTTTTATTCGAGCACGCTAAAGGGCATGACAGAGGCGGAAAAGGCAGACTTTGCCGCCGCTATGGCGAAAAAGCGCTTTATCCAGCCCGAAGAAGTTGCCTTTTGGCTTTGCAAGCTAATGCTCGATGAGTCGACATTGATGCATGGCGCAATAATAGATGCTACAATGGGGCTCGGGTCGAGAACAGGGCTTATCACCGAGATGTAGTTTTTATAATTAACAGGGGGGGCTAACACAACAAATATTTTTTTTTCATAAACCCCCAAAAGAAAAAA
>CAYJFK010000029.1:0-10794 GCA_964369475.1 uncultured Oscillospiraceae bacterium | reverse complement strand
GGGGGGGGTCGACAACTGGGCTTATCACGTTGATTTTTTTTTTATATTTAACTGGGGGGGCTGCTACTAAATTTTTTTTGGTGGTAGCCCCCCCTAACGGCCAAAAGGACAGAACTTCGTTCTGTCCTTTTGGCCGTCGTAAAGCTTTTGAAGAAAGTAATTTCTCTTAGCTAATTATAACTTTTAGCACAGAAATTCACCTTATAGGGTCTCCCGTCTTCCGAGAGCTTTACATTATATTTTCCTTTGGCGTATCCTATCTATTTCTAAGATACTCTATGGCCTCGATATACCCATCAAACCCCTTGCCCTTTATCCTGTGCTCACATGCCATTCCGATATAAGAGAGCTTTCTAAAATCCTCCCTTGCATCGACATCCGATATATGCACCTCTACCGTCCGCACTCCGACAGCTTTTAGAGCGTCTAATAGCGCAATCGATGTGTGGGTATAGGCTGCAGGATTTATAACAATTCCGTCAGCGCCAATTGCGCTTTGGATATAGTCTACCAAATCGCCCTCGTGATTGGATTGCTTGCACTCGACCTCTATGCCGCTCGAGTTGCAGTGCCCTTCTATTAGCTCTACAAGATCTTTATAGGTCTTGCCGCCGTATATCTCGGGCTCTCTTATGCCGAGCATGTTGATGTTCGGGCCGTTTATAACGACAATCTTCACTCTTGCCACTCCTTTGCTATAACACTTGCCACTTCCGATGCGCTCGCACCCGACAGTTCGACATCGCATACCTCCTCGTATATCGGTCTGCGCATCTCCCACATTTGTTCAAGTGCACCGCCTTTTGACAGTGGGCGACCTTCTGTGGCAAGCTCTTTTATGTCACGTTTTAGAAAGTACACACGGCCATTTTGCCGCATTGCTTGCCTGTTTTGCTCTTTCAAAACAGTGCCGCCGCCCGTCGCTATTACAATTCCGCCTTTGAGCCCGGCAAGTTTCATACGCTCTGATTCTATCTCCCTGAAATGGGGCTCGCCGTGGCGCTCTATTATGTCGCCCGCAAACATGCCTGTGTGGTTTTCTATGTCCTCGTCTAAGTCCAAAAACTCCCGATTTAGCATATCTGCCACAAGCCGCCCGACAGTCGTCTTGCCGCTACCCGGCATTCCTACTATTACTATGTTGCGACGGCTTTTGTCGAGCAAATCAAGGCATTCTTCTGTTCTGCTCGCCTCTATAACACTACCGCTAAAGTGTTCTGCCGCCTCTGCCGCTTGGCCTACGAGCATGGCAAGGCCTGTTACAGCCTTAATGCCAAGGCTCTTTGCCCTTGCGACAAGTGCCGTTTCGAGTGGGTTGTAGACCACATCGACAACCCCCTTTAGCAAAGGGAAATTTGCAGGGTCTACCGCCATGCCCTCTACATTTGGCGACATGCCGACAGGGGTTGTGTTTACAATTACATCGCAGTCGGAGTGGCGGTCTATATTATCGTAGTTGTGCTCGCCGCTACGTGAAATTATAACAATTTCACGAGCTCCCATGTCCTCTATTACAGCTTTGGCAGTGCCTGAGGTTGCGCCCGAGCCAAGTATAAGCACCTTTTGACCTTTTACTTCGATGTCGGCACGTTTTATGCACCACATCAGGCCGCTGTAATCGGTATTGTATCCGTGTAGTATGCCGCCCTTGTTTACAACGGTGTTAACAGCGCCTATCTTTGCCGCCCTCTCGTCTACTACATCGCACGATGCAAGGGCGAGCTTTTTATATGGAATTGTAACATTTACCCCCGAAAAATTGCGATTTTTAAAAAACTGCTTTGCCGCATCTTCTTCTAAGGAAAAAAGGGCATAATTGTCGCAATTCCACAGCATTTTATGAAGGCTTGGCGAAAAGCTGTGACCCAAGGGGTAGCCGACAAGACCGTACATTATGCGCCCCTTTCCGGATATGCGCCGAGGAAAACAAATTCTTCCGTGCACTCCTCAAGGCTTGCAATGAGGGCGAGGGTGTTTTGGTCTCGGCAGTCGGCATCGACATCGAGGTGGAAACGGAACTCGAAATCACGTCCAGGAATTGGGCGACTTTCAAGCTTTGTTATGTTAAGACCTGCCGATGCAAAGCGTGAGATTACCTCGTACAGACTGCCCGGCTTATGCGCAACGCTAAACATAATGCTCGCCTTGTCTGCACCTTCAAAGACAAGCAAGTCACGAGCTATTACAACAAATCGTGTGAAGTTGTTGTCGCTATTTTGTATGTCTCTCCTTATTAGGTCGAGCCCATAAATTTTGCCGCAGTCCGACGAACAAATTGCCGCCACACCACGCTGATCGCTCTCTGCCGCCATGCGAGCGGCGACCGCTGTATTTTCGCATACCTTCACTTCAACATCTTTTAGCCCTTTCAAGAACTCGCCGCACTGGCCCAGTGCCTGTTCGTGGGATAAAATTGTTGTTATCTCGCTCTCTTTCACGCCTTCCTTTACGGCAAGGCAGTGATCTATTCTCATTCTAAAACTCTGGACTATGGAAAAACGAAGATCTCGCATTATGTCATAGACAGCGCCGACAGAGCCGTGAACATTGTTCTCGATCGGCAAAACGCCAAAGTCGCACAGGCCACTGCGCACAGCTCTTGCAACGCCTTCGAAACTGTCCATAAATACTATTTCGGCACCTGTAAATAGCTTGTCTGCCGCAATGGAGGAGTAGGATCCCTCTATACCTTGACAGGCTACCGTTGCCGATTTTGGCAGTTTTCTTGGCGAACCCTCTATCGCTGTGTTTACCTCGCATACAAGTGGTGCATCCTTTGCCATAAGTATCGACTGCCCTGCCCTGCTCATCTCCATAATTGTGCTCATAAGTCTGCGCACATTGGAGTCGAGCGGCGATGGAAGGCCTGCCGAACGCTTTGATAACACTTCTCTTTCACGTGAACGGTCGAGCACCTGCATACCCTTGGCAAGCTTGTATTTGCCCACATTTGTCGTAACTTCCATGCGCCTTGCAAAGAGCTTGATTAGCTGCTCGTCTATGCTGTCTATCTCGCTACGATAGCCCGAAAGCTCGTCGCTCATCTCGTTTGTCTTTGTATAGTCCATTATTTTTTCCTCCCACTTAATATAATATCTAATATAGCAAGAGCCGCCGCCGCTTCTAAGGCAGGGGTCGCCCTTATTACTATGCACGGATCGTGCCGCCCTTTTATTATAAGGTCGCACTCTTTCATTGTGTTTATATCTACGCTCTTTTGAGGGAGAGCGATAGATGGTGTCGGCTTTAGTGCCGCTCTTAATATTATAGGTGCACCTGTCGTCATACCGCCCACTATGCCGCCCGAATTGTTTGTTTTTGGGGCAATCTTGCCATTTTCCACCGTGTAGCAGTCGTTGTGCTCGCTCCCTTTCATCCTTGCCGCTTCAAAGCCTGCGCCAAACTCTATTCCCTTAACACCGGGTACCGCAAAAACGGCTGATGAAATTTTATTTTCCACTCCGTCGAACATATGGCCGCCAAGACCTGTTTCAAGCCCTGTTACAGAAACTTCTACAATGCCTCCGACCGAGTCGCCAGCTTCCTTTGCCGCCAGTATGCGCCTCTCCATTTCGGAGGGGTCACTCTCTCCGCCAATTTCTTTTATAGCAGAAGTTATCTTCACGCCCTGCCGCTCTAAAATTTGAATGGCAATGCCGCCAGCCACACAGAGCGGCGCTGTAAGTCTGCCAGAGAACATTCCGCCCCCTCTAAGATCTGCCGCCTGACCAAAGCGCTCCATTGCGGCAAAATCGGCATGACTTGGGCGAGGAATGCTTGCAAGGTTTTTATAATCGCCACTCTTAACGTCGCTATTTTGTATAACGGCCGTTATGGGCGCTCCTGTCGTAACCATGTCACGCAGTCCCGAGATAAAGTGCGGTATGTCTGCTTCTTTTCTCGAGGTCGACAGCAGACCCCCTGTTTTGCGCCGTGCGAGGAAGTCGAGCAGTGCCTTCTCGTCTATCTTTATGCCTGCCGCAAGGCCGTCTATAACTACACCTATCGCCTCGCCGTGCGACTCTCCGAATATCTGAATGTTAAAATTTTTTCCAAAGTTAAATGACAATATATTCACCTCCGAGCGTTTTAAAATCTTCCCAAAAATCGGGGTATGATTTGTCTATCGCCTGTGCGCCGATAATTTTCACCTCGCCCTTGCAACGGCTTGCCGCTACTGCCGCCGCCATTACAATGCGGTGATCGCCACTTGCATCTACCATGCCACCTGTTAGCCTGTCTGACGGTAGAACTGTTAGGCTGTCGTTTGTTCTCTCTACTCTGCCGCCAAGTGCCAAAATTAGTGCGGCGGTAGATTGTAGCCTGTCGCTCTCCTTAATTTTAAGCCGTGCGGCATTTGTAAACTTGCAAGGCTTGTTTATGCTTGCCGCAAATGCCGCAAGAACGGGTAGAAGGTCGGGAGTTTCGTCTATGTCTATCTCTGCGCCGCCACTCTTTATCAAGTCTATGTAGCTCGCCGCCACCCTATCGCCTTGCAGACTATTTTGGCTAAGCCCCTTTACCGTTATACCGTTAAAACATAGCCATGTTGCTCCGTTTGAGTGATCGCCCTCGGCTGTAACTACTTCCTTTGGGGCGATGTAACTCTGACCGCCATCTATTTTGCCTACCTCTGTTGTCACGCCGAATATCTTTTGCACATCGCTCGTCATGTCGGTGTACGCCCTCGAGCTAAGCGGCGTTGTTAGCTTTATTTCGTGCGCCCCTTCTATAAGAGGAAGGGTTAGCATAAGGCCACTTATATATTGACTGCTTATATTTCCTGCAATCTCGACAGTGCCACCAAGCGGCATTCCTTTAACTTCAAGGGGAAGGGTATTGGAGGAAAATAAAACCGTTTGACGTTCCATTACCGATATAAGCTCTCCCATCGGGCGAGAGGGAAGCGATCCGCTACCTGTCATTTTAAAATGCCCTGTAAGGGCTGTTGCAAATGGCAGTAGCAGTCGTGCCGTCGTGCCCGATTCGCCGCAGTCGAATGTCGGTACCTTGTTTTTGCTTTGTTCTTGGCGCTCTCCTATAATAATGGTATCTTTTGTAACTTCTACATCTTTACCGTATGCCTTTATGCAGGAGATCGTCGCCTTTATATCCTCCGACAGCCCTCTATATTTTATCGTCGTGCTCCCCTTGGCAGCAAGTGCGCAGAGCAATATTCTATGGAGGTGACTTTTGGAGGATACCGCCGTTATCTCGCCCGACAGGTTGGCATTTTTTATAATTATATCCATTATATCAGCCCCTCGTCAATCCACATATCGAGCTCGTCGAAGCTAATTTTATGCAGTTTGTCGTATATTACAATTGTAACCCCGTCGCCCCCTCGCTTTTTGTCGGAGCGAACTGCCTTTTTTATCTCTGTTTTGTCTATATCGGTCGTTGTGGGTAGCCCCTTACTCTCCAAGACAAATATAAGCTTGTTCGTGCTCCCCTTTGGGCATAGACCTCTGCCCTCTGCCGCCCTTGATATTGCCACCATGCCAATCGCTACCGCTAAACCGTGCGGCACTTTGTAGCCCGAGGCCTTTTCTATACCGTGCCCTATTGTGTGCCCGAAGTTGAGCAACATTCGCTCTCCCCTGTCGTGGGTGTCACGCTCTACGACAGACGCCTTTGCCTTTATGCAGTGCTCTACCATGTCGGGAATGTCCATTTCCCAAGGAGTGGCGCCAAATACAAAGCCGTATTTAATAACCTCTGCCATGCCGCTACGGTATATATCGCTTGAGAGCGTTTTAAATGTATCGGTGTCGCATATAACGGCGCTCGGTTGCCAAAATGTGCCTGCCATGTTCTTGCCGCACTCAAGATCTACCCCTGTTTTGCCTCCTACCGACGAATCTACGGCGGCAAGAAGCGTTGTAGGCATTCCGATATAGTCGATGCCCCTTTGATAGAGCGAAGCCGCAAAGCCGCCAATATCACCAACGACACCGCCGCCAAGCGCAACGAGAATATCTCCCCTTGTAAGGCGGCTATTTCCCATTTCTTCAAGAAGGTCTATCACGGTCTGCATATTTTTAGACCCTTCACCAGCCGCAATTATGTGGGTGCAAACTTGGTAGCCGCTATTTTTCAGCGTGGATAAAACTCGCTCTCCATATATGGGATATACATTGCTGTCCGACAAGAGCATTACCTTGCAAGGCGGCTTTACCGAGCATATAAGCTCTGCCGAGCTCAAGAGCCCCTCGCCCACATAGACGGTATAGCCACCTTCTACATCTACATTGATTTTCTTCATTCTACCCCTCCGCCGTAGGCAATTTTACGCATTTTGCCCTCTGTTAAAAGGCTTGTTAACATGTCGTTGTCGGGCGCTTTAAGTGCTCTTTTAAAGTGGGAGAGGCGCTCTACAATTCTGTCTATTTCAAGCGACAAAAAATCTCTGTTTTGCATAAAAAGTTCTGCCCATAGCGGCTCGTTTAGGTAGGCCACTCGGGTTAGGTCTTTAAAGCTTCCCGCCGAAAAGCCCTCGTGAAGCTCTGCCGCAGGGCTTGCCATGTAAGCGCTCGACACGACATGTGCAAGTTGCGATGTGTAGGCAATTACTGCATCGTGTCCCTCTGCCGAGGAGGTCACGACCTTGCCAAAACCTACACTTAGGAAAAATTCCTCTAACATGTCAAAATGCCCCTCTGCCTCTACAAGTATCATGGAGGCTCTGTCGAACAAATTTGCCCTCGATGCCTCGTAACCGGTGCGCTCTGTGCCTGCCATCGGGTGACCTCCCACAAAGCTAAACCCGTACTTTTGCGCTACCTCTTTGCAAGTTTTGCAAACATTTCTCTTTGTGCCACAGCAGTCTACAACGATCGTGTCCTTTGCAATCTGCTCGCCATTGTCAGAAATCCATTTTATTGTGGCAAGTGGGGTAAGTGCAATTATTATCATGTCGCAGAGCGGCACGACAGCGCTTGTAAGCTCTGCTATAATCGTACCGTCGGCAGTAGCTGCTTCCATAACGCCCTTGTCTAAATCTACCCCCATAACTTTAAAACCTGTACGACTGCTAACAGCCTTTGCCATAGATCCGCCTATAAGGCCGAGACCGACTACACCTATAATCATAGCTACACCTCACTTCTAAATCGGTGGGGTAAAACGGCACTTACAGCGCCCATTATATCCTCGAATGTGTCGGGTGTTATCGACTGTGCGCCGTCACACCATGCTTTTTCGGGGTTGTTGTGCACCTCTATCATTAGCCCGTCTGCTCCTATTACTGCCGTTGCAAGCGCCATAGGCTTTACGAGGGATCGTACCCCTGTGCCGTGGCTCGGGTCTACTATTACCGGCAGATGTGTCATCTCTCGTAGAAGGGGGATCGCCGACAGGTCGAGGGTGTTTCTCGTCTCGGTTGTGAATGTTCTAATGCCCCTCTCGCAGAGCACGACATTGTTGTTGCCACCTGCAAGAATGTATTCAGCGCTCATTAAAAGCTCTGTTAATGTTGCCGAAAATCCCCTCTTTAGCAGGATCGGCTTGTCGGTCTTTCCAAGGATTTTTAGCAGTTCAAAGTTCTGCATATTTCGTGCGCCTACCTGTATCATGTCTACATTGTCGAAAAAGGGTAGCTCTGATATGTCCATAATCTCGGTTACAACCGGCAGTCCGGTTTTTGCTCCCGCTTCGAGCAGCATATCAAGCCCCTTTTCACGCAGACCTTGGAAGGCATAGGGCGAGGTGCGTGGCTTAAATGCGCCACCTCTTAGCAGTGTTGCGCCCGACTGCTTGACAGCCTTTGCAATCTCTGTGATCTGCTCCTCGCCCTCGATCGAACAAGGCCCTGCAAATATATTAAATGTGCCACCGCCGATTTTAACTCCACCAACATCGACAATGCTGTCTGCCATGTGCATCTTGCGGCTTGCGCATTTGTAGGGCACCATTACACGCTGAACATCACGTACTATGCTTATTGCCTTTAGCATGTCAATATCGAGCACCGACGTGTCGCCTACAAGTCCGAGTATTGTGTTGTTTATTCCAAGCGAATCGTGAACGGCTATGCCCTGCCCTTCTATCCACTGTCTAAGCGATGCCACTCTCTTTGGGTCTGCGCCCTCTTTTAGTATTACAATCATCTTTGTATCTCCCTTTTATTATTAATTATTTTATAAATCACAAAGTCTAAGCCGCTTGGAGGTTGTAGGCATTTTTTTGTTTTAAAAACAAAAAAACCGCAGTGTTTGTACACTGCGGTTAAAACCCATGTATTGCAATCGGGCTAACATCATTTACAGCATACAAAATTAGGCTTACTAAAAAAGTAAGCATAAAAGTAAGTAAATGTAAATGTGTTAGCTACATTTGGCATTACATAATCTCCCTATTTGTTTTGATGTACTTAGTATACCACCGAAAAGACCATTGTCAACATAGGGCGACAATTTTTGTTGAAAATATACAATAGTAGGACTTTTAACAAGGCCGCCGTTTGGTGCATGTGATGTGTTTATAGTTTGTTCATATTTGATTTTTATTTAGACAACTTGTTGATTATGCAATATGTGGTGGAATAAATGTAGCATCATGATGTGTTTTTCCCTTAAAATGTAAGAAGTCGCCGAGAGAAGCCTTTATGAAGGGAGAGACAACATGTTTAAAAAGATTATATCCTTAGTACTTGTTGTAACAATACTCTTTACCTTTAACGGAGCATTCTACGCACAGGCCGCACAGGTCGAAACCTATGCCACGGTAGAAGAAGCGGTTGGCGACCTCATCGCATACGCCATAACGCTTGATAACACAATTAACGAGCTTGAAGATGACCTTGGGATAACAATCCCCTTTAGGCCAAAAGATTTTGCCGAGCTTAACTTCACTCCAAGTGCCGCATGGATTGCCGAAGCCGAGCAGTTTCTTGAAGACTATGTAAGCGAAAACCAACCCCAAGCGGCAATGGCAAGCTCCCCCACAAACACAGGCGCAAGCACAGTATCAACCTTGCAACCCGATGCCGACGCAGTGGCAAAATCATCTGCAATTATGTTTAGCATCGACGCCGCAAAGATAAGCAAACAGCGAACACCGAGTATAGACTTGGAAAAAGAGATACAGTATATGTTCCTTGCTGCATATGTTGACAGACCTGATTATTACTGGGCAAACGGCAATATCGCTAAACTTACAGACGGTTATTCAAGGGTAAACAGTGCTTATCTATACTGGCTAACGCCTCACGATAGGCTTGTATACGAGTCCTACATTAACACCGACTATGCTATTGATGGACTTGAAAGCATAGGCAAAATTGGAGTTAGTTTAGCTGGGTTAAGCGGTCAAATTGACAATATTATTAGCAGCATAAATATCGCCAAGTTATGCAATGAGTCTCTTAATAAAGTTGGTGCTACACTTATATTAGAGACAATACGACCTTATGCGCAAAATTATGCGACGCTCGTCAGTTCATCTTCTAATATCATTTTAGATGGAGCCGAACGTGGAGACAGCGTTTATACTACATATAATAATTTTATGGTGCCTCACAACATCTATGGTGCAGATCAATTTCTTAAAGAGGCTGCTGAGGCTGCGTTTGTAACTTACTTAGCCTTTGTTTTGTCTGGACCTGCCGTCATATCAAGTGCGGCAATAGGTTTTCTTGTTCAAACAACTTTAACTATCACATTAGAAGCATTCGTAAGCTACTTCAACTACGTTGCATGGCTCGCCGTGCGCCAAAGCTACAATATGCGAAATACCGCTCGGTGGTACTACAAAGTAACCGGCAATATCATGTAGCCCTTTACAAACAATATTTTAAGTATCATTAGGAGGTGGTGACCTTTGGCTGAACTTATATTTACAGAGCTTGACTGGGTGGGTTACTTCCAAAACTTTGACGTTATGTCCTTTCTTCTTGTGGTCTCGCTTGCTGTTGGGTTTACATATTTCATATCCATTTTTACCATTGCTACAAAGAAAAAGAAACTCAAAGAGCAAAAGGCGCAAGGGCTTGAGGTCGAGGAGGTTAAGACCATAGCTTTCGGACTCACAGTGGGGAGTGCCGTCTCCTGTGTTTTACAACTGATTTTCTTCTCCTTTGACTTAGTTTTACTTCACCGCCTGTACACCACAACACCCTACAGAGAATACTACGACTACATCCTCGCCATTTCCTTTATCCTCTTGACCATTCTGTCGGGCTACATAGGCGAAAAGGTAGAAAAAAACTATACAATCGAGTGACCGCCACAACATGCGCTCCGCCGCTCGGTGGTACTACAAACTAACAAGCACGTGTTTTTAAAATAATCTTTATAAATAGCGTAAACACAAGGGAATTACCTCTATGGTAATTCCCTTGTGTTAGCAGGAAGGGGAGCTGTTGTTAGGGCTAATTCTCCCTCGAATTATTGTGGCATTAAATTATAAAGCCAAGTGCTAAAACTGCAAGAACCAGTAGAGGGGCCGGAATTTTTCCTCGTAGTAAAATAATACTGCTTGCGGCTATTATTAGTATATTTTCAATTGCAAGGCCGACTTGCTGGAGCAAGATTAGAGAAGCGACAAATATCATTCCGCTTGCTACGGCATTTATTCCCTTTAGAGCAATTTTAATGCCTGTCATTTTTCTTAGATCGTCCCATACCGGATAGACAAAGTAAATGAGCAAGTTCCCCGGTAAAAAGATTAAAATACCCGATATAAGCCCCATGAGCGCTTGACCGATAGCGCCAAACGATCTTCCTGCCATTCCGCCTGCGTAGGGTGATAGATGTAATCCGAACCCGCCCCTGACAGCGTGTGTCTCCACCATTC
>CAYJFK010000028.1:0-27914 GCA_964369475.1 uncultured Oscillospiraceae bacterium | reverse complement strand
GCATTATTTATGTAATGACTTTCTCCGACAAGTAAAATTTTGCTTAAATCATAGTATTTTCCAATGAAAGGAAGATACTATGGAGTTCCGTTCAAAAGTATTGTATATGCCAATGCTTTAATGACATCATTGTTTCGCATCATATCGGTAATCATGCGGTAGCCAACCTTATCAAAAATTGTAGCTTCATAGATTGTTTCTGCTCAAACTTCCTCTTCATCAGATCTCTTAATAGGCTGGTATCTCTATGTATTTCGTCTTATTTTTACGCCCGACAAGCCTGTTGTTCGCTTATTTTGTATTTTTTGGACAGCCTATTTGACAGCCGCTTTTAGCTTTATCGAACGTAGAGTAATATTAGTACCAACAAATAAGGTGAGTGTGAGATGTATTGTAATTCAAAAAGTTAGCAAACAAAAAAAGTGGGGCTATATTTTTTTAATTAAGATACAATTTGACATTCATTTCATTTTAAGTTAAAGTTAAATATGTAAGATTATAACAGGTTAAAAATAGGAGGAATTTAAAACTAATCCACAGTATCTAAAAACATTATAGCATTTTTTTAAGTTCTTGGAGAGGAACTTTAAAAACTACTACTTTTTTATTATACGAGGAATTTATGAAAAACATAGTTAAGAACACACTTTTAAGAATTCTATATCTTGTTATATCGGTAAGCGTTATTCCATTACAAGCACTTTCGTATGAAAACGACCGTAGCAGTTTGGAAACTGCTACCCCGCCACTCCACAACAGTGAAGCAGAGGAGGGTGTACAAGTAGGAGATTTTACTGTTATCGGCGGAACTAAAGAGGTGGATTATGCACATTCGGCTTTTGAACCGATTTTAGAAATTCGCACAGCAACTCCGTTAATTATTAAAAATACGAACCCCGAAGTAGCCACACAATACAGTATAGCTGTGAGGGGGCAAACAGGCGAAACTATTACTGCTAACTTAACGCTTGACAATGTAAATATTGATTTAAGTGCAGTAGCGCAGTATAGGGCGCCTCTGTACATTTATGACAACCAGAGTGTGAATATTACACTTGCAGATGGCAGTAATAATGTACTTACAGCTTCTTTGTATAGAGCAGGAATAGCTGTTGATCCCTCCAATTCCGTCACTATTGACGGAACAGGCTCGTTGAAGGCGGTTGGCGGAGGATTTGCTGCGGGTATTGGTGGTAATAACTCGCATAATGCCGGAAACATAACTATTAAAGGTGGTAATATTGAGGCGATCGGAGGAGTTGGAGGTGCCGGAATTGGCGGCGCTAGAGGTTGGAGTGCAGGAAGTATTACTATAAGCGGAGGCCTTGTTACAGCCACTAAGACAGTTTCTAATAGTTTTCCGATAGTTGCAGATATTGGCGGTGGTAGCACTCATAATCATGGTGCTTTTTCCACGGGTGAAAACGGAAATGCAATAATATATGGCAGTATAGGAGACAGAAATAATATTGCAAGTTGGAACGGATTTATTTTTGAGGATAAGATAAACGGCTCAACTCATGGCAAACCTGTCACATTAACCGAGGATATTGAAATTCCAAGCGGTAAGACGCTAAATGTTAACCCAACATGGTCTTTTCACGTGCCGAGCGGATTGACCTTTACCAACAACGGCACGATAAACAACCAAGGAACAATCACGATAGACGGAATACTTGAAAATAACGGAGTATTATATCATAAAGGAGAAACTATTGTTACAGGTTCGATTAGCGGAAATGGATCATTTTATACAAACGATATAACAGATGAGAATATAGAAGGCATACCCGATCAAAACTTCACAAGTGGAGAAATAAAACCGACGATAAATATTATTGGAACAAGAATGCTATTTGGTAAAGAGTTTACCTGTATTCCTGATGGCTGGGACATCACATATGAAAACAATATCAGTGCTGGTATGGCAACTGCAAAATTAACGAAAGGCAGCCAAACTATAACAAAAACCTTTAACATTGTGCCATATACAGGAGACTTTACAGTGGTGGGTGGAGTTATTGGAAGAGATTACTCTTTTGCAGGCGATTTTCTAACAGTTATAACAAACGAACCGATAGAAATTTTTAATGTTGATAAAAACACTCCAACTGTAGATAGAATTATTGTTAACGACAATGTAAATGCTAACATAACGCTAAGCGGTGTAAAGATTGATGTGTCGTCAGGGCCTGAAGCGTGTGCGTTTTACATAGGAAATGCAAGCTCTGCTAATGTCATACTTAAAGGCGAAAATATGCTAAAAAGCGGCGAAAACAGAGCAGGACTTGAGGTGTCGAGCGGAAGGTCGCTCACTGTAAGTCAGAACAGCACAGGTTCTTTAACTGCGACCGGAGGTCACTTAGGTGCAGGTATTGGCGGTAGCAACTATAAAGGTATAGATGGTCAAGGCGATGCCGGCAGTATAACAATAAATGGTGGTACAATTAATGCAATTTCTGGCAACCAAGCTGCAGGTATAGGAGGAGGTCATGGCGGAAGGCGTGGCAATATTGTTATAAGTGGCGGAACGGTCACTGCGACGACAGACACGCCGCAATCTTACGGTGCAATAGGTGGTTGGATAGGAGTGACAAGCAGTGACGGTGGCACTTTTAGAACTACAGAAAATGGAAACGCATGGATCGTTACAAACAACGCTATTTCCGACCAGCTCGGTAAAGATGAGTGGCAAGGAGTAATTTTTGAAGGCGATAACGGCTTTGTCTACGGAGGTTTAGTGACGCTTACGATGGATGCCACTGTGCAGAGTAGCCAAACTCTTTCAATTCAAGCAGGCAGCACACTTGATATTTCGGCAATAACGCTGACAAATAACGGTAAAGTCGAAAAATTTGGTGCGATTAGTAGCGGTGGCACTCTGTTAGGGAAAAATATAATGGGAGATGCTACGAGCGACAGAAGGGTAGATCGCTTGGATTTGATGAATATAACAGAAAGCGCAAACTATAACAAAGCAACTGCAGATGCCGACAATAAAAACGCCGACATAAATGGCGACGGAAAGGTAAATTTCGCCGATCTTGCACTGACAAGAAATAGCAAGTATTTCGGGAGATAACCGCGTTATAAGCAAGTAGGATAAGTTAGGTACTGACATTTTTCAAAGGTCGCTTTACCGCTAACTCGCCGGAGCGCTACACTGGCAGTGTAGAGGTCAGCGGTAGGGTCTCTGCTTATCTCCACCAATTTTAAAGAAAAACGACGAGGATTTTCCTCGTCGTTTTTTGCTTTGAGTTCACATAACGGACTGTTTCATAGTATTATTGCCCTAACAAAAAAGATAAACAAAAATTGTTTTAGAACAATATCCATGAAAATGGAAAACGAATATGATAGTTAAATGATTTTACACTTCGAGCACCACTTCCGCCGATTGACAAACTTAGAGTAGATATTTATAATATAAATATCTACATGCATGAAATTTTAAAAGTGATAAATCGTATAATACCACTTTACAGGGAGATAAACTCTATTAGAGCGACAGGAATAATTTATAGCATATTTAGGGGGATATACAATGAAAATGAGAAAAATACATTTATTTCTTTTGGTAACAGCAATTTTGGTGCTCGGGCAGATGACAGCATTTGCACAGACGCAGGTCAATGTAAGCACCCATTCGGCACTTGCAACTGCACTTAGGAGTAGCACTGCGCAAACAATAAATGTCACGGCGGACATTGAGCTAACCTTGTCTAACAATTCTACCGCTATAACGCTCGGCGCAAGTCATACGCTAAACATACCAACCGGAAGAACGTTTACTATAAACGGTAAAGGTATTGACATTGGTGCGCACACATTTACAATAAGCGGAGGCGGCACGCTGCTGATAAATCCCAATTTGATAGAACACCAAAAAAGCACAAATGTGCTTACCGATGGCGACGAAAACGGAACGCTTAACCTTCAAAACATAACGATAGATGTCAAGACCATAGGCAGCGTTAGTTATAGTGGTAGCATTGATGTGGACACTATCAATGTCAAGTCAGGTGCAACTTTAAACATAGATAGCGGAGTGACAATGGCAGTCAGCGCTAATAAATTCACGGTTGAGGCCTATGGTAGGATTAACGTCTTGTCACGCACAGGGCTATGGATGAGTTCGAAATCTAATCCAACATACAAACTTGGAAACTTACTAATAATGGACGGAGGTCATATACATATTGGAGAAAGCGGTGGTGTTTTTGTTTCAGGTTCCATATTTGAAATGGAAGGTAATGCCGACTTAACCGCAGATGTGGGTGGGATAGTATATTTGAGTCAATCTTCAAAAGTCATCGGCATGGGTGGAAAGTTTAACGATAGAGGTATGCAGTTTGAAACGAATGATGAAACTTCTATAAGCGCTACTGATACGCAACCTGAAATAAGCAAACTATCGTCGAGCAATTATTTTTGGGACGGTTCGGTTTTTCGCAGCCATGGATATCTGGTTTATAACACAGATAACATGAAGGATTTAATCATTCAAGGCCATGCGTATGGTACACTTATAGAAGATATAGTGCTAAATATGGAGCGTAGTTATTCTTTGGCTCAAGACATGACTTTGGTTATCCCCGCAGGCAAAACACTTACATTACAAGGCGAGTATGGGTTAGATTTAAAGGGATACACCTTGACCGTTAAGGGCGGTGGCACACTAAACCTAAATGTAGAAAATGATTACGCTCTGGCGTCCTCCGCTGAATACTATCAAAGTGGCAGACTAGTGCTTGAGGATATCACGGTAGCGATAAATGGCACAGAGCAAGCGGTAGTAGAGGATGAGCATGCAGGCATTTACCTAAAGTCGGTGGTGGTGGGAGACGGTGCAACAGTAAAGCTAAATGCGCCAAATGCAAACTCTCTGTTAGATGTCGTAGGTTCAAAGAGCAATAGAGGGGAGTTGACAGTCGAAAACGGTGGCACCATTGTGGTGGAGGCTTACAAATATGAGGCTATCAGTGCACAACATGCTTCTATTACTATCAAAACAGGCGGAAAGATAGATATAAAAAAAGCGGGAATTAATACCATAATTCTTAGAGAGGGAGGCTCACTGAAACTCGAGGAGGGCGGGGTCTTTAATGTGGCAACAAACAGCCAAATCTACCTTTCCGGCACATCGACGATCGAGGGCATGGGTGGCATGTTTAGCGACCAAGGAAAGTCCTTTACGACAGATCAGACCGTTGTGGTAAATGATGGGATTATATCAGAGAATAATAAGCTAACTTACGGAGCATATACTTGGAACGGCAGGCTATTTCAAAAGTACGTGTACACCATTACCTATGACCTAAACGGCGGAAGCGGTGAAGCACCTCCGGCCGATAGATATGCCTCGAGCGAGATTTTTTATGTGCCAAGTTACGACGGTACAAAGGAGGGCTTTACATTTATCGGCTGGAAAGACATTTTCAGGTCATATCTATATCAGGGCGGTGACAGATATTTAGTCGATAGAAACGCCACGCTAACAGCGCAGTGGGAAGCGAGCCCCACACTTACAATAACAACAGCAGATCAGCTTATGCAATTTGCCGCAGATGTCAACAGTGGCACCTCCTACAAAGGGCAAGTTGTCGCTCTCGGAGGGAATATCAACCTTGCAGGCAAAACATGGGTGCCAATAGGGAGTAATAACGATGAATACCACTACTTCGAGGGCACATTTAACGGTAACGGTCACACAGTGTCAAACCTAACGCTTACAAACACAAGTGATGCACATTATCAGGGCTTTTTCGGGCTTTTGAATTTCGGTGCAACTATTAAAAACTTTTCCATGGAGAATGTCTCAATCAATATCACAGGGATGTTTAACGAAACAGATAACCCCTACCAAGATGTCGCTCAATGTGTAGGCGGCGTTGTAGCACACAACCAAGGAACAGTGCAAAATGTATCGGTTTTGTCGGGGACAGTTAAAGGTGTTGTGGCGGTAGGCGGTATCGCAGGGAAAAACAACGGCAATATCAGAGATTGTAAGAACAATGCCACAGTTATTGGTTCTACCTATGCTGTGGGCGGTATTGTAGGACTTAACCAGACGGGTGTTTATAATTCGAGCAACAGCGGTAGCGTTCAAGGCAACAAAGCCTTGCAACCCACATTTGACGACAGATATAACCTCTTAGAAGAAGGCACAGGAGGAGCTGTGGGGCAGAACTTTATAGGAAAGCTGACAAATGTCTTTAACACGGGAAATGTATCGCAAATCGGAAGCGGCACGAGCAATGTAGGTGGTGTGGTAGGGTATAATGAAGCAGACTATTACACCGCACCCTCCAAAGTTATAAATGTCTACAACCAAGGAGCTGTTAGCGGTGGGCTAAATGTCGGTGGAGTGGTAGGGTTAAACACAGGAATACTCAAAAATGCCTACAACAGCGGCAGTGTCACGGCGCTTAGCTCTTTGAAAAAAGGCGGCATTATTGGCGAGCAGGGTCGGAATGGCGAAGTATCAAATGCGTACTACGAGGTCTCGTTGGCAAGTGGCTTGAATAGTATCGGCAGTGGAAACGATGGCGATAGTATTGGCACTTTTAACAAAACAAGCGGCAGGTTTATAACCCCTTCGAGCCAACTTGTAAACGGTGTTATCGTAGGGGAGATAGAAGATGCGTTAGACATAGGTGCAGGGGTTTACAATTATGAAAACGCAAGTAGTGAAAACGCAAAAGGATGGACGGATAATTACACAGTAGAAAACTTGCTCAATTTTAGCAAACTTACTGCTGACCCTGTACCACCAGCACCGACCTACAACATCTATTTTCAGTTAAACGGAGGCGAGCATATCAACATAGGAGAAACCAATACTTTAGGTAAACTGCCGGTGTTGCCTACCCCTATAAGAGCCTTTTTTAACTTTGTAGAGTGGAGACTGGAGGACGGCACAAGGGTTACGGTTGACACGGTGTACAGTGACCATACAAGCATATACGCAATATGGGAAAGTAAAGCTAATATCGACGGCGTACCGGGGGTAGGTGTTGGCGATTTGAACATGATAGCAGACGAGGGTAACTACAACAAGCCGGTAACAGACGAGAACCGTGCTGCTGACATCAACGGGGACAACAAAATAAATTTCGCAGATCTTGCAATGGCGAGAAACAGCAAGCACTTTGGAGAGTAGAATGGTGAAGAAATAATGATTTAAGACATAATATGCCTTAAATCATCTATAAACGTAGATGTTTGTTTGACAGATATAAAGCGATGTACAACAGGCAAATGGATAGTGTCACACTCTTAGTATCAAATTTACAGACAGATGGTTGCTTTTTGTTATGCTAAAGTAAAAGTAGAGTTTTCAAGGGGTCGCTTTACTGCTCATCCGCCAGAGCGCTACACTGGAAGTGTCGAGGTCAGCGGTAGGGTCTAGCTTATCTCCACCAATTTTTAAGAAAAACCTCATACACAGCATGAGGTTTTTCTTTGCTCTGAAGTGACTGTTTAATAAATCTCTCTTCAAAAAATAATGCACAAAAAACCTCTGAAAAAAGGCGAAATTCGCTCTGATTTCAGAGGTTTTTTCTTTGATTTGCAAATTATTTTGTGCATTGCACCAGATGGCTAAGACTTATTAAACAGCCCCTTTAATATCATTATAACTTCACATAACACTAACAAAACAATCGGCGAGCGTTAAAAACTCATCCAACATTCCGCTAAAATTATGGTCAGCGCCCTTAAATAGTTTTATAAGAGAATACTACAAAAAACCACCGTTTTAATACGGTGGTTTTTTTGTATACTTTAACTTGTTTTTATAACTAAAAAACACATTAAAGCTATTTCCAGTTAAGAGCATCCTCGTAAAACTCAATAAACCGCTCTACAAGCTCGTCCGTTACAAATGCGTTGGCCTTTGCTTTGGCATGGTCTGCGGATTCTTTTGATAGTCCCATATAGTTGTAGTATGCAGACATACCCATATAAACAATTTCTCTGTCGTCTGTATTAATCAGTCCGAGCTCCTTGCTCTTTGTAAGATAAGCTACCGTGCTGTGAAGTATCCCGTCTGCCACCAAGTGAAGATTAAAGCGTTCAGGGGTGTAAACAGGACTGTATACGCCAAAAAACGACTCCGAAATCATCCGCCATAAAAGATCTGGACTCGATTGGACGTAGAAGTAAACATCAAAAATATTGCGCTTTTTGAATGTTTCGAGCATGAGCAACTTAAAGTAGTAGCCCCAGCCTGTTTGTGGGTATGTTAAGCCTGTTTCGGCTTCGATAAATTCCTTCATTTTGTCCTGTATCGAAATCATAATAGCTACACAAATGTCGCCTATTTTATTATAGTAATGGTGCAGAAGTGCTCTGTCTAAATTGCAATATTCTGCCAGCTGCCTTGTTGTTATATTGTTAAAACCATTTTCGCTAAAAAGTTTGTATGCGCTACGTATAATCAAGTTGCGAACTTCGATGTTTGGTGGTCGTCCCATAGTATACCTCCTACTTTTGTGCTGTAATTCTAACATATTTATTGGAGTTTATCAACAGTGCAAGGAAATAATTAAAGATTTAATTTGAAAAAGTTTTCACAAAAGGCTTGACAATAAACTGTGCAATTAAGTTATTGGAAAAATGAAGTGGAGGAACAAATGAAAAAAACAAAACGAATATAGGCAATACTGGTGCTTAGCATGATACTATCACTACTACCCATTACAAACATGCTCGCACAGGCGGCTTTGGGGTACGACTTTACCATTTCGGGCAGTAAGAGCGATTATACCTATGTGGGTGACACACTTACCATTACAGGCAGCGGAAAGGTGACGATTAGCGGCACGAGCGGTCATCATAAGATTGTCACGGCGGAGAATGTTACGGCCAGAGCGCTACACCGGCAGTGTAGAGGTCAGCGGTAGGGTCTTTTGCTTATCTCCACCAATTATAAAGAAAAACGACGAGGAAGTTCCCTAGTCGTTTTTTGCTTTTGATGCACAAAAAGAGGGTAAGTTTTTAATAACATACCCTCTTTTTGAATAACAACTAAACAAGGAGGCACAAAAAAGAAGCACCCATACACGGAAGAAAACAAATTCCAAAGGTTGCTAGGTTGTCACCAAAACCCTAACCGAGCTAAATCAAGTTCTTTTTTTAACAGGAGCTTCTGCTTAATATGCTCTTAAGAAAAAGTCACTTTGTAATCTTAACTGAGCATGTTTGACGTAATAGACATTTTCCGTCGCATAACTTACTAGGCTCTCATTTTGCGAAGAAGTGAGACAACAATATCTCTGTATGACTAACTGCCTTTTCTTTAAGAGGGTAATCGACACCCCGTTTTGCCCAAATGAGAAGATGTCCCCTAAGCGCTGTAAATATAAGCTCTGTTAGCTCTTCTGAATTAAAATAATGTTTTATATCGCCTTCTTTAATTCCGTCTTCCAAGATGCTGTTTAAAATTTTGTATACCTCTCTACTGCTCTCCTTTAATGTATTGCTTTGTTCTATGGAGTTGAGCAAAACAAGTCTGTTAATGTAGTAACCGTTTTTAATCGTATAGTCTATAAATAACCTTGTGAATTCGATTGCCCTACTATAACTGCTTCCTTTTGGCATATTTTCTTTAAAATAAAAATCCATGCAATCATACATTTTGTAAATTATATCTTCTTTTGAGTCAAAATAATGGTAAAATGCACCGACTGAAATCTCTGCTTCTTTACATATATCGGCTATTGTTACATTTTTCAGCCCACCCTCGTCGATGAGAGCAGATGCTTTTTTGATAATATACAACTGTCGCTCGTAGCTTGCTTTTGTTTTCTTTTTCATATGTCACCTCTATTAGATTATATCAAATAATAATCATATTGCAATATCGGGTTCATGACATATCGCAATTTGCACTATAAATTCAAATTGATTTTATGCAAATCGACAAAAATAGTCATATTTTTGTCAAAGTTGTGATTTTATATTGACTTAATGGTCATGATACGGTATATTACAGAATATAACGACAGAATATTCTGTTAAATTATTCTATTTGGAGGAAGCGGAAATGTGGAAGAAGATCATTGCATCTGTTATTGCGGCAAGTTTGTTGCTTAGCTTTGCAGGGTGTAGCACAGAAGAAACAGGCGGAGACCAAGGTGGCGACACGCCTCCCGTAGCAGAGGGTTTATACACGGCAGGTACATATACCGGCACAACAAAGGGACATAATGCAGATCTAACGGTAACGGTTACTCTTGAGGCCGACAAAATAGCGGCAGTCGAAGTTACGGAACATGCAGAATCGGCCGGCATTGCAGATGGTGCACTCGAGAGAATGCCGACCGACATAGTTGAATACCAGTCTCTTGGCATAGATACAGTTGCTGGCGCAACGGTTACAAGCACAGCAATTATTGAAGCTACAAAGATAGCACTTGAGTCGGCTGGGGTCGACACAGCGGCCCTAATGGAAGCTGTTTCGGTAGAAGAAGGCGAAGGCGAAACTGTCGAGCTTTCTGCCGATGTTGTTGTTATAGGCGGCGGCGGTGCAGGTCTTGCAGCGGCAGTTACAGCTATCGACAACGGTTCTGACGTTATAGTTATCGAGAAGATGGCGACACTTGGCGGATCTACTATAATGGCAGGTGGCCAGTTCAACGCAGTCGATACTGAGCGTCAAGCAAACTTAGAAATGCGCCCTGAGCTTATAGACGAGATACTCTCCTACACAGAGTTTGACGCTGTAAACGATACTCATCAGCGCTTAATGGACGAGCTTGCAGCACAAGTTGCGGAATATCAGGCAAACGGCTCGACACATATGTTTGACTCTCCCCAGCTACACGCCCTTCAAGCATTTGTTGGCGGCGATCTTGTTGCTAATATCGACATGCTCGAAACATATGCATATGGTGCAGAAGAAGCTGTTGCATGGCTCGAGAGCCTTGGGGTTGAGTTTTACGACGAAGTGGGCACTGTAACAGGTGCGCTTTGGTCGAGAACACATATGTTTGTTAAGCCTCTTACAACGGCTCCTATCGAAGCTTACAGAGAAATTCTTGATGCTTCGGGCGATAAAGTAAAGATACTAATGGAGACAAAGGCATACGAGATCATTATGGAAGACGGCCGTGCGGTAGGTGTTAAGGCTACACAGGGCAACGATGAGTATGTTATAACTGCAAATAACGGTGTCGTACTTGCAACAGGCGGTTTTGCAAAAAATAACGAAATGGTAGTAGCAAACGACACACGTTGGGGCAACCTAAAGGGACTTAACTCTACAAACAGCGTAAGTGCAACGGGCGACGGAATTGAAATGGCACAATCGGTCGGCGCAAACCTTGTTGGCATGGAGCACATTCAACTACTTCCCGTTGGTCACCCCGAAACAGGCGGTATGCAAGGTAACATTGCAGGTAATGCCGCAAATCAGCTATTCATCAACTTGGAGGGCGAGCGTTTTGTAGCGGAAGACGAGCGTAGAGACGTTCTAACAGAGGGTCTTCTTGCTCAGACAGATCAGGTCATGTGGATACTTGTCAATGCGACCGAGTACCCAACCCCTGAAACGACAAACGACTTTAACGAGCAAATCGGAGACCTTGTAGCAAACGGCACTGCAGTTATGGGCAATACAATTGAAGAAGTTGCAATTGCAATGAATGTAGACCCTGTGGCACTTCAGGCTACTATCGATGATTACAACGCAGTAGTTCGTGGAGAAAAGGAAGACGATTTTGGCAAGAACCTTCTTCTCGATGAGTTCAACACACCTCCATACTATGCTTCGATTCGTGTGCCTACAATACATCACACAATGGGTGGTGTTGAAATAAACGAGCTTGCACAGGTTCTAACGGCAGATGGAGAGGCAATCCCTTCGCTATATGCCGCAGGTGAAGTTACAGGCGGCATCCACGGCGCAAACCGCCTTGGCGGAAATGCTATCCCCGATACAGTTGTATTCGGCCGTATAGCAGGCCAGTCGGCAGCTATGAGCAAGTAGTAGATACTCTTAGCATCTACTACTGTTGAGCAAAGTTGTTGGGATCGCTTAACTGTTAAACTGTCGAAGCGCTACACTAACAGTGTAACGGTCGGCGATAGGCATAACTTATTTTTGCTAATTTTCAAAAAACGACGAGGGAATTTCCTCGTCGTTTTTAGCTTTGAATGCACATGATGAAAAAGAGATGCTTAATTTATAGCTTGTCATTGTCGTTCGGTATTATGTATACTAAAAAAATATGCTGTATAATTTTGGCTTATGATACGCAAACAAAAATTGCGAGTGGGCTATTAGAAATTGTAAAATTTGGCTTTATACCAATATAAATAGAAAAAATCAGCGAAGTATAGTTCGATTTCGGTGCAACGGAAAGTGATTGGTGGTTTATTAAGTTCAATTTGATTTCTGCAAATAAAGAATAATTATGCAAAAAATAAAAATGCATCTTTTAAAGCGGTTTTAGAAATTATTGCGAGGTTTTCAGTATTTTGCTGATGTGTCAAGAAAAAAATTAAGCATTTATAATAATAAAGATGCAAATCAGTATTGACATACCATAAAATAAATTGTATAATATCCAAGTTGACAAAATAAATATTAAAAGATGGGGTGCTTAACAATGAAAAAAATCTTACCAATTGCACTTGCTACCACACTGCTATTTACAGGATGTAGCTCTTCTGCGCAAGGAGAGGTCGAGCAGGGCGAGGATACTGCTAATACTCTTGTAATAGCTATTCAAGAAGAAATCGAGGGGACAGACATTCATCAAATTGGTTGGGAAAATGTTGTCCATTACCTACTCTTTGACTCGCTTATCAACTTTTCCGAGGATCTGAGCGAGGTGCAACCCGGTTTTGCCAAGGAATTTCACATGTCGGAAGATGGCACGGAGTTGACATTTACACTGCACGAGAATTCTAAATTCTCAAACGGAGACCCATTAACGGCCGAGAGTGTTAAGGCATCTGCCGAGAGAATGAGGGAGATAAGCCCATATTCAGGAGACTTAGATCCGGTAGAGTCGATAGAAGTTGTCGATGAAAATACCGTTAAATACATACTTAGCGAGCCTGCCCCATTTATGATGGCAAGCCTTACAAGCGGTTATGGCGGCATTGTACACGCAGAGCTTGCCGAAACAATGGGAAATGACGAGTTTAACAGAGCTGCTGTCGGAAACGGCCCTTACATGATAAAGGAGTGGCAGGCAGGTTCTCAGATTATACTTGAGAAAAACCCCCACTATGTAACGGCAAATCCGGCGGTTAACAACAAAGGGGCTTTGAACTTCGATACAATTATAGTTAGATTTATTCCCGACGAGTTTACAAGGGTAAGCGAGCTCGAGTCGGGTGATGTTGACATTATCTACAATGTGCCGATAGCGTCTATCGATTCGCTAAGCGCTAACTCCGAGTTAGCTATGTACGAGTACGCACAGCCCGGTTCCAACTACTTGATATTCCAAACAGACGATGGCGTTACTTCTGACTTAGCTGTAAGACAGGCAATCAACATCGGTATTGACAGAGAGACACTTGCAAAATCGCTTGACAATGTTATTGCTCCTCTATATGGCTTCTTATCACCTGCACAGGCAGGATTTAGTGCCGACAAAGAGGAAGAGCTTGCCGAGACCTACAAATATGACTTAGACGGTGCAAAGAAGATCCTTGCAGATGCAGGCTATGCCGACAGCAATGGAGATGGCATACTTGAAAAGGATGGACAAGACCTGTCGTTTGAGTTTGCCACACCTCTTGACAGCGCTACAAACAAGTCGGCCGCACCTATTATACAAGCACAGCTGAAAGAACTTGGCATAGATGCTCAAATAAGGGAATACGAATCGGCATACATCAAGGAAATACAAAGAAGCAATGAGCATCAAATGGCCTTTAGAACTAATTTCTGGAACGATGCCGATATACTATACTATGTCTTTACAGAATATTCAGGCTATCCTTGGCACAGCGAGGCTGTGACAGCTGCACTCACAGAGGCACGCTATCAGCCTGATGAAGCACTTCGTATAGCTGCCTACGAAAAGGCGCATGATGCCTTGTTTGAAGAAGTTCCCGCCATTGCTCTTTATGCCGACAACTACTATGTAGCAACTAAGGGTAACCTATCCGGACTTGTTGTAACAAACGACGGCAGAATATTCTATAACGACCTTGTTAAGGAGTAATAATGGCCTTTAATCACATTACCGAAAAAGAATTAGAGAAGGCACTGTCCGACATAATAAGTGACACAACTCCAGGTCTTGCCATACTTCTTGCGCATGGGGACAAAATCCTCATGCGCAAGGGGTACGGTATGGCAAACATAGAGGAGGGGATAGAGCTAACGGCAGATCATACATTTGCTGTTGCCTCTGTTACAAAGCAGTTTACATGTCTTGCAATTTTAATATTGAAAGAACAAGGCCTTCTGGAGCTCGACCAAGTTATAGCTCCGTTTTTTAAAGATTTTCCAAGCTATGTAAACCGAGTTACAGTAAGACAGCTCATGACTCATTGTTCAGGTATAAAGGAGTATTTTGAAGAAGATATATATTCGAAATATCCTAAGGCACTACATGCAAGCGCTACTGAGCTTCTTGAATACATAAAGGATTTTGGCGATTTGAGCTTTGAGCCTACGACGATCTATTCTTATTGCAACTCGGCTTATGTAATGCTTGGAAGCATAATAGAGCAGTTGTCCGGTATGCCTTTTGGTGCATTTATAGAGAAAAATATTTTAAAACCGCTTGGCATGAAAAATAGCTCTGCGCCAGATGATATGAAAAACAAAAGTAGCAGTTTAGCTGAAGGGTACATATTAAAAGACGGTATTTTTGAAAAGCAAAACTACAATATGGCACTTGTGGGATATGCCGATGGAAATTTGCAAACAACGGTAGACGATCTCTTTATCTGGCATAAATTTCTCTTTATGAGTCAAGATGAAACAATTGTAAAGCGAAAGACTATAAATGAAATGTTTACAGAGAACAAACTGTCAGACGGTAGCATGAGCGGCTACGGCCTTGGGCTGTTTTTGGGAGAGCAGATGGGGCATAAAGAGATATGGCATACAGGGGGCACAATGGGGTTTGTTTCGAGAAGTTCGAGATACCCAAATGACGATCTGTCTTTGATTATGCTTACAAACTACGATGGCATAGAAAAGGACGAGATTTATAGTAGGATAGCAAAACTGCTCTTTTCATAGTTTTTTTAACCTGTGTGTAAAAAGCAATATTTATTTAAAGAGAGGGAGACCTCTCTTTAATATAGGGTAATTATAAAGAAGATAAAGCAATTATTGGGGGAGGCATTATTTTGACGGGAACTGTAAAATATATTTTAAGACGTCTTTTTATCGGCTTCTTTGTTGTAATATTTGTATCTATTTTGGTATTTTCCATAATGCAAGCAATGCCGGGCAATCCGATAGATTTAATGGTAGACAGCAGAGTAACGCCTGAGCGAGTAGAGGAGATTAAAGTGCAGTGGGGGCTTGATAAGCATCCTGTTGTGCAGTATTTTTACTGGTTATCAAATGCACTTAAAGGAAATTTCGGCACTTCGATCTCTTTAAAGCAAGACGTATCAGACCTTATAATGCAGCGTCTGCCATTTACATTAATGCTAACAGGTACAGCACTTTTAGTGGAGTATATAATTGCAATTCCTCTTGGTCTTATTGCCGCTGTAAACAAAGGCAAAACTATCGACAAAGTGCTTACAGTGGGCACGGTTGTGCTCTGGTCTATGCCGACATTTTGGCTTGGTGTACTGCTCATCATGGTCTTTGGTATAACGCTAGATCTGCTTCCCATATCAGGTTATAGTGGCCTCGACTCGCTTATACTGCCGGCGATGACACTTGCTTTGCCGGCCCTTGCACAGATATTTCGTCTTACAAGGTCAGAAGTTCTCGACACCATAGAAGAAAAGCACGTTACAACGGCATACGCAAAGGGGCTTGTGCAAAAGAAGGTGCTTGTAAAGCATGTTCTTAGAAATGCACTTATACCTGTAACGGTAATGTTTTTCCTATCGATACCGTGGCTTATAGGTGGCTCTGTTGTTGTAGAAAATGTTTTTGGATGGCCTGGGATGGGGCAACTTTTGTGGAGAGCAATTTCAAAGCAGGATTTTCCTGTGGTACAAGGCATTGTATTTGTTATAACGGTGCTGACCGTTTTGTGCAACATAACAGGCGACATTATAGCAGGACTCTTAGACCCAAGAATTCGAATGGAGTAATTGTATGAGAGAAAAAAAGAAGATATTTAAAAACAAACTCTTTGTTGTTGGGCTTTTGATGTTCCTTATTATAGCGGTCTTCGCCGTGTTTGCCCCACTTATCGCCCCACATGAGTTTGACGCACAAAATGCCGACATGCAGCTTGAAGGGCCCTCTGCCGAATACCCATTCGGAACAGACCGATATGGACGATGTATATTCAGCAGGGTGGTTTACGGTAGTAGGATTGCACTAAGTGTTGGGCTTACAGCCGTTGTAATTGAAATGGCAATAGGCATTACACTTGGAATTGTGGCAGGCTACTATGGTGGAAGTACAGACAAGATTATTACATTTGTTACAGATGCAACATGGTCTGTTCCGCCCATAATTCTTGCGATAGCAATAGTGTATCTACTTGAACCAAGCGCAATAAATGTGGCAATATCGGTAGCTGTTGTAAGCTGGGCGCAATTTACAAAGATTGTAAAGGTCAAGGTGCAGACAATTAAAGGTCTAGCCTACATAGAGGCGGCAAAGGTGTCGGGCGAGAGTGGATTTAATATTATAACTCGCTACATATTGCCAAACCTTCTGTCGACAATAACGGTTCTTGCAACACTTGCTCTCCCGACTGCAATACTATCGACCACGGCAATGGGATTTTTAGGTCTCGGCGCTCAACAGCCTCAGCCCGACTGGGGTATGATGCTTCAAGATGGCATACTCTATATGGAGCGTGCGCCGTGGATAGCATTAGCACCCGGTGTTGCCATTATATGGACAGTTCTTGGGTTTAATCTTGCAGGCGAGGGGATAAAGGACATCCTTGACCCTCGCATAAGGACATAGGGAGGTAGCCGTGACGGATAACATACTTGAAATAAGAAATCTTAAGGTTAACTTTAAAACGGGCGAAAAAAATCTACCGGCAGTAGACGATGTAAGTTTCGACATAAAAAAAGGCGAAGTTTTTGCACTTGTCGGCGAGTCGGGCTGTGGTAAATCTACAACGGCTATGGGCATAACAAGGCTTGTAAAGTCCCCCGGAGAGATATGCGGCGGAGAGATTATTTTTAACGGGCAAGATCTTCTGAAACTATCAAACGACGAGATGGCAGGTGTAAGAGGTAAGGAAATCGGTATGATATTTCAAAATCCGCTCGACTCGCTCAACCCCGTTTACTCTGTCGGCGCTCAGATGACAGAGGGGCTTGTTATAGACAAAATGGACAAGGCAAGCGCTTGGAAGGTTGCTGAAGATATGCTTAAAAATGTCAATATATCAGATGCACAAGATCGTATGACCTCCTTCCCACACGAGATAAGCGGAGGAATGAGACAGCGTGTTATGATAGGCATGATGCTATGTCGAAATCCTAAACTTCTTATAGCCGACGAGCCCACAACAGCGCTTGACGTTACAATTCAAGCCGGAATAATAGAGCTTATGAACGACATAAGAGAGCAGTATAACTCCTCCATTTTAATGATAACTCACGACTTCGGTATTGTTGCAGACATTGCCGATAGAGTAGGGGTAATGTATGCAGGTAGCCTTATAGAGCTTGGCGACGTATACACAATATTTGATAATGCAACACACCCATATACACGCTCTTTGCTTAAAGCACTTCCCACCATAACAAAGGAAGAAGGGCGACTAAAAGTTATAAAAGGGAGTGTGCCTGATCTGTCGCAAGAGTTTTTGGGATGCAAGTTTTACGACAGGTGCGATGATGCAGTAGAGAGATGTAAAGAGCATCGTCCAAGCCTTGAATTGATTGGCGATGGGCACTATTGCGCATGTTTTCTTGCAAAGGGGGATAATGTATGAGCGAGATAGTTTTACAAACGGAGCATTTAAAAAAATACTACCCCTTACGCTATAAAAAGGCAGAAGTTAAGGCGGTCGATGACCTATCTGTTGCACTGGAAAGAGGCAAGACACTTGGGCTTGTAGGAGAAAGCGGCAGTGGCAAAACAACCGTCGCAAAGCTTGTGCTCGGTCTGCTTGCGCCGACATCCGGTAGTGTTATTGTCAATGGTAACGACATGGCCAAGAAGGGCAAAAAGAGCTATAAGGGAGTGGGGGCTGTATTTCAAGATCCAAATGCTTCCCTTAATCCAAGGAGTACAATTTACAGCAGCTTGGAGCGACCTTTGCTCATCAACGGCTACGACAAACGGTCAGCAAAGGAGCTAATAAAAGAGACCTCGGCTAAGATAAATATAGGAGCGGAGCTACTCGAAAGGTTTCCTTTTGAATTGTCGGGAGGACAACAGCAGCGTGTGAGCATTGCAAGGGCAATAATGCTGCATCCTAAACTGCTTGTTTTAGACGAGCCGACAAGTGCTCTTGATGTCTCTGTTCAAGCGCAGACATTAAACGAGCTCTTAAGCCTGCAAGGGGAGTTTGATATGTCCTATCTATTTATCTCGCACAACCTATCTGTCGTGCGCTACATGAGCGACAAAATATGCGTTATGTACGGCGGCAAGGTTATGGAGATGGGGGATACAAATGATGTATACGAGAACTATCTCCACCCTTACACCTTCGGGCTGATATCCTCTGTGCCTCCGCTTCACCCCAGATATAGAAACAGGAAGAAATACATTTTAACAGGTGATATGCCAAGTCTTATAGATCTACCGCTTGGGTGCAGATTTTACAGCAGATGTAAGTTTAAACAAGATATATGCAAAAGTGAGGAGCCTATCATAAGAGAGGTTGGACAAGGTCACTACGTAGCATGTCACTTTGCAGGTGATATAACATTTTAATCGGGGGGTCATCGTGAAGGATTTAAAGATAGTTAATGCAAGTATTGCCGATTTTGAGAAAGGCGATTTTACCTCGGGTGATATTTTGATTCATAACGGTAAGATAGAAAAGATCGGAAATGTTACCGAGGAGACAAAGAAGACAATTGATGCAAAAGGGCAGGTTGCAACGCCCGGTTTTATAGATCTGCACGCTCATGAAGATAAGTTTTTTAGCGGGGAATTTGGATTTTTTACAGCCAAGTGCTCGCTTAGAATGGGTGTTACCACACAAGCTGTGGGCAATTGTGGAAGTACATATAATGATATAGAGGTATTTATTGCGGCAACTGCTAAGGGCAGTCCCCTTAATTATCTTACATTTATCGGTCAAAACACCCTGCGAGAGATGGTAGGGGTGACAGATAGGTATGCAGGCACTCCGAAAAATAAAATTTTAGAAATGCAAAAAATACTTGCAGATCATAAAAAGTATGGAATTATCGGCCTGTCAAGCGGACTTGAATATGCGCCCGGTGTTACAACAGAGGAGACAATAGAGCTTTTAAAGGCGCTTGGAGATGGGCACTACTTAAATGCGGCCCATTTTAGAGAGGATGGAGAAGGTAGCGCTCCCTCTGTAAATGAGCTTGCTTATATATCAAAGGAAACAGGCTATGCAATGCAGATGTCGCACATTGGCAGTTGCAGTGCACTGGGAAATAATATGGTAGGGGCAATAAAAGCGCTAAAGGCGGCGAGAAGTGATGGTATTGATATAACTGTCGATTGCTACCCCTACGAAGCCTTTGCCACGGGAATCGGCACTGCCGTTTTTGATGAAGGATGCTTTGAAAAATGGGGAAAGAGTTATCACGATATTATGCCTGTGGACGGTGAGTATAAAAACGAGCGTTGCACTAAAGAGATATTTGAGCATATAAAAAAGACAAGCCCAAATACAACCGTCGTTGCATTTGTAATGAACGAAAGCGAGATTATCAGAGCTTATAAAGAACCTTATGTATATGTGGCGAGCGACTGCGGTTACTACAACGGATGCGGTCATCCAAGAGGTGCAGGCACATTTCCGAGGGCGTTGGGCAGATACTCGAGAGAGCTTGGAGAGTTTAGTTTAATAGAAATGCTTGAAAAGATGACAATGCTACCTGCAAAACGCCTTAGACTTAGCTCTAAAGGAGAGATAAAAGAGGGCTTTGACGGGGACATTGTAATTTTCGACAAGGATAAAATAGCAGACAAGGCAGATTTTATCAATCAGGCAGTTCCTCCCGAAGGAATATCATATGTAATTGTTAACGGGAATGTAGCGGTTGAGAACAATGTTATAGTCTGTGAGAACTCTGGTAGCTATATAAAATATCAGGCTATGTAATGCAAATCAAAGCCTGTTAGACCATTTTCTGAGATATTGTCAAAGCATGTTATAACTCTAACTACCACTGTTTTGCTCGATAAACTTGCTTGGCGTTACACCTTCGGTACTCTTAAATACCTTACTGAAGTAGTGCTGATTTTTATAACCGAGCATTTGAGAAATGTGGTTAATATTTATCTCGCCCGACAGTAGCAGTGATTTTGCATGTTCAATTCTAAGGTATGTTATGTACCTTGTAAGCGTCATGTCGGTCTTTTGCTTGACTATATTGGCAACCGTCGTTCGACTTAAACCCGTCGCATCGCAGACAAATATAAGGCTCATGTCCTCGTGACAGTAGTTGCTTGAAATAAATGACATAACATCCTTGTCTGTCGTGCCGCTGTTATGTAGTTTGTTCATTAGCACGTTGTTTTGATTTAACTGTGAGAGCCGCTGTTTTGCCTTTGCGATTATCGCCTCGAATTCTTGCCCTTTAAAGGGCTTGACAAGATAGCCAAGCACCCCTAAATCGATTGCTTTTTTTGCATAATCGAATTCGTTGTAACCTGAAATAATTATAATTTGTACGTGTGAATTAAAACTTAGTATTTCTTCTATTGCCTGCAAGCCGTTTAGCTGTGGCATGTTTATATCTATTATAAGTAGATCGGGATTAATTTTCCTTACAAGCTCGATCGCTTCAAGTCCGTTTTTGGCGGAGGAGAAAATCTCTATGTCGGGGTCGAGTTTAGCTAAAAATGAGCTAACGCCCTTTCTTATAATCGTTTCATCGTCTGCAATTACTGCCTTATACACGGCTGTCCTCCATTTCTTCAAAAGCAAAGCTTATTTCTATTTCGGTACCCTCGTTTTCGGTGCTACGTATATCAAAGTTGTAGTCGTTGTTATACTTGACAAAAAGGCGCTCGTTGATGTTGTAAAGACCGTAGCTGTCGCTCTTTTTTCGTGTGGCGAGGTTGTTTTTTATCGTCATAAGGCGCTCATCACTCATGCCTACACCGTCGTCTGTTACCTTTATAACGACCCTGTCACCATCTCTCTTGGCCTCTATTTTAATGTGGCATTTACGAGAGATGCCCTTTATACCGTGATAAAGCGAATTTTCGACAAGGGGCTGAACAATTACCTTCAAAGTTCGGACATTTTTAATATCGTCACTTATATCAAAGGAAAAATCGAGAGTCTCTGCAAACCTTATCTTTTGAATTTCAAGATAGTTTTTCGTGTGCTCAAGCTCCTCTAATAGACTTATCATGTCACGACCGTCACTAAGAGAGATTTTGAAAAAGCTCGATAAATTTTCGATTAGCGTGTATATAGCATCGTCTTGATACTCGAATGCCATCCACTTTATAGTGTCGAGGCTGTTATATAAAAAATGAGGGTTAACTTGCGACTGCAAAGCCATTAACTCGGCATTTCTAACATTGCTCTGCTCAAGATAGATCTCGTCTATAAGTGTCTTTATCCTGTCTAAAAGCGAGTTATACGAACGCTCGAGCGCTTTAATGTCGGTTATGTCGGTATCGATGCTGATATTTGTAAAATCCTCATGCTTAAAGCTGTCCATCTTGCCTGTCAGCTCGTTTAGCGGCTTTGCTATCTCTTTGCTGAGTTTGAATATAAAGAGTATCAGCGTCGTTGTAAGTACAACCCAAATTGCAAATATCATAGCGGTAATATATGTAGTGTGAGAGTGAATTGTCCGATCGTCTATAATACTGCAAAGCGTTAAGTCGGTAAAGGGTATATTACTGTACACCATGGTGGATTTTTGACCTTCTATGTTTTTAAGGTTTATAACACCATTGTCAAGTCCACTGCTCGAAAGGGAGGAAACGAGCGTGTCCTTGTCGAGTACCGAGTTGTAGAAATAGTCGGTGTTGTGGCTTACAACATTAAACTGCTTGTCAACAATCCAAGTAACAGAGTCGTTTAACGTAATTTCAGAGAGCATTTGAGAAATTGCACCCGAGGTTATACCGCCGTAGAGCAGCCCTGATACATTGCCGTCGTATCCGTGTACAGGGTAGTAGACGGTATACATATTTTCCAAAATGTTAGCAGAAGATGGGGGATTGATGATATACTCTGTCTTTGTATTTAACAAGGTGTTAAAATCGGCGTGACTTATGTTCTCGAACTCGTTATCGGTCGTGTTGGAGCTCTTGCCGTTTGTCCCTACAAAACCGAGCAAATGAACGTCGTTGTCCTCTTTGTAAAAGCTCGTCATGGACTCCATCATTGGGTCGATTCCTCTAAAGTCTACCGATTTAAAAGAGGGGAGCTGAGAGAGCACACGAAACTCGCTTATGAGGTTGAAAAACCAGTTTCCCGTCTCAGAAGCCTTTGCCTCTATAAGTCTAAGTGTAGACTGCTCGGTATATTCTCTGTTGTTTAGACTTATTGTATATTGAATGAAAAGTGCTAAAAATGTGAAAGTAATGGTAATTAATATTAAAAAACTGCGAAGAAGTTTGCTTCTAAAACTCATAATGTCCTCCGATAATTGTTGTACAACTGTTATTATAAGTTATTTTTGCAAGATTTACAAATGCGTTTTCAAAAGTTGTAAAAGTTATAAAAAAAATTGTAAATATTGCAAATACATCGTGATAAAAATGTGATAATCTAATAGCACAAACTAAAACTTAAAGGGGAGCAGTTATGAAAAAGAGATTATTATTTATCACACTTGCACTAAGCCTTGTGCTAAGTGCTTGCCAGTCGGAGCCGGCAACGAGCGACGAGGGCGACGCAGGCGAGGCAGGTACAGCTAAGTACACAGCCGGTACATACACAGAAGTAGCAAGCGGATTTGGCGGAGATGTAACAGTTGAAGTTGCATTTTCCGACACAGAGATCACAGGTGTTACAGTTCTGGAGCACGGCGAGACAGCAGGCATAAGCGATGCGGCTTTAGAGCAAGTACCGACAGCTATTGTTGAGGCACAGGGAACAGAAGTAGATGTTGCCGCAGGTGCAACTCTAACATCGAATGCCATTATCGAAGCTACAACCAAGGCAATTAACAAGGCTATGGGCGTAGAGGTCGAAGCGGCGGCAGTTGCAGACGGCACATACGAAGGCTCATCAAAGGGCAAAAACGGAGAGGTTAAGGTAGCCGTTACAATTAAAGACGAGAAGATCGAGAGCGTAGAAGTTCTTGAGCATGTCGAGACAATCGGCTTTGAAGGCGCTTTTGACATAGTAGAAGCAGACATGATAGCAACAAACTCCTTTGCGGTAGACACGGTAGTAAGTGCTACAATGTCGTCGGGCGCAATGATCCGTGCGACCGAAGCGGCGCTAAAGACAGCAGGCTTTGACGAGAGTTTTAAAACTCCCACAGGCGAAGTTGTAAGACCGGAGCTAAACGACAGCTACGATGCGCAGGTCGTTGTTATCGGCGCAGGCGGCGCAGGTATCACAGCGGCAATTCAGGCAAGCCTTGACGGCGCAAGCGTTATAGTAATAGACAAAGCAATGATTCCAGGCGGTAACACAAAGCTTGCAGACGGCGTTTTAAACGCATCGGGCACATCCTTCCAAGCAGACGAAGCGATTGAAGACACAAACGAGTCCTTCTTCGACGATACAATGATAGGCGGCGACAATGTTGCAAACCCCGACCTTGTAAAGGTTCTAACAGACAACTCGGCAGACTCTGTTCACTTCCTTAGAGATGTTGTCGGCGTAGAATGGGCATATCTAAACCTTGCAGGCGGACACTCGGTAACTCGTTCGCACTACGCAGCGGGTGAAGGTGCACAGCTTTTTGATACAATGTACGATTTTGCGGTAGCACAGGGCGCAGAGGTAATGTTTGACACAACTGCAACAGAGATCATGACAAACGATGCAGGCGTTGTTACAGGTGTTAAAGCTACAAACAACGGCAAGGAAGTTATCTTTAACGCATCGCAAGGCGTTATCCTTGCAACGGGCGGATACGGTCAGAATGCAGACATAATCAAGATGTACGACGACACATATGTCGATGGCACGATCTGCACAAACAGCATACTTGCAACGGGCGACGGCATCCTACTTGCTCAAGGCGTAGGTGCAAACTTGGTCGGCATGGAATACACACAAAAGCACCCCACTGCAAATGCGGTAACGGGCGATCTTCTTTCCTCGGCAAACTCGGGTAGAGGTCTTGGCACAACAATTCTTGTAAACAAAGAGGGCAACCGCTTTGTTGAAGAGCTTGAGAGACGTGACGTTATCTCCAACACAACAGCTATGCAAACGGGCGGCGTTTCCTACTCCTTCTTCACGCAGACAGCAGGAGACGAAACAGAGTTCTTTGACAAGTTCGGCGACGAGATCGACTCGCTTCTTGCAGAGGGTCAGGCAGTTAAGGCAGACACAATAGCAGAGGCTTGCGCATTCTTTGAAATCGACGAAGCTCAGTTTATGGCTACACTTGAGAGATACAACACATTTGCTCAAAACGGAGTGGACGAAGACTTTAACAGAAGATCAGGTCTAAGAGAGTACAGCACAACAGAAGGCCCCTTCTACTTCATTAAATCGGCACCTGCTGTTCACCACACAATGGGTGGTGTTGAGATCAATGTAGATACACAGGTCATCGACACAGAGGGCAATGTAATAGAAAACCTATACGCAGCAGGCGAGGTTACAGGCGGAATCCACGGCTCGAACCGTCTTGGCGGCAATGCGATTACCGACCTATCGGTATTCGGCAGAATAGCAGGCTCGCAAGCGGCAAACAATAAGTAATTAAACTCAAAGGGGCTGTTCAAAACAGCCCCTTTGTTATATAATGATCCTTACTATTTACTACGAGGTTGCTATGTTTAAAAAAATATTATTTCTACTATTTGCCACCATAATGCTCGCAGGATGCTCGAACACGCAAGACCTGACTAATTTTGACGTTGAACAAGAGATAGTTATTGATGGTGTGGACGCCCTGCTCTTGCTCGAGTTTTCAAATGCAAGCATAGTGAAACTTGACATAACGGGCGAGTTTGACGACACTGTAAGTGCGAATATTGAGGAGATAACAGAGGATATACTGCTAACTCAAAAGATAAATGAGTCCGGAGAAGATCAACTTGAAAAAGAAATAGCCGTTATTCTAACAGATCTGCTCGAGCAAAGAAATGTAGATGCATCGCTCTTTCTTGCAAGTGAAAGTATAGAGGAGGCAGAGCCTCCACTTATGGTGAGCTACGATGTTGTAATTGTCGGCTCGGGGGCGGCAGGGCTTAGCTGCGCAAATGCGGCAAGCGAGCAGGGCAAGAGTGTAATTGTGATAGAAAAGATGCCCTTTACAGGCGGAAGCACCCAAATGTCGGGAGCGCAAATCTGCCTGCCTAACTTGTCGCCCGATGACAGCCAAGAACTCTTTGCAGAGGATATGTACAACGCAGGAGGCAGCTCGGGGAGTTTAGAACATCTCGAAATCA
This sequence comes from uncultured Oscillospiraceae bacterium, assembly GCA_964369475.1. GTDB lineage: Bacteria > Bacillota > Clostridia > Oscillospirales > Feifaniaceae > CAYJFK01. The sequence goes on along the minus strand of CAYJFK010000028.1, from coordinate 2,062 downwards.
TTGCAAATAATATTACTCCAACTGTCGAATGGATTTTAGACAATACCGATTTAGAGCTAATACAAAAACCCTACTACACATCGGGACACTCGGTTGCAAGAGCTGTAATGTTTACAGATGCAGGGACAGGCCTTGTCTATGAGATGGAAAAATGGGCGATCAGTCAAGAGGTAACAATGATATACAACACCTTGGTAACCGATATTTTAATGGAGGATAGCAAAGCAATAGGAGTTAAAATGGAGGACGGCAAGGAGATATATGCAAACGATAGGGTCGTTATAGCGACGGGAGGTTTTTCCTATAACGTAGAGATGAGGGAGCAGTACGGCGCATCTTGGGGCGACATAGGAGAGGACTTTTTGTCGTCATCGCCTGCAACGTCAAACGGCGATGGTATAGTTATGGCTCAAAAAATAGGGGCAGACATTGTCGACATGGAGAACATACAACTCTACCACTATGCAAACCCTGCAACAGGCATCCACTACTTCCTCGAAGACTCAAGAGTTAAAGCCGGTTCTTTTTACATAAACCAAAACGGAGAGCGATTTGTGAACGAGAACAACATTAGAAATGTGCTTGCAAAAGCGGTCTTAGAACAGCCTAATCACACAATGTACGAGGTCTTCACGGAAGAAGTCCACCAAAGAACAAGTCCAAACGACAGAATACGAGATCTTATGCTTCAATGGACACATCAAGGGGTAATGATTAAGGCAGACACGATAAAAGAGTGCGCAGAGTTTTTTGAGCTTGATGTGGATCAGCTTGAAGATACTCTCGCCGAGTATAACAGGGATGTTGTAAGCGGCAAAGCGGACGAGTTCGGACGAGAATATAATTTTCCACCACTTGAAGAAGGGCCTTTCTACATAATAATAGGCAAGCCGAGCGTTCATTACACCATAGGCGGCATTAAAACTAACACATCGGCACAGGTTATAGACATAAACGGAGATGTTATAGACAACTTGTATGCGGCAGGCGAGGTAGTCGGTGGCATTTTCGGAGATGATAGGCTGGCAACTACTGCAATTCCCGATGCGCTTGTCTTTGGAAGAATAGCGGGAACGTTTGATAGTAGCAATGAGAGCTTGCAATAGAACTGAAATAAAAGCATAAAATGCAAGGTCTGACAGTGCCTGCGGAAAACAAAGCTTTTTAAATGTACTCGGTGTTCAATAAGAGGTGCTATTAGGTCGCTTTATAGCGAGCTTGCCTGAGCACAAGACCGGCATTGCAGAGGTCAGCAGTAGGAAATTTGGTTTACCTCCATCAAAAACACCGTAGTTTAACGAAACTGCGGTGTTTTTCTAACTTGCTGTGCGTTTTCGCACCGATGATAAAAAAAGGGGCTACCGTGTGAGGTAGCCGCCTTTTTGCTTCTGCGCATTTCTGTTCTAATTTGTCTTGCCAAAATTCTTACTATTTCTCGCCATCGCAAGGTCGCCAAAGTTTATCTTGCCGTCGCCGTTTGCATCAAGAGGAGATTGCCCTGTGGGTGTTGTGTTGTAAACGCCGTCCGCTGCAATATTCTTTAAGTCGGAGACCGTTACCACCCCGTCATAGTCGGCATCGCCTGTGATTTCTAAGCTTGTGATGGTGGGGTAGTCACTCTCTTGCGTCATCTCCCATCTGTATGCCCTTTGACCGCTTCTGAGAGCGGTGTTATACGCAATAGCGGCGGTATTTAGTGCGTTAGGCAGATTACTTGTGGGGATTTTGCTGTTTGCGTTTAAGATAACGTTAATCGTCGACGTAGCCGAGGTAAACACACCTATGTTGGAATAGGTGCTTCGCTCACCACTCTCGGCCATCTCACCTATGCCGGACAGGTCGGTCGCTGACTGCCAGTAACAGTTTTCAAGCGTGTTGCTGAAATCGTCATTTCCTAACACGCCACCCGCACCGCTTGGGTTTTCACCGTTGATAATCCCCACGTTGTAGCTGTTTTGAATCGTGCTCTGGCTGATTTCTCCCGCAATACCACCAACGTAACCGTCATCGGAGTTTGAGATGATTTTGCCGCTGTTGTAGCCGTTTGTGATTGTGGCATTGT
>CAYJFK010000027.1:18543-28148 GCA_964369475.1 uncultured Oscillospiraceae bacterium | reverse complement strand
TACATTGGGGGGGGGGGGCCCCCCCCCCCCCATTTGTGTCCCCCGACAGCCGCCGTTAGGCGGAAAGATGCTCTATTCTCGTTTATTGTGTGATAGATATAATCAAAGCCTTAGATTATGTTGATATGGCAAAGGTAATTGTTGGTATTTTCTCTTACAATACATGGCTTTCTCTCTTGGTTTTAATGCTTTAGTGGAAAAAAATCATTGTGATTTTTGACATTAGCCCTTGGCATACTGTTTTGTTATGTGGTATACTTAAATGTAGCAATATTCGATTTATATCGACAATGCCATATCTGAAAGGGAGCGAATTTTTGCATCAGGATAGATCTAAATTATTAATAATTATGATAGCACTCTGCCTTGCAGGGCTTATTTTCGTTTTTATGATATACGACGACAGCGTTACGGTTTCGCTAAGCTCGAGTAGCGTTAGAATAAACGAGGTTATGGCCTCTAACAATAGCTCTGTCCCCGACGAGCATGGGGACTATCCCGACTGGATAGAGCTTTATAATCCGGGGCACAACGACGCCAATATATCAGGCTTTGGGCTTACCGATGATATGCTTGTGGCGGCTAAGTGGGTATTCCCGAGCGGCACATATATAGAGGCAGGCGGATATTTGGTGGTCTTTTTGTCGGGCGATTCCGAAAAAGGGCCGCTCCATGCCTCCTTTAAAATTTCGGCAAACGAAGAACTCGTGCTCTCCAACTCGACAGGCAGTCCGGTCGACTCCCTTACAATTCCGGCAATCGATTCGGGGGCGACCTTTATAAGGAAGGACTTTGCAAACTGGGAGACAAGTTTAAGCCCATCGCCCGGTTTTGCCAACACCGAGGAGGGCGCTAATCAATATAAGGAGAGCATGAAGTTAGAGGTCGTAGACAATGGCATTCGTATAAACGAGCTTATGGCATCTAACGACAGCACGATTTCCCTGTCCGACGGAGGGTATCACGACTATATCGAGCTATACAACACGACAGAGAGCGACATAGATATATCGGGATTTGGGCTTACAGACAACCTGTCGCAGGCAAAAAAGTGGACATTCCCCGAGGGAACAATTATTGGGGCAAATTCTTATCTGCTTGTCTACTGCACAGGTCAAGACGGGCTGATAGATGGGTTGCTTCACGCACCTTTTGGGCTTAAAGCATATGGCGAGAGCGTTGGTTTTTCGGGCACAGGTGGAATTATTATAGATGAAGTGACCTTTCCGACCCTCGGCTCGGACGAGGCATATTCACGAGAGGTAGACGGTATCGGCGAATTTACCGCCGACATGCAACCGACTCCGGGTTATGCTAATGGCGAGACCGATTTGGGGGCACTTTCGAGCTTGCACCCAAAGCCCAAGAGCGACATTTATATAAGCGAGGTCATGACCTTGAATAAAGGCTCTTACACAGAGCGTGGCGACATTACGCCCGACTGGATAGAGCTTTACAACTCCTCGGCAGAGCCTGTCGACATTTCTGGCTATGGACTGTCGGACAAGAGGAACAATCCTGCCCTTTGGCGATTTCCCGAGGGCTCTGTGATAAATGGGGGGGAGTATCTGCTCGTAACCTGTCGTGCAGATCTCGAGGAGAATTCAAAGCCAAATGCAACAAATTTTAATTTAAGCTCGAGTGGTGAATCGGTTTTTTTGTTCGATAGGGATGGCGAGATGCTCGACAAGCTCTCTGTCCCGAAAACTAAGGCAGATATGAGTCTTGGTCGCAGTGGGACAAGCCTTTACTACTACGAGCAGTCAACACCGGGCAGTGAGAATATTGGCGGCATGTCGGGGATTACAACTACCCCGACATTTGTCACAGTGCCGGGAATTTACGATGGGCCTATGTCGGTCGAGCTTACCGCCAAAGAGGGCGAGACAATACATTACACCCTCGACGCAACGACCCCGACGGCAAATTCGCCCATATACACGACCCCGATCTCCATTTCGCAAAACACGGTAGTTCGGGCGATAAGCGCAAAAGAGGGTTACTCTGTCGGACATTCTAACTCGGGCACTTTTTTGTTTAGGTCAGACGGAGTTAATCACGAATTGAAAGTTGCAACCTTAGTTACCGACCCCGAAAACCTGTGGGACGGTGCGACCGGTATATATGCCTTTGGAGACAGCTACACGGGAGCACAGTCGCTCCCACTCGGTCAGGTGCTGACCTCGGCAAACTTCTATCAGGGTAAGACGAGCGAGGCCGACCAAGAAAACTGGGAGCGAGGCGGTAATCTTGCCATCTTTGGTGACGATGGCAGCGAGGTCTTTTCTCAAAATATCAACATGCGAATTGGCGGCGGATTTGGCCGCCTTAGCGCACAAAAGGGCTTTAACCTGTCTGCATCAAACGAGTACGGCAGTGACGTTATGGAATACTCCTTCTTCGAGGAGAGGGATTTTACCGAATATCATTCCCTTGTTCTAAGGGCAGGCGGCCAAGATCAAGCACGATCTAAGATTAGAGACGAGCTTGCGGCAGGACTTCTCTACGACTCCGACGTGCGCTTTTTATACCAAGCCTACGAGCCATATGTGCTCTACCTCAACGGCGAATACTGGGGGGTATACTACCTAAAGGAAAAGCGAAACCGCTTTTTTGTGGCACAGCACGAGGGGATGGAGACTTCGGAAAATGTCAACCTAATTAAATCGATTAGAGACGTAAACTACGGCTCGTCGGACGCATGGCGTGACGTTATGAACTTTCTAAACTCGCAAGACATGTCAAAGCAGGAAAACTACGACACCCTAACCGAGATGGTCGATGTGTACAGCTTTATGGACTACATTATCTGCGAGATATATGTTGCAAATTCCGACTATTGGAACATCCAGCAGTACCAAGACGAGGACGGCAAATGGAAGTGGATCTACTACGACTTTTGCTACGGATTTTTTAACACAACCCACAACACGCTAACGGCACGCATGTGGGAAGATCAGCCATGTTCGACACTCTTTAACTCCCTTCTTCAAAACGAGGGGTGGAAAGAGGAGTTCCTCCACCGTTTTGCCGAGCTCATGAATACCGTATTTGCCCCCGAAAATGTGCACCCCCTTATAGACGAGCTCGCAGGCTATGTCGAGCCCGAAATCGAGAGGGAAAGGGCATTTTTTAACGACAATACATTTATGGGAACATACCAAAGGGCAGAGGTTATCTCACGCCCGAGCGTATTTTACAGCCATGTCGACATGGTTCGAAACTTTACGGACAAGCGCCCTGACATTGTGAAAAGGCATATCCAAAACTATTTTAGGCTGTCCGACGACTATATGCAGGAGGTATTCGGATGAAGGAGTACCGCCACGAGCTAAAATACTACATCAGCCGCACCGAATACGAAATACTCTCCCGTAGGCTTGCCGCCACCATGAAGCGAGACCCCTTTGCCGCAAAGAAAGAGGACGGCCGCTACCATGTGCGAAGTTTATATTTCGACGACTACGAAAAGAGCGCCGTTACCGACAAGCTGTCGGGCAACGAGGTGCGAGACAAGTACCGCATTAGGATATATGATATATCGGACGAGACAATAAAGCTCGAACGCAAGCACAAGGAAGGGCCATATATACAAAAGACCTCGATTAACTTGACGAGAGCCGACTGCGACAGGCTGCTGTCGGGCGATGTGTCGCCACTCTTTGACATGGGCGGCGAAGCGCTTACCTTTTATGCGGCATTTCGCACCAAAAACTTAAAACCGTGCGTCTTGGTCGACTACATAAGAGAGCCTTATATTTTCGATCTGGAAGATGTGCGCATAACATTCGATATGGGGGTAAAGAGCGGTATGCGCCGCACCGACATTTTTAACAAAGATGTCCCGATGATCCCCGTTATAGAGGACTACGGCATGGTGCTTGAAGTAAAATTTAACCGCTATCTGCCAAGTCATATCCGCTCGCTAATCCAGCCGCAAATCTCGGACAGGAGCGCAATAAGCAAATATCTGCTCGCAAGAAAATTTCAGTTTTAATAGAGCTAATTTTAGGAGGAAAGCAACATGTTAGATCCCATAGCCACAGCTTTTAATTTAACCGATCTATTCAATTCGCCAATATCGCCCATGCAGGTAATAATAACGCTCGGCGCCGCCTTTTTAATAGGCCTCTTTATCTACTTTGTCTACAAGAGCACCTTCGGCGGTGTGCTATATTCACGCACATTTAACCAAAGCCTTATAATGCTAACCCTTGTTACAACAATGGTGCTCCTCGTTATAGGCAACAACCTAACAATGAGCCTTGGTATGGTCGGTGCACTGTCGATAATCCGTTTCAGAACGGCGGTAAAAGACCCGATGGACACGACCTTCATGTTCTGGGCTGTCGGCGAAGGGCTTGCACTCGGTGCACAGTTTTTTGATGTCGCTGTGATAGCAGCGGCGGTAATAGGCCTTATTATGGTGCTTGTAAGCATCTTTAAAGTGCGCTCTGCCATGCCATACCTTTTAATACTGCACTACAAAGAGGGCGCAAGTGACGAGGTTAAGGCGCTCATTAAAAGCAAGCTAAAGAATGGAAAACTAAAGAGCAAAACGGCAGGGGCTGACTTTATAGAGGTGACATATGAAGTGCGGCTAAAAGAGAACGAGGCCGATATGGTCGAAGGATTTATGCAAATTAGCGGTGTGAGGGATGCAACGCTGATATCCCACCAAGGCGATTTTGTTTCGTAACGAGAAAAATGTTAAGCATTGCGCAAAGGAGGTTTTATGCGAATAGTGTATCTTGCGGTCGGCTTGTTAACGCTCGTCATTGGATGTGTCGGGCTTGCACTCCCCATTATGCCTTCTACCCCCTTCTTGCTTAGCTCTGCCTTTTGTTTTGCACGAAGCTCGCAGCGTCTCGACAGGTGGTTTAAGGGAACAAAAATATACACGGACAACCTCGAAAGTTTCGCAAAAGGCGAGGGCATGAGCATAAAGACCAAGGCACGAATGCTAACGATAGTAACACTCTTGCTCGGCTTTGCCGCATACATGATGCGTGAAGTGCCCTTTGGTTTTGCAATAATCGGAGCGGTTTGGCTTGCTCATGTTATTGGCTTTGTGTTTTTTGTTAAAACGACATATACCGATCAGGCTCGGCAATAATAAAAAGCAGCTTGGAGAAAAAGTGTTTTCTCCAAGCTGAGAAATCAGCTAAAGCTGATTTTAACGCCCTCGGGGCGGGAATTTAACGCCAGAGGGCACCCTGATGGTGCCCCCTCGCCGCTCCCCCTCCTTCCGAAGGGGCTTGACTTAGGGTTTTTCTCCAAGCTGAGCTCGATACTATTATGGTATCGAGCTTTTTGTCATTTTCCGGCATTTTTGAGACTTTCTCAACCGGTACATCGCCCTGCTTTGCAAAAAGTAGTGCGGATAAAAATATATATTGTAAGTTTTTAGGAAGATGTGGCTTTAACTACGCATATTGATTTGAATAATGGTGGAATTTTTATATAGGCCAAAAAACTTACACATCTTTCCAAAACAAAAGTCGACAATGTCCGAATAGCCATGAAAAAGTTGCCTATACTATCTTTGTAATTATTTCATCGAGAGGAGAAATTTCTTAAATGAAGGCAACCGGAATTGTAAGGCGAATAGACGACCTCGGTCGTGTTGTTATACCAAAAGAGATCAGAAGAACCATGCGTATTCGAGAGGGTGAACCGTTGGAAATATACACAGATAGGGACGGCGAGGTTATTTTTAAAAAATATTCCCCCGTCGGCGAGCTGTCGGTCTTTGCGACACAGTGCGCTGAGGCGCTCTCAAAGACGGCAGGTTACCCTGCCATTGTCTGTGACAGAGACGGTATTATAGCCGTGTCGGGGCTGCAAAAGAAGGAGATCGAGGGCAAGCTTATCTCGCCCGAGTATGAGCGGCTTATGGAGGATCGCCAGCCGATAGGCAGAAACGGCGGCAACATTCCCTGCGTTATAGAGGGCATCGACAAAACGGCAGTAATTGCCGCCGCCCCCATAATAGAAGGCGGCGACGTGATAGGCTCTGTCGCACTTCTCGGCGACGTGACGGCCGGCGAAGTAGAGGTAAAATTAGTGCAAAACTCGGCGGCATTTTTAAGCAAACAATTAGAGGGGTAGCTGTTTTAGGTAAGAGGTAATAGGTAAGAAGTAAGAAGTAATAGGTATGGTGAAAATTTGCTAAAGCAAATTTAATATGAAATATATGAACGCCGACATTTGCATGTCGGCGTCAGACTGGAGAAAAACCTAAAATCAAGCCCCTTCGGAAGGAGGGGGAGCGGCGAGGGGGCACCATTAGGGTGCCCTCTGGCGTTAAATTCCCGCCCCGAGGGCGTTAAAATCAGCTTTAGCTGATTTCTCAGCTTGGAGAAAACACTTTTTCTCCAAGCTGACGCCGACATTTGCATGTCGGCGTTTTGATGTTGTGGGGGTAAGCTACTTTGTAATGTTTATGTTTCGGGGTTTTGCTCCTCGTTTGGAGGGGATGGGGATTTGTGGTGTCTTACTACTCTTACCAAAAAGTATATCCAAGATGCTGTAAACATAATGAATGGAAAGCCCAAATTTCGTCCTATGTGCAAATCGGAATACCCGAAATCTACAAGCAGTAAGAAAAAAGTTGCAACACACAACAGACCTACAAACAAAACACCAAGAATTATGGTATTTTTCAAGACTTTATCCGAGCGTTTATCCTCTAAGTCAACACATGTCATGGCAATTCCAAAAATGCAGACAGAACCATATATAATAATCATGGAGCCATACGTTTCTCTTTGACTACTGTCAAGATAGAAATTTGTAATCAAAGACAGTATAAACATCTGACCAAACCAAAAGCAGTAGAGTATTCTTCTCTTTAGCTTTGGATTTTCATCGAGCACCTTTTTAAGCTTAGACATGCACGCTGACCTCTTTTTTTCACACTATATCACAGCAATATATTCCGATTAACGACAACGAAGATTGACGGAATCTATGCCGGTAAGATGTGTTTATTTAAAGTTGTTTGGCTATACTTTAGTCATTCAGCTTTCAATCTCTTGCTCCTCGTTTGGAGGGGATGGGGATTTGTGGTGTCTTCTTATTCTTACAGTAAGGTATATAATAGATGCTGTATACACAGCCGATGGCAAGCTGAGATTTTTTCCTGTGTACAAATTCGGATACCCCAAATCTCTGAGTATTGATAAAAAAGCCATACTGCCCCAAAAGAACACGAAAAAACAAAGTATAACAGTTACATATTTAAGATTTCTGGCTGATAGTTTAGGCGCTATGTCAATGCATGTCATCGCTATTCCCCATACAGGGACAGAACCAAGATAAAATATAAGTGGGCCATAGCGTTCTATCTGACTGCTGTCAAGGTAAACATTCGTAAGATACCACAGAATAATATATGGACTAAGCCAAAGGCAAATGAGTAAATTAAGCTTAAACTTCGTGTCTTCTTTAAGCCTTTTTTAAGCTTCGACATGCACGCTGACCTCCTTTTATTATATTTTACCACGAGTACGCCCATTTGTATATTGTAATAAAATACAGTGTTTTTAATGTTTCCTTGTTGATTATGCGGATTTTTATTAAATATTTGTTAATTTTATCTATTTTATTAAAATATAGTCGGCAAATAATTTCCGCTCAAATTCAATATAACAAAAAAAGCCCCGAGGGGCTTTTTTTATCAACTCTTTACTCGCCAATAACCTTCTCGGGATTGACCGCAACACCGTCGAGCGTCACCGACAGCCCTAAATGCGTGCCTGTCGCCATGCCTGTTTTGCCTGCCGTGCCGACCGCTGTGCCGAGCTCTACTACATCTCCTGCTTCGACATAAATTTCCGCACAGTGATTATACCTCGACACAAGCCCGTTTCCGTGGTCTATCACGATATAGTTGCCGTATGCCGCATCAAAGCCAGCATCCGTCACCGTGCCGCTCGTTATCGGCAAAAACTCCGTGCCCTCGGCGGCAAATAGGTCTATCTCTGCGTGAACCGTCATGTCCTCGACGCCCTCGCGTTCAATTACATAGTCGTTGTAGTGGGAAGTTATAATTATCTCCTCGAGTGGACTTTGCAGGACAAAGTGGTTTTTGATAAAGTCTATGTCTGCCATGTCTGTGTTGTCCTCTATCGGGTATATCGGCAGGGATATTTTGCCCTCGTCGCCCGTGTCGATTACCTCGCCGAAGGTTAGGGAGGTCATCCACGTTTGGCCGAATGCAAAATTGTTTGTCGTTAGAAGAAAATGATAGCCGTCGGTCTCCTCTATCGGGGCTTCGAGTGAGCTTATGTAGTCCTTAGGCACAGCCACTTCTATTACAGACAGTTCCCCCGGCTCGATTTTGGGCATATCTTGCTTTACTTCGAAAATCTCCTCGTCGGTCGAGCGGCGTTCTAAGATTACCCTCTCGTCAAACTCAAGTACCTTTTGCGATAGGTTTGTAACGGCTATTTCCACAATGCCGCCCCCTTTGTAGCTCGTCTCAAAGCTGACCTCGTCGCCATCTATGCCCGAAAACAAGCTGTAACCGAGGGCTGAACTCGTCAGCACCGTTACACATGCCGCTATTAGCGCTATTTTTCTTGTAAATGCCATTTTTCCCGTCGACCTCTCTTTTTTCATTAATTCTATCGTTTTTGCTTTAAGCTCCTCGGGGGCTTTAACATGGTTTAAACTCATTTTGCTCCTCCAATCTGCTCTTTAACAGGCCTCTCGCCGTATGTAGCCGAGACTTCACAGTGCCCGAAGGCACTTCGAGTATTGCCCCGACCTCCTCTATCGAATAACCCTCGTAGTAGTGCAGAAATACCACCTCTCGCAGTTTTGGCTTTAGCGATAGGATTTCCGACCTCACGGCCAAGACCGCAGGTGGCAAAGCACCGCTATGCTCTATTTCATCGAGAGATTCTTTAAAGTCGACCCTCTTTTTCCAAAAGCTGAGATGATGGTTTTTTGCATGATTTAGCGTGCTTCGTATTAATAGATGCTTAAGATGTGCCTCGTCTTGTATGTCGCTTAGCTTATGCATGAGCGATATGAATACCTTTTGAAAAATATCCTCGGCATCTTGCTTATGCTTTACATTTGTTATGGCAACTTTATAAACAAGGTCGCCATATCGCTCTACCACTTCTTCGCATGAAATGTTAATGACTCCACTTCCTTTCTGTTAGTTCGCCGTGAATAGCTATGGTGGGGAAAGCTTATGGGTGCTTTATTATTTTATATAATGATTGCTTTGACAATTTTTCCATAACTATCCACACTTCACTTTGCTTGCTGTAAAAGGCCTTTCATGTGTAATACAAAGCTAAAGCCTTTTTGGTTCATTTTTATTTTTACGCACGGGGTGGGACGGCTTCGCCCATGTCGGTTTTAATAACTTTTACTCCGAGGTCAAATAGTTCCCTAATTCTGTCTTTATACCACTCATAGCACTCTGGATTTGATAAGTCAATAACGGGGTTGCTCCTTGCAAGCTCATTATATTTATTAACAGGTACCCAACCTTTTTCTATCATAAAATTAGTAAGTTCGGGGAGCCTTGCAGCACTGATATATGGCTTTTGCCATACACTCACTTTAAATCCATCGTCAGACAA
>CAYJFK010000027.1:0-18533 GCA_964369475.1 uncultured Oscillospiraceae bacterium | reverse complement strand
GGGGGGGGGGGCCCCCCCCCGGGGGGTTTTGGGGGGGCCGGGGGGGGGGGGCCCCCCCCCCCCCCCCGGCCCCGCCCTCTGATTTATCAGTGGTAATATAAAAACTAATTAAGCTCAAAGGCCTTTGTCTCTACTTCTTCCTTCAGCATCTCGACAAACGCATCAACACCCATAACGCCTATATCGCCCTTGGAACGAGCACGGACGGCAGCGCCGCCTTGTTCGATTTCCTTGTCGCCGCATACAAGCATGTAGGGGATCTTTTGTAGTTGTGCCTCACGGATTTTAAGACCCATTTTTTCGCTTCTTGTGTCGCACTCGACCCTAAAGCCCTCGGCCTTTAGTCTTGCAACGAGCTTTTCGGCATACTCCTTTTGACGATCTGTAATGGGAATTACCATTACCTGAACAGGGGCAAGCCATGTTGGGAATGCGCCTGCGAAGTGCTCTGTTAGGATGCCGATAAAACGCTCTATCGAGCCTAAGATTGTGCGGTGAATCATGACAGGGCGGTGCTTTTCGCCGTCTGCGCCGATGTATGTCATGTCAAAACGCTCGGGCATTTGCATGTCGAGCTGGATTGTGCCGCACTGCCATGTTCTGCCGATGCAGTCCTTTAGGTGGAAGTCGATCTTGGGGCCGTAGAAGGCGCCGTCACCCTCGTTGACAACATAGGGCAGACCGCTTGCATCGAGCGCCGCCTTTAGCGAAGCCGTTGCGACCTCCCACTGCTCGTCTGTGCCCATCGACTTTTCAGGGCGTGTCGAGAGCTCAACGGCATACTCAAAGCCGAACATGTTGTAGAACTTCTTATCGAGCTCGATTACGCCCAAAATCTCGTCTCTTATCTGCTCGGGTGTCATATAAATATGAGCATCGTCTTGAGTAAAGCAGCGTACACGCATTAGGCCGTGCAGAGCGCCTGAGAGCTCGTGACGGTGGACAATGCCGAGCTCGCCGTGGCGCATCGGTAGGTCACGGTAGGAGACAAGGCCACGCTTGTAGACAAGGATGCCGCCCGGGCAGTTCATGGGCTTTATTGCAAAGTCGTTCTCGTCTATCTTTGTGGTGTACATATTCTCACGGTAGTTCATCCAGTGACCGGACGTCTCCCACAGATTGCGGCTTAGCATAATGGGCGTGCGGATCTCCTCGTAGCCTGCTTTTTTGTGCTCCTCACGCCATGCATTTTCAAGGCCGTTTCTAAGAATCATGCCCTTTGGCATGAAGAAGGGGAAACCGGGGCCCTCCTCCCAAATGTCGAACAAATCGAGCTCACGGCCGAGCTTTCTATGGTCACGGCGCTTTGCTTCCTCGAGCATTTTTAGGTATTCTTCAAGCATTTCCTTCTTGGGGTAGGCTGTGCCGTATATTCTTTGGAGCATCTTGTTTTCGGCATCGCCCTTCCAGTATGCGCCCGTGACTTGTAGCAGCTTTACCGCTTTAAGGCTGCCTGTGCCCATAAGGTGAGGGCCTGCGCATAGGTCGGTAAAGTCGCCTTGGCGGTAGAAGGAAATCTCCTCGCCCTCGGGTAGTTCTTCTATCAGCTCTACCTTGTATGGCTCGTCGATCTCCTTGGCAAGAGCTATCGCCTCGTCCCTTGGGAGGGCAAAGCGCTCTAACTTTAGGTTTTCCTTTATTATCTTGTTCATCTCGGCCTCGATTTTCTCGAGGTCATCGGGCGTAAAGGGTGTCTCTACGTCTATATCGTAGTAAAAGCCCGTGTCGATGGCAGGGCCTATTGCAAGCTTTGCATTTGGATAAAGGCGCTTTACTGCCTGTGCAAGAAGATGCGAGCCTGTGTGCCAGTATGCCTTTTTGCCTGCCATGTCCTCGAATGTGACAAACTCGACATCGCAGTCTGCTTTAAGCTCTGTGCGAATGTCTACTACCTCGCCGTTCATGATGGCGGCAGTTACCTCTTTGCCGAGTTTTTGCGAAAGGCTCTTTGCCACGTCAAGCATTGTTGTGCCGACGGCGTATTCTCTAACGGCACCGTCTTTTAGTGTGATTTTGACCATTTTCAATTCCTCCATACAAAAACGCCCCGAAGGGCTATAAATTCCCTTCGGGGCGCACAATACAAAAGTGCGTGGTTCCACCCGAATTGCAGAGGGTATCCTCTGCCACTCTTTTTGCCTATAACGGGGCGACCGACAGTATTGCTCGGGAGTGGTATGCAACATTTTTTGCGACACTTTCAGCCAAGATGTCGCTCTCTGTGCGTGGGTGTTGCCGTTGTCTCCGTCATTGCCTGTAAAAAATATTATATAATTAGTATAACCGCTTGTCAATACTTTTAGTCTGATTTTTTACTTAGTTCATATTTTCTCTACTCGTCATAGAGCGGCCCTACACATATCGCCTTACGAGCCGTGCGGTACAACAATGTCGCCATTCTTGTTGTAGTTGTTCTTATCTGCCGCTACTGCAAGATCCCTCGAGCATACATCGCCGCTCCCCTCTAGGTCGGTATACATATTCTCGGCAGGGGGATCTTGCATCGTGCCGACAATATCCCTGCCAAAGTTTTTGCTGTTTCTAATTATGGCAAGGTCGAGAAAATTTATCTTGCCGTCCTCGTTAACATCGCCTGAGTAGAGCGTTATATTTCCAAGATTTACACCGCTCGCCGTAAGGTTAATGCCTGTCACGATATGCCTTAAATGAGCATCCTTTTCTATAACTAAATCGTATATGCCATACTCTGCATGAACTCCAAAGGCCTGCTCGCCCCACAACATGCCGTCAGAGGAGGCACTCCCCGTTGCAATCGGGGTCGTGTGCTCTGTGTCGCTCGACATATATAGTGTATATGTCGTGTTAAAATGTCCGTGCGAACTTATTGTCTTGCCGCTTATAACGGCCGTTGGCGGTGGCATGGTCTCTGATATGCTAAATGTCGAAAAGCGGGTCGCCACAACATCTATATATTTTCCTATCTCGTCTGTGTAAACTGCAAGGTCATAACGCTCTAATCGTGGGTTCTCGTTGCTCTCTATAATCTCGTGGGTGATATAGGCAATATCCCCCCCAAAGCTGTCGTTTAGGTATAGCCTAAAGGTTACAGGGGTTGCAAGGTTAAAGTTAGATATAACATTGCCGTCTTCGAGCGGTTTTATATTTAGCACAATCTCGTCTTGCCCATCGAGCGGCACATATTGCGTAACACCTATCGAAAAGCTCTTTTGACTTGAGATAATGTCAGGACTGCCCGATCCACCGCCGCCATGTGCTGATAAAACAAGCCCTTTTAGCTCAATCGGAAGATCCTTTAGCCTGTGCTCTGCCGCAACGCCCTCCTCTATTGTTGGGGGTGTAGGGGCGATAGAGAGCATGACCTCTGCATTTAGCAGTGCGGTCTCGAGGGTTGTTATTTGCTCTAACAATTCATTGCTATACCTTACATTTTCCTTGCCGTAGTTGTAAAGCATCTTGACGGCCTGCGCCACGGCATTTTTAACCTCGATCTTTTGCTCATCTGTTAGAGCGCCGCTCGGCAGCAACTGTATAATTTGGTCTAACTCATATGCCAAAGCTTCGCTTGAACTTTTTACCTCTACCGTAAAGCTATCGCTAAAGCTCTCTACCGTGACCGTCACGCTCTGCGCTCCTACGCTCGAGGCGTTGTAGCCGCTAATCATGTCGGCCGTTATGGGGGTTATTGTACTGCTACCTCCATAAATTAGCCGCACCTCTCCCCCTGTTAAATCGAGGGGGTCGCCCACTGCATACACGCTCTTTGTGGGGGGTGTTATTATGTCAATGCCTGTTAAGGCGGCATCTGTGTTAAATATCAGCAGCTCGGGATATGGTGTGCCGCCTTGCATTGTCCAAGTTGTATCAAAATCAAAGCCGACATAAGATCCCTCGCTCTGACGTTCTGCCTCTGTGTCGAGTCGCCATGTGTAGTTTGTATAGTCCGAGGTATACATGCCGCTCGGGGCAGTGCCCACAAGGCGGTTGCCGTCGAAAGCATAAAAGCCGCTAAACACAGAGTTCTGGCTTGCAATTATTCCGACCGCCTCAGACGGTCTCGACGGGGCCGTTACTGTGCCGTAGCTGTAACCGTTGATAAGACTTGTGTTTTCCATCATGCCGCATATACCGCCCGAATATATATAGGAGGTATTGCCGCTTGTGGTTGTTGCAGTAATGTCGCCTGTGTTGTAGCAGTTTTCCACACCTTTACCGTTAAAGGTTCTGCCCACAATGCCGCCAATGCGAAAGAATAGTTCTTCCCCTTCGGGCGCAGATCCTGTAAGGGTGACATTGCCTGTGTTGTAGGAGGTCGATATATAGCCTGTCGAGACCCCTGCAATGCCGCCGACTTCGCCGTATGCAAAGCGGTCTGAATGGGTTGTGCCCACCACCTCGCCGCTACTCATGCACCCCGACACATTGCCGCTAAGCGAGCTTACAATGCCGCCTACACTCGTGCCGCCCTCGGCATTAGCCGTTATAGTGCCACTATTTTGACAGCCCGAAATGTCGGTCGCCGCACTGCCGCTCTGCCACCTGTCGTAGCCGACAATTCCGCCCGAATTTGCGCCGTAGTCGGAATGTGAGTCTACCGCTTCGGTATTTGTCGAGCTGTCGACGATAGCGCCAATCGTAAGCCCTACAATGCCGCCTGCAATAACGGTCGGCGAACGCTCGGCGGCATCTGCTGTCTCTCTGATGCCCGAGTATACAGTGGCATTATTTTGCGAGCCTGTAACCCTGCCGCCCTCTATGCCACCTGCAATGCCGCCGGCATATCCATAGCTCATGCTGTTGCCCTCGACACTCGCCAAGACAGCCCCCTCGTTTACAGCGCTTGTAACAAGTCCTTCGCTAAGCCCTACAATGCCCCCTGCATATATAATCTCGGTAGCAGGGTAGCTATATTCATATTCCGAGTCGATGGCCGTTACAGTGGCATAGTTTGTGCAACGCTCTATAACGCTCTCGCCCTCGGCAAATCCAACAATGCCGCCCGTTTGGTTGTCCCCTGTAATGCTGCCCGAGACAGTGCAACCGCTTATTTTGCTGTCTATTGCGTGCCCTGCAATGCCGCCTGTGTATATGTCGACATTGGAGCTTGTCTTTAGAGTTATGTCTACAACATTCAAGTTTTCTATAACAGCTCCCTCGACCCTACCAAAGAGGCCTATCGGCATGAGATAGGAGGTATCTGTCGAGCTTTGCAGGCCGATAATGCTATTTCCGCCGCCGTCAAAAGAGCCTGTAAAGGGCTCTGCCCCCATGCCGATAGGCTCGAAGCCAAGTCCGTAGTGGGAGGACATAGAGTCGGTCGGCTTTGTGCCGTGGTCGTAAAAATCGCCACCCATTTCAAAGTCGGCCGCCGTAAATATTATGTCACCTGCAAGGCGATAGTGTGCCGAAGGGTTGTGGCGGATATTGTCAAGGTCGTCCTTTGTACTTACAATAAAAGGGTCGCTCAAACTGCCTGTACCCTCTGTGAAATTTGCTCCCTTTGCCCACGGCATGACCGCAAGCATTGTAACAAGTGCCACCACTGCCATAGCGGCCATTTTATATGTAGAAAATTTCCTCATGCCTACCCCCTGATGACTGATATTTTTTATACATATTAATCCTACATCATAACACAATTTTTGTCAACATTCATAGTTTGTACACAAATTAATTGGTAGAATATGCTATAATATATTATATAATACAAGAGGAAGTGATGCTCATGAAAAAGGCTAAATCCTTGTTTTATATTTTGCTGATACTTGCCATGGTTGCCGCAGGCGGCTACATGTACATGAACTTTTCAGGGCTTGACTCTCAGCAGACAATAACGAGCACGACCCTTAGAGAAACGCTTGTAGATATAGCCGAGCTCGGCACGGTTGAGTATAATTATACCGACATCGGCAAGTTTGAAGAAGCATACGAGCTAAACGGCGTTAAGGTGCCCTTTACCGGAAAATCCTTTATAATTACATACGACGGCCGAGTTAAAGCAGGCATTCGCTTAGAGGAGCTCGTTATAAGCGTGAAGGAGACTTCGGTCGAGATAAAGGTTGGAAATGGAATTATTTTATCTCACGAGATCTTCGAGGACACGATAGAGGTCTACGACGAGCAAAATAATATTTTTAACCCGATAGAAATAGCCGACTATGCCACATTTGCGACAGAGCAGAAGATAAAAAAAGAGCAAGATGCCAAAGACAAGGGTGTTCTTGAAGAAGCTCGTGAGAAGGCTCGCACCTTGATAGAGGGCTATGTGAGAAATGTCCTTCCACCCGAGTACACTCTTGAGGTAAAGTAGCAGAGCTTGTAGCTATTGTTTCACACTTCCACAATAAAAAAAATCAGGATCTTCACTTTTTGTGTTTTTTCTCCTTTCAAATGTAGCCCCCCGCCTTGCGGCAGGGGGCTACATTTTATTTCTTTTCCTTTTTAAAGCACATAAACCAGTCGAGGCAGTATGTATCGTCGTCTTGGCTTTCCATGCGCTCCTTTGCAACGCCGCAAGAGCCGGCCGTCGGTACAATTACATCATCGCCGGGGCGCCAGTCGGCAGGGGTTGCCACCTTGTCTGTATCTGCCTTTTGCAGGGCAAGAATTATACGCTTTATCTCGTCGAAATTGCGGCCTGTGCTAAGTGGGTAGTACAAAATCGTGCGGATAATGCCCTTTGGATCGACTATAAATACGGCACGCACCGCCTGTGTGCTCGACTGTCCCGGCTGAATCATGCCGTATTTGTTTGCAACAGTCATGCGGATATCTTCGATTAGAGGGAATTTTACCTCGATATCTTTCTTGCCGTTCCATTCGAGCTCTTGAATTTTTCTAAGCCATGCGATGTGGGCATATAGCGAGTCGACCGACAGGCCTACAAGCTCTGTGTTTAGCTCTGCAAATTGATCTGCCATCGAGGCGAATGTCATAAACTCCGTTGTGCAAACGGGTGTAAAGTCTGCTGGGTGCGAAAATAATATTACCCATTTTCCCTTATAATCCTCGGGGAAATTTATCTCGCCCTGCGTTGTAACCGCCTTAAATTCAGGCGCTCTGTCGCCTATTAAGGGCATTGTGTTTACCTTGATTTCTTCCATTTTCAATAGCTCCTTTCCGCTCCTTTAATGCTTAGTTATCTTATGCTAACTAAACATCATTGTACTCCTTTTTACCGAGAGTGTCAAGGGAAAATTAAGGTTTACCAAAATTGTGTTGTTTTGGATTGAACTCATTAAAAAAGTGGGTTGTTCCAAAAACGACCCACTTAAAAATACGCTTTATTTTACAACTACACCAAACATTTTGGCTATATCTACCGCTTGATAGGCATTTACAACGAGACCTACAAGCTCTACTTTACTTTCCGAAACCGTTATGCCTTCGATGTCGCTCGAGCTAAAGTCAATGCCACTCAGAAGAGTTCTGAAAAACTCGGCCGAACGAAAAGAGGATTCGCTAAAATCCGTTTCGGCAATTGTGCACTCGGCGAAAAATGTGTTGTTAAAGCTGCTTTTTTGATCTTTGAACCCATAAAATTTGCATTTGGTAAAGTTGGAGTAGGCCATATTGCAGCTATTAAAATCCACACTATCTAAGTAGCTATCTGAAAAATCAGTGCTTTTGTAGATAGATTTGTTAAACTGTACTACCGCAAAACGACTACTGCTGAAATCGCATTGCAAAAACACACAATTTTCGAATATAACCTCCTCAAAAACACATCTTGCAAAGGATACATTTTTAAACTCGCAGTTTTTAAAATGCACCTTATAAAAACCAAAACGAGTAAAATCTCCACTCGGCGCACGCTGATCGGCAATTATCGTTTTGTGAAATTCCCTATCATCGTTTTCCTCAAAAATATCTTCGCATATGCCGAGCGGTTCGGTAAGTGATGGCGCTCTCCATTTGAATATCTTAGTTCTTTTTTTCATTTCTACCTCGCAAAATTGTCTCAAAATTTATATCCAATATGTTGCCTTGTCTGCCACCTTACACACTCTCAAAGTTAAACTTTATAGAGCATATCTCCTATGTGATATAGCTCCAAAGCGCACTCTTTTAGGCCGTTATCTGTCATTAAAAATCCCTTGTAGTGCGACTTATTATATCCGTAGACCTCGTCAATTATATTGAAACTTAGCGGTTTATACTTTAATATAAAATCCTCCAGCCCTATTTTTTCGCCTGTAAAAATGCCTATATCGCCTGTCGTGTCGAAAACATATGCATGACAAAAATTTATATCCACATCATGAAACTCCACATACCCTTCGACATTTCCATATGGCGGAGTGGTAATGTTGATCCCTGTCTCGAGCGTCATTGTAAGCAGTTTGCCCGACAACACAAGGCCGTCGACAGACATATCGTGTAGGCTGTATGGTAGATTTATATTATTTCTAATCATGTGCAGACCTCCTTAAAATAGATGATACTGTTTTGTGCTCCCAACTTTATAATAGCATAGAACACAAAAAAATCCAACCGATTAGATCGGTTGGATTTTTTAGGTTGAAGAAAAGCATACTGTCTAAAATTTTCGGAGGAAAATCGAGTGATATATTGCTTTTCTATGACCTTTTGATAATGTGCGCCACTTTAGTTTATAACTCCTATTTCATCATGTAACGCATTAGCATTGTTGCAAGCTCTGCTCTTGTCGCTGCGCCCTGTGGGTTTAGCTTGCCCAATGTGTTGCCCGATATAACGTTCGAGTCTACCGCCCAGATAAAGGCCTCGTATGCCCAGTCTGCCACGTCGCCATCGTCGGGGTAGTCGAGCATACCGTCTACCGTAGGCTCGCCGTGGTAGCGGTATAGCATTGTTACAAATTCCTGACGAGTTATATCACCATTCGGGCTTGTGCCGTCCGATACGCCGTTATCTGTCGCCCAGTCCTGCGCCACGCTATACCACGCATCGCCGCCTGCTGTGTCTATGCCGTCCATGCGTGCAAGCACAGTCCAGATTGTAGCCCTTGTCGCCTTGCCGTCGGGGGCAAAGATCTCCTCGCTAATGCCGTTCATAATGCCATTTGTATAGACATAGGCCACCGCATCAAAGTACCATGCGCTACTCGTTAGATCGGCAAAGGGAAGTCCTGCTTCGTCTTCTATTGCTACAACAAATGGCGACAGCTCGTCTACCGTAATAACGGCAAGGCCCTCTTTAACTATGCCTGTGTACACTTCAACACTTCCGTCGCCCATCTTGTGAGCTATAAAGAAGCGCTTGCCGTTGTACATGTCGCCGACAGGGAAGGTAAGCTTTATATTGCCGCCCACCTGCTCTATCTCGATTTCAAAAGCGCCGAGCACCTTAAAGCCTGTGTTGTAACCGAGCTTTATAATACCGCTACCGAGAGCATCTGTCATCTCGCTGTATAGCGCTGCGCTCGCATCGATTACCGCAACTTCCATGTTGCCCGAGAAGTCGCCTTCTACATTTATGCCTGTGCCGCTGTCCTCGTCCGTTTTGTCCGTGCCTGTCGCACCCGATGTTCCTGATGTTGGCTCACGGTCGGGGCGTTCTGTGCCGCCACTGCTAATTGCCGTCCAGTTTGCCGATACCGTTACAGCTTCAGCAGGCATTGTGAATGTAGTTGTCGCCGCACTGCTGTTGTCAAGAGTTACATTGTCGCCCTCGACGATCCAGCTATTAAATGTGTATCCACTGCGGCTACCTGCGTTTATTGTGACCGTCTCGAACTCCTCGTAGTTGTCCTGACCGCTCGGACTGCCGTTGCCGCCGTTTAGGTTTACAGTAACCGCATATGTCACCGGCGGGTCTGCCACCGTGACGGTAGCACTGCCCGACTTAGATGTGTCGACAGTCGATGTAGCTATTACAGTTAGCGTTGTCGCCGTTTCGTCTGCCGCCACTGTAAGAAGTCCGTCTACCATCGTTGTATCTGCGCTGTTCTCGCCTGTAACCTCCCACGTTACGGTCGTTTCGGGGTCATTATCTCCCACTACCGCCGCCGTAAAGGTTTCGGTCTCGCCCTTGTAGACGCTCGGCGATGTCGGAGTAACGGTAACGGAGGTTACAGTTGGGCTCGGGGGATCTGTTACGGTGACCGTCGCCGCCGCTACCATTGTGGTATCGCCAACCGATGTTGCCTTTACAGTGACCTCTGTTGCACTCTCGTCGGCCGCCACTGTGAGCAGGCCGTCAACAAGTGTCGTACCGCTGTTGGTTGTGCCGTCAAGCGACCAAGTTACGCTTTTGTCGGCACTCTCGATGCCCTCTACAACTACGCTAAACTGCTCGGTTTGACCCTTTATTACACTTGCCGCCATTGGGGTTAGCGTTATGCTTGTTATCTCTACTACGTCGGCACTTACAAGCACGGTAGCGCTTGCCGACTTTGTGCTATCTCCGTTAGAGGTTGCCGTTATCGTAAGCTCTGTCGCACTCTCGTCTGCCGCAATTGTAAGTGTGCCGTCTGTATCGAGTGTCGTTGCCGCATTACTCGTGCCCGATAGGCTCCAGTCGACAGATATATCGGGGTTATTCTCGCCCTGTACTTCCGCTGTGAAACCTACCGTCGTTCCGACTTGCGCCTTTGCAACTGTCGGGGTGATAGACACGCTATTTACAATTGGCATCTTCTCGACCGTGACCGTTGCAGCTCCCGATTTTGAGGAATCTTGTGTCGAGGTCGCCGTTACGGTAAGCACTGTCGCAGACTCGTCAGCGGCTACTGTAAGCAGGCCGTCCGCATCTATCGTTGTGCCACTGTTTGTGCTGTTTGTGCTCCACGTTACCGTCACAGCTGGGTTGTTTGTGCCGACAACCTCTGCATCGAAGTCCTCTGTCGCCCCTTGTGCTACCGTCGCTGTGGTGGGCGTTATCGTCACGCTCGTTACGGTGGGAGGTGGGTCGGAGTATGTCGCAGTGATGGTAAGAGCTTCTGCCGGCATGGTAAATGTTGTTGTCGCCATTGTCTCGTCCATGCCGTCTGCAAATGTCACACTATCAAGCCCTGTCCAGCCTGTAAATGTTGTGCCTGTCGCCGCATTATCAGCAACTATCGTCACAGGGACACCCTCAGGTGCAAAACTTCTGCCCGTGCCCTTTGTTATTGTCAGCGCATAGGAAGTGTCGTGCGTTGCCGTCATTGTAAAGGCGCTGTCAGGCATTGCAAAGTAGACCTTTTGCGAGTATTTGTCTGTACCCTTTGCAAAGGTAGGCTCTGCACCGCTACCCCATGTCCACTCTTTAAAGTAGTCCCTGTCGACTCCCGAGCCCGACACAGATTCTGCCGCACTAAGTTCAACTCTCGAACCTGCCGCATAACTTTTTGTCAGGTCAGCGCCCTGTCCTACATTATAAGTGATCACAAGGCTGTCGCCCTCTGTATGTGATATTGTCAAGTCACTGTTTGGCATGATGATTACCGTCTCTCTGTCATATGCATCATAGCCGTCAGCAAAGTTAATGGTATCTGTACTTGTCCAATTTAGGAAGGATTTCCCCTCCGTTATCGTTACCCTGCTTGTGCCAAAAAGAACCTCCGAGCCTGCCGCATACTGCCTTGCATCTGTGCCGACAGTTAAAGTATGCATGTTAGAGCGGTCTGCCCATACCGCAGTGAGGGTTACATTCTCACTACCTGCTGTATAGGGTATATTGCTATTATAAGTATTAGTTCCATCGCTCCACCCTACAAAGACATAGCCGCTGTTGCTTGCGGTTGGGTCAGAGAGATAGATGTCTTTGCCCTCTGATAGATATTGGTCAACAGGTGGGGCATCTGTCGAGGGGGAGACGTCGAAGGAAATGGTTATTACATTTTCCCATATCATGTAGTAGACCCCATTTGGCGTTACAGGCATTTCTTCGCCGGGGAGGTATATCTTAGCTTCGCCGTTTTGGTGAGCACTTATGCCAAAGAATGTACCCGTGTTGCCGACAGGACGAGCCATGCCGTCGCCATTTGGCACGGTGTATGTGTCGCCGCTGTATGCAACTTTGATTGATGTCGGGTTTTTGTCGTCACCGCTTGCAAATGTTGCGCCCTTTAGGTTTAGCGTAAAGGACTTAAACTCATCATAGCCGTAAACCTTCGTGCGGTCGATTTCGAGCACAGGCCTCCAAGCGGAGTCTGTCGCAGTAGCATCTTTTTCTATGCTCGACCTTGCCGCTATATCGTTACCGCCTGCTCTGACTGTGACAGATGATTTAGTTTCTCTGTTGTTTATGTCTTGAGTTATAGTATCAAAGTAGAGCGATAGCGGATTTAGGCTACTCGGCACTACGAGCATGTCCCATTCGCTCGCCGCATCGCCGCCCGATGCGCCGCCGCTCGCAAGTCGCATTATTAGATTTTCTTCAAAGGGAGTGCCGTAAACAAGGTTTGCATCGTCCAAGCTGTTCCACGAAACATTGTTTACAAGTGCATATTTTGATACAAAGAGATCACGCTGACCTTCTGTCTTTGTGCCGCCCTCATCATCAGTGTAGCTCTCGTAATGATAGGACTGCTCGGGTGCAAAGTAGTAAAAAGGAGTAAAGTTTAAGGAGTAGTCAGGTAGGAATATGTCGTGTGCTTGCTGTGCCGAATCGGTATCTTCCTTTGTAATAACCCTAAAGCCCGAGGGCAGCTCTAATATCTCCGACAGGTCGAAGTAATACTCGCCGCCGTCCTCAAGGTAGGTCTGCTGTGACACAGTGCCGTCTGTATACTGTGCGTATAGCGTTGCAACCGTGCTCGGCACGCTTTCGCCCGCTGCATATGTCGTGCCGCCACCGTCTGCCGCTGTGTTCCAGCTTGCAAATGTCTTGCCGACAGGGTCTACTGTGGATATTGCCGTGTAGTTGTCGCCGACATATACGACCTTTAGAGCCGTCTCGCTGCCTATGCTGTTTCCGTTTAGGTCGAGCGTCATGACCTTGTATGTATCGTCTGCGATGGCGGCAGTCTGGATTACAGGCCTAAAGAGACCAAACTGGCTGTCTGCCGCAATTTCCGTTATACGCTCCTGTGCAAAGTGATATGTATTAGCATAGTTGCCGTTACCTTGTTGCCCCCAAACATAGCTTGTGGCATTACCGCCGCTCATGGAGTTTTCTATATAGTTTGGAACTACAAGACCTGCATGTGTCCAGTGGGATTTGTTTACGGAGTAGTCCTCTATCGTGGGCGCCATTACGGTAAAGTTTGCCCCGAGAGCACTGCCCAAAATCAAATTGTTAGCGTGTAGCTCGTTCCACGATACAGTTTCAACAACATCGTAGTTTGCAATAAAAAAGCTGCGAAAATCATCTTGAGAATTTGATTGACTGGGCGTGTTAGACACCTCTGTCATGTTGTAGCTTACCTTTGTTCCAAGGTAGGTAAATGGAACGTGGGTGTATGTTTTATCGGGCAGTCTTGTCCCCACACTTGCGCTCACTGCATTGTCACCCGTGCCTATAACCGCCTCGCTCGGGGTCGCCCCTCTTGATATAAGGCTTGTCAGGTCGAAGTAGTAGGTCTCGCCCTCTACAAGCGCTGTCTCACCGGCCGCAAATGCAAATGTCGGCATCATACCAAACAGCATGGCGCAGGCAAGTAGCATAGCGAGCATTTTTCTTAGTCTCATATTCCGTTCCTCCTAAATTTATAGTTTCTCGCAAAAAACATACTCCGATACAAGGCATATGTCATCAGTGCGATTATATAAATTTTACCATGTAATAATACTAAATGTTGCATATTAACAAAACTGTTAACGAGGTTGTATTTACAGCAGAACAAAAAATATGATATGATACAGACGGTTAGTTATATCAGCTTGGGGAGGGTGCAAAATGGAGCGAAAGAGCAGGATTTTAATAGTAGAAGACGAAGTAGATGTGTTAGAGGCAAACAGCAGTTATTTTCGGGGCATCGGCTATGAAGTATACACCGCAACTACGCTCGATCGGGCTCGCTCTTTGATATGGGAACATCCGCCCGATTTGATGATACTCGACATACTGCTCCCCGACGGCACAGGGCTTGATTTTTGCAAGGAGTTTCGTAAGATAAGCGCCGCTCCCGTTATATATCTAACCTGCCTCGACGACGACGGAAACATGCTTAAAGGACTGCAAAGCGGAGCGGAGGACTATTTAACAAAGCCGTATAATATAGAGGTTTTAGCGGCAAAGGTTAGCATTTGGCTTAGGCAAAGTCATGCTTCTAAATGGCAACTCTCTATGCCTCCCCTTTTTGTGGAAAGAGGCACGGGATGTGTTTTGCTGTCAGGGCGAAAAATATCGCTCACACCAAAGGAGCTTCATGTGCTATGCTACTTAATCGAGCACAGGGGGAAGGATATAAGCCAAGAGGAGCTATACGCTTCGATTTGGCAAGCACCTGCCGACACGATAGGACTTACCGTCCGCATGACGGTCTCTCGGCTTCGCCAAAAAATGAACTTTTTCGAGGACGGCCATTTTGACCTTATGACGACAAAGGCAGGCGGCTATGTCTTTTTAAAGATAAAAAACGAGAATAAGGGGTAGGAGTTAACCCCACAATATAATGGGAGAGAATAAGATTGGATAATAAAAAGGAAAAACAAAATTTGCCCCTTGCAAAAAAGCTTCATCGGCTACTCCTTATGGTTGGCACAATGCCGCTCGTTATTGTGTCGGTAATTGCGACGGTCGTTATCTTTATAATAGTAATGCAAACACGAACAAGTATATATGGAATATTCGAGCAAATGAGCGTGCTTATGTACGATAGCTCTTCTCAGTCCCACGCTTTTGCCGCAAGGCAGGATCTCTATTTAATGGACGAGTATGCAAAGGACATCGGGATCAATTCAAACGAGGATTTAGCGACTGTTATCGGCATGTACAAAGATAAGATGGGCTATATCAAGACGCCCTTCGAGTATGCTTATGTTATGGCTTCCTCGGGTGAGATTGTGCACTTTTACACAGAGGACGGCACAATGGCGGCAGATGAGTTTGAGCTGCATTTAACAAGCATCTTAATAGAAGAAGTTATACCGCAGTTTTCCTATATTGAGGAAGAAATGCATACCGTCGAAGACATGCTTACCCATATCGAAAGCAATTCATCCTATTCGGACTATGGCCAAGATCCGAGCTATGTATACAATTGGCTCAATATAGATAATGATGTTTTTCTTGGCACGCTCTCCTTTAACGAGAGTTCGAAAGGGTATGTTGCCATTATTTATGGTTTTGTCTCGGATATGTGGGGAGAGGCAGAGAACAGCATTAACGAAATTCTCATCGTGGCGGCCGCCATTCTTGTCTTTATCTTTGCTCTGCTTTTATATATAATCTCAAAACGCTCAAAAGAGCTTAGTATGCAGGTAAGCCTTCCCATCGACCAAAGAGAGCGAGACCAAGAGGAGGCTCTAATGCGCACTGAGCAGGAAAAGGAGATGTTAGAGCAATTAAATGATATGAAAACGCAGTTTTTAAGCAATGTGTCGCACGAGCTTAAAACGCCGCTTACAGTAGTGTCTGCTCATATGCAGCTTGGAAAGAAGAACATTTTAGACGGGGCTGAGACAAAGGATCTCGAACGAACAATAGATCTTGTAAACAGCGAGGTCGAGCGTATGGTGCTAATGGTAAAGCAACTGCTCGACATAGGCAAGATAGACGAGGGGCGCATGGAAGTTGTGCCTACCAATCAGTCTGTCACCGAGATTATACAGGAGACGATGGATATATACTATCCCGTTTTTTCCAAAAACAATAATAGCCTTGAGTTTATTCCAAACTACGACATGCCTGTCGCCCTGTGCGATAAATCCCGTGTTATTCAAGTGCTTGTAAACCTTATTACAAATGCCTCTGCCCATACAATGGACGGCAAAATAACAATATCACTCGACCGGAAAGACGAGTTTGTCCGCATCTCGGTGACCGACACAGGAAGAGGAATATCGCCTGAGAATATGCCAAATTTATTCTCACGCTATCACACAAAACAGACAAGCCCAAACGAGACAGGCAACGGCCTTGGGCTTTATATATGCAAGTATATAGTAGAAGCTCACAGCGGAACAATATCTGCGACAAGCGAAGTGGGTCACGGCTCGTGCTTTACATTTACCCTGCCTACGGCAAGATAGGGCGGTAGGTCTAGGCATATTCCCACTAAAAAAGAGCGGCCGCCACCATGGCGACCGCTCTTTTGTATGCCGCTGACCGGCAAAAAGTGGGTAGCGTGGGGATAATCCCCACTATATTAATAAAAAAAGCGAGAGATGAGACAGTAATAAATCTTCAGCTGGCTCTGATTTTAACCTATAAAAAAACTTTCCCATAGACGATGCATCGTCTATGGGAAAGTTGGTGCCGCTGACCGGACTTGAACCGGTACGGTATTTCTACCGAGGGATTTTAAGTCCCTTGTGTCTGCCGATTCCACCACAGCGGCACGGCAGAGTATATTATATCAAAAAATAAGCATAAAGTCAATTGTTTTAATTAGATTAAAAGAAAGATATGGCAAAAATCTATGCCTTCTTATTCTTGACCTTGATTAAATAGGCCTTCGAGCCTTGCGACCACTCGATTTCCTTGGCGTAGTGCCTATCGTCGTCGTATGTGCCGCCATTTTCAATTGCGCCTATAATGGGGCAGTCCGTGCAGGAGGGCTTGCCGTCCTTTTTGCGTCTAAAGCATCCCATACCGTGAAACGGCATTTTAGTTTCTCTTGCGGCAGTGTTTGCAAATAGGGGGTTTATGCTATCTTTAGAGGCAACATATACAGCGTTGTTAAGGCCGTTTAGCGCCGCTATCATGTTTTGCTTGTCCTTTAGAATGTTCTCGGTTAAGAACTGGTACATAACGACGGTAGTCAACTGCTGGCACATGTCGTAGACAGTGTCTACGGCACGTGGGTTTACCTTGTCCCACTCTTGACTGCTCTCGAAGGCAAAGTAGCCTACAAGCACAGACTGGCTTTTTAGTCCAAATACAATAACGCTCTTTGCCTCTGTTTTGGCAGGGGAGAAGATGTGCATTCCATCTTTAACGGGCACTACCTCT
This sequence comes from uncultured Oscillospiraceae bacterium, assembly GCA_964369475.1. Lineage (GTDB taxonomy): Bacteria > Bacillota > Clostridia > Oscillospirales > Feifaniaceae > CAYJFK01. The sequence goes on along the minus strand of CAYJFK010000027.1, from coordinate 1,532 downwards.
ATTGCATCTCCTTCAAAGTGCGAGAGCATTTCGGTTATTTGGCTAAGCGTTACATTAACGCAAAAGGGCTTTGCCTGAGGGCTTGCACTCTTCCAATTGTATGTGCATCTAATCTTGCCGCCCTCGTAATCTATCTTGGACATATAAGCGGCGTTAAAACCAAACTGATTGGAAACAAGTTGTAGGATCGACTGAATTGTATGATCTGCCACGCTCGATTCTCCGCCAATGTTTAGAACATGCTCTTTTATATCGTCTTTAAAGTTCTTTATGTTCTCGGAAATATCGTCGGTCGCTTTTTTGGAGGACTCTATTTGAGTTCTCTGCGATTTGTAAACACCTGTTTCGTTGCCTGTGTAGAATGTAAAGCCATTCTTGCCACGTGCCTTTGTTTCGTAAAGCGCAATGTCGGCCTGCTTGTATATCGTTTCAAAATCGCTTGTGTTCTCGGTCGTCGCTATACCGATGCTGGCCGACACGGTAACGCTCTGCCCGTCTTGCTCGTAGGTTTTGCGAAGCATTGTACAAAGTGTTTTGGCACGCTCTGTAAGCACGGCAAGCTCTTTGTAATTCTTTAGAAATACAAAAAATTCGTCTCCACCCACACGGCCTATTATATCGCTCTTTTGGAACACTTCTTTTAAGGTAATAGCAAACTGAGTTAAGACAACATCGCCGTACAGGTGGCCGAATGTGTCGTTTATCGTTTTGAAGTTGTCTATATCAATAATCATAAGTGCGCCGTTTTTGTCGCCTATATGTTTAACTAGGTATGCTTTAATAAGTTCTTCTGTCGTCTTTTTATTGTAAAGGCCTGTAAGCCCGTCTCTTTGTCCTGATACCTCTGCCTTGCGGACAAATTCGTAAAGCTGGACATAGGAACGAACCCTTGCTCTTACGACCTCGGCTTTGAAGGGCTTTGTTATGTAGTCTATTGCGCCAAGTTCCAAACCTTTGGCCTCGCTCTTTTCGTCGTTTAGTCCCGTGATGAATATTACGGGGATTTTGCCGTATTCATCGCTCGCTTTAAGCTTTTCTATAACTTCAAATCCATCGAGTTCGGGCATTATGACATCGAGCAATATTAGCTTTGGCTTGCTCGTTTCAAGTATTTCAAACATCTGCTTTGCTCCGTTTGCACAGAGCACATTATATTCATCCGACAGAATATTTGTTAGCATTTTGTGATTCATTATGCTGTCGTCTACAATTAAAATATTATCCATAACATCACAAGTTTTGCAAAGCTTCGCAATACTCCCAAAAGGCCCCTTTCCCAAATTATCTCCTATGTTGCAACTCTAAAATAAGCGTAATTACCGATTTTATTTTGTATATATAAGTATATCAAAACAGTATTAAAAATGCAACTTAATTTTGTCGGAAATGTGAATTTTAACCCATATGTTTAAAAATTTGCTTATAAATAACTTTTCCCATGCAAAATAAAACTCCGCCGACATTATAGGTCGGCGGAGTCAGCTTGGAGAAAAAGTGTTTTCTCCAAGCTGAGAAATCAGCTAAAGCTGATT
>CAYJFK010000026.1:21279-29543 GCA_964369475.1 uncultured Oscillospiraceae bacterium | reverse complement strand
AGCTGTCTGCAAGTTGAGTGTCGAGCGTCTTTGCCATCTGCTGTATTTTCTCCATTCCCTCGGGGAGTGTTGATTGGTTGGCAGTGTCGCCATTGGCGGCATCGTCCGTGCCGTCCGCTGTGTCACCATTGGTGGCATCCTCTGCGCCGTCCGCTGTGTCACCCTCGGAGGCATCCTCTGCGCCGTCCGCTGTGTCACCATTGGCGGCACCCTCTGTGCCGTCCGCTGTGTCACCCTCGGAGGCATGGTCTGTGCCGTCCGCTGTGTCGCCCTCGGAGGCATCCTCTGCGCCGTCCGCTGTGTCGCCATTGGCAGATTCGTCCATGCTGTTCTCTGTGCCATCATCGACATCATCTTTTACTTCCCACGCAAGATCAAAGTCTGCGCCCATTGGAATATCTTTATCCGATATATTTGTTATTTCGACCTCTACCGCAATAAAAACATTGCCCTCATCAGGGCTTCTGCCCTCTATCTCTGCCTCTCTTGTCGAGAGAACCTTATAGCTGAAAAAAGCATTCTCCAGCACTTCTCCCTCGCTCGCCATTAGCACCTTGCCACTCTCCCTGCCGTCTGAAGGCACTTCGTCGCTCGGCGCACAGCCTGTCAAGAATAGTGCTGTCGCCATTAAAAATAATATCTTTTTCACCTTTACACTCCGTTTTCACTTTTCTTGTTTGCTCTAAACTCTATCATCTCTGCCGCAATGCTAATTGCAATCTCGGCCGGTGTTTCGGCCTTTATGTACATGCCTATCGGGGTCTTAATCCTGTCGGTATCTGCCGTTGTAAAGCCCCTCTCGTATAGCCATTCAAACACGCCCTGACGCTTGGCCTTACTGCCGATTACTCCAATATATGAGGCCTTGGTCTTGAGCACCTGCGCTTGCACGACAGCATCAAAGGCGTGCCCTCTTGTCATAACGCAGACATAGTCCTCTGCTTTTATCTCTATATAATCCGCCAGTTTTTCAAAGTCTACAAGCATTACGTCGCAATCTATCGGAAAAAGTTCCCTTTTGGCAAACTCCTCCCGATCGTCGAGGGCTACGCACTTAAATCCGACACGCATTAGCACAGGCACAAGTTCTTGCGCAACATGGCCGCAACCAAATACAAAAACTCTGCCCGAATGCCCTATCTGCTCCGAGTAGAGCTCTATGTCGCCCTCCTTTACCCTTACAGGATACCGTAGCATCTGCGCCTTCTCCCTTGCGCCCTCAGCGCCGCCTACATAGCCGCATTTTTCCGAATAGATAGCCATACCGCCACCTATTTCGTATATAAGCCAAAAATCACTCCCACTAACAAAGAGCTCCTCGGCCGCCTTGCATAGCTCTTTTGCGCTGTCGTCCTCTGCCGATATGTAACAAAAATAAACCGAAACGGCGCCTCCGCATATCATGCCGAGCTGCTGTACATCGTCCTTTGTCAAGGTGAAATCGTGCTGTTTGGAGCTCTTGTCCTCTAATACCTGCGCCGCTATTTGCTCCGATCTGTATTCAACCGCACCGCCACCTATCGTTCCGCAAAGCCTGCCTTCCCTCGTTACAAGCATACGAGAGCCCGCCCCTCTGGGTGCAGACCCCGAGCTCGCCACGACCGTTACCATAACAGCATCTTGACCCTTGCCGAGCCTCTCTGCAAGAAGCCTTAACATATCCCTCATAATTGCCCTCCGATTTAAATCTATTCTTGCTTATTTTGTCGCTCTTTAATTTGCAAAAGGCGCTCGTAATCCTCCCTTGTATCGGCATCGTAGAGCGTCCCCTTGTCTGAGACCTCGACCGCCACACAAGATGCGCCGCTACTCTCTATCGCCCCACGAAGTCCCCCATCTCCCTCGTAGGAGACCAGAGTAGAAATCAAGTCACCCCTAATTAAAATCGGATGGCCTCTCCTACCGTCGCAAGTGGGATAAATATATTGCCCTTTGGCCAAAGAACTAACAAGCGCTTTGACCGTTTCAGGGGAAAAAAGCGGAATGTCACATGGAGTAAAAACAACTCCGTCATACTTCGCCATATACTCAAGGCCGATTTTGGCCGACCGGAACATATCTGTCGTCTTATACCGGCTATTGTGCAAAAAGGTCGCCTTGCCGCATAGGTGCGCCATTATATCCTCCGCCCTATGACCTGTAACGACAACAATATCCAAAATGCCCCCACTTTGCAAAGTGGCAACAATGCTCCCTATAACAGAGCGCTCCCCCATATCCATAAGCGGCTTAAAATCCCCCATGCGAGAGGACAGCCCAGCCGCCACAATAACAGCACCAATCTTCATATTCCACCTCTTTTACAAATTAAATTTTACCATATATATATTATAAATACAATTATCTTGTTATATTTTTCGCATCTCTCTTTAACTGTAAGCTTGCTATGCTCCAAGCTTTTGAGTGTGTTACGCTCAATATAAAAAATGAACTATTGTGCAAGATCGCTCTACTATGCCCATAAAAAACAATTAGCCGCACCTTTTGCAAGGTGCGGCCAGATGAGCTACATTGTAAATAAATTGAAGGGAGTAAACAACAAGGTCATTGTAGCATACTTTCCAATTTTTGTAAATAGATTTTTAGGAAAAATTTGGAATTTTTTTAAAAATTAGTCCATAACCTCAAAAATTTCAACAATTGTGCCGTCAGGACCTGCTACAACAGCACTCTTAACAGTACCGTATGGAGCAAGCTCGTACTCGAAGGGCTCTACTTCAACAGGGAAGCCTGCATCTTCGCAAGCGCCAAGTGTTGTGTAGATGTTGTCCACTTCGAATGCAGTGTTAAATAGGCCTGCCTTCTCGGGTGTTGCGTGTTCTTTCATAGAAACACCGGGCTTGTTCTCGTATTGAAGTAGCTCAACAACAGGTGTCTTGCCACCGACATACATGATAATTCTTGTGTCAACGCCGTACTCAACGCCTACGATGTCGTCAACAAGGCCGTGAGGCATTGTCATGTCGAAAACTTTACTTAGGCCAAGCACGTCTACAAAGAAACGGTCGGACTCTTCAATGTCGGAAACAACTGTAACTATGTCTGTAAAGTTGTGGAACTCGCCCTCGAAGCTCTTGTTAGAACCTTCGATTAGTGCAAGAGGCACCATGTCAGGGCCGTATACGATAGACTCTTTAACCTCTACACCGCTCCAAGGAGTTTTGTATGTTGTCGGTGGGCAGAAGAACTCGTAGCCAAGTGGTGTAAAGTAGTCGTATGCCCTAAATGCATCCATTGCACGGAATGCGATGTCGAAATATCCGTAGTGGTGCGTGTCCCAACCCTCACGGATTAGCTCGCCCGTTCTCGCTTCGAACTCGATAAGTTGTAGGTATGTAATTTGGATTTCGTTTTTAAGCATTACATATCTTGCGCCACCCTCAAGACCGAAAAGCGCCTTAACTTGCTCTGCTGTTAGCTCGCCCTCTGCTACAAACTCAAGCTCCATGCTCTCCTCGTAGAACTCGCGGCTCTCCTCAAGGTCTGTAACACTTACCATAACTCTGCCTATGCCAAGAGTATCAGCAGGGGGAGCAGGTGTTTCCTCTACGACTTCCTCTGCGGGTTCTTCGGTCGTTTCTTCTGCAGGAGCTTCTGTTGTTTCTTCAGCAGGTGTTTCGACGGGGGCTTCGTCCGAAGGGATTGTTAGCTCTTGACCTACATAGATCATGTTGGCATCGTCCAAGTCGTTTACCTCCGCTATTTCTTGCCAAGTAACACCGTGTGCATTAGCAATCTTCCAAAGTCTGTCACCCTCGGCAACAGTGTAGGTTGCGGCAGCCGCTGTCATGGACAGCATAACTGCAAAGACAAGTAGTAGTGCAATAGATTTGCGCATTTTCATGTACATTCCTCCGCTCACAATATTTTGTATTAATTAATTATTAACACAAGTTTACAATTATATTATCATAACTGATAAAATATTGTCAAGCTCATCTTGATACAAAATGTACAAATTTTTTTGTGCAAAAATACTTGATTTTTTCATTTATGTAGTGTATAATGTTAAAGCAAAGTAAATACGGACGCTTAGCTCAGCTGGTAGAGCTTTCGCTTGACGTGCGAAGGGTCAGGAGTTCAAGTCTCTTAGCGTCCACCAATTTTGTAAACTGTCACGAAACTTTTTCGTGGCAGTTTTTTTATGCCTCAATATGTGCTCGCTCTGTTTTTCTTGCTCTAACGGGCAACGCAAAAACAGAGATAAGGCAACAGAGTACCACAAGCGAATAATGCAAGTAAAATGTCTGCACAACGCCAAAGACAAGGTAAAGCGCAAAATTGTCGGGGGTCGCTCTGAACAGCTCGTCAAAATAATCCATCACAGGTATGCGCACGAGTGACAGTACAGGGCCTATGAACAAAAATTCGTGGTCGATAAAAAGCACGATTAAATTTATGGCAAAAAGCAGTGTCACGAATATTGCCGACACCTTGTGGTATAGCGGCTCTTGCACAAGATCCGTGTTGTTCCACCTTATACCACGGCCTACCACAAGGGGAGCGACTATTACCATGATGTGCGCCCCGACCCATATAGACTCAGGAAACATAAATGCAGCAGTTTCGGGGTCTGCTGTATAGGAATATACCGCTACGACCATGGATAGCACAAGGCATATTACGGCAGATATACCAAGGCTCTTTGCAATAACTCCAAATTTGCTTTTTGCTTTTAGATTTAACATAATCATACTCCTTTCGATTTGTTTTAACTATGGTGATTTTTTTGTTTATACACCCATTGTGTATGTGCTTATCTCTATGCCGCCCCCTCTGTCACTGCCGCTTTTTCCCTTTCCCATTCAAGACGGGCAGGCTCCAACTGCTTTTTTGCTGTCACAAAAGAGAGCCCCACAATGACTATGCCGACTACCAGCATAAAAAATGCCAAAATAGGCTCGATTTTTGGAATATAGCCAAATGTGCTATCTATAGGGTGACCCGTGTAAATCCTAACCGCTTTAGGAGCGGTATGCCGCCCCGTAGCTTCGTTATAGCTTCTTGAAAGGCAACAAGCATTCCTGCGGAGCTATGCCTCGCTACAAGACGGCATACCGCTCCTAAAGTCCGCAGGATTTCAAACAGGCTGTGCCGTGCTGTGACAAGGCAGTGTCGTGCAGGAATGCTTGCTGCCTTTCAAACGGCACTAACGCAGGCACAGTGCGGCACAGCCTGTTTGAAACGGTTCGGATTTGCAGGGGTCACCCTAAAGTGCCCCGTGTAGCTCGAACTTGCGGTCTCTCCACCATTTGTTATGGCGTAGAGTGCAAGAGGCGATATGTATAGCCTAAAGGAAAAGCCCACAAGCAGAGCGCCGAGTGCCGCAAAAGTCATGGTAGGCAAGACTTGCTGTGCCTTGTTCGGTACCCAAACCAAGCATAGGCATGTTATTAGTACAACCGCCGTCATTGTATAGGCGGCAAAGTCCGTATAATGAAGCGATAGTGCGGCAATTGTACAGAATATTGAAATATAGTAACCTCTCATGTGCTTATAAAATGCATGGGTTATGGTCAAGACAATGATCATTACATAGTTAAACAAAATCGAGCTTATCCTATCAAGCTTATTGTATTCGAACAAAAAGGAAGGCATAACCCCGTCGGCACCGGTATTCAAAATGGAATATATGCCAAATACCGCAAGCAAACCGGTGGCAATTATTACCAAGATAATGGTCGTCCTTTTCACTACGTCACCTCCGTTTGGTTCATTAATATATCCCAACTTTCCATAAAACCAACAAAAATACATGTATACAGTTTAATTATACTGCAATAACTAAAAAAGGTCAAGATTTACATTCTTTCTCAAACGCAAAAAAGCCCCGTGCAATGCACGGGGCTAAAAGGCATATAACTATCTCTTGGAGAACTGAGGCGCACGACGAGCGGCCTTAAGACCGTACTTCTTACGCTCCTTCATTCTGGGATCTCTTGTTAGAAATCCTGCAGCCTTTAGAGTGGGTCTGTAATCAGGGCTTACCTGAAGAAGTGCACGAGACAATCCGTGACGGATTGCGCCTGCCTGACCCGATACACCGCCGCCGACAACCTTGATAATCATATCAAACTTGCCCATTGTTTCTGTTGCGGCTAAGGGTTGACGAACTATTAGCTTTAGTGTTTCAAGACCAAAGTAGTCGTCTATATCTCTGTTGTTGATTGTGATGCTGCCTGTGCCGGGAAGTATACGCACACGGGCAACGGAGCTCTTACGGCGACCTGTGCCGTAGAAGTAGGGCTTTGTATCATAAATGTTCATCTACTTAAATCTCCTTTTCGTTATGCGTTAGCTTCTACGGGCTTTTGAGCCTCGTGAGGGTGAGTTGCGCCTGCGTAGACCTTAAGTCTGCCAAGGCTCTTACGGCCTATGCCGTTCTTGGGAAGCATTCCCTTAACAGCAAGCGAAATTGCCATTTCAGGACGTGTTTGCATTAGCTTCTTGTACTGTACTTCCTTTAGACCACCGGGGAAACCGGAGTGTGTACGGTAGTACTTATCTTGTAGCTTGTTGCCTGTTAGAACAACATCGGCTGCGTTTAGTACGATAACAAAATCGCCGCAGTCAACGTGGGGTGTATAATCAACCTTGTGCTTGCCTCTTAGAATAGCAGCAATATCGGCAGATACACGACCGAGCGATTTGCCAGCCGCATCGACAACATACCATTTGCGCTCCACTGTGGAAGCGTTTGCCATAAATGTAGACATTGGGTTCTTTCCTCCTAAATTTTTCGTGTGCTTAAATAGTATAACGACATATATCTAATATGTCAATAGAAAATTTCCAAAAATTTAAAATAGATAACGAGTGCTCGCATTTTCGCCCTTTTTCTCCCTCATGCTCATTAATGCTCTGAGGGCATTTTTACTTTTCCCTTGCGCTCTTGCCTCCTTTTGCATATCAAGACAAGTTAAAGCATAGATATATCAAAAGGGACTACCCATAAAAAAGGCGGTGAATATGCGCAGATTTAATCTAATGCTTGCGATAGGCATACTAATAATAACGCTCGCCGTAACTTTAGGCTCTCCTGCCGCAACAAGAACAAATGCCCCCGAAGGGCTTGAGCTACCGATACTTCTCTACGACACAGCCCCCGACGAGGCTCGGCTCGATGCCGATTTTGAAAAAATCCACGAAATGGGATATAGACCTATTTTGCCCTCTGCTCTGGTTTCGCATTTTGAAAGCGGTGCGGCAATACCGTCAAAGTCCATTATAATTGCCTTTACCGATGCATATTTGCCACTTTGCGACATACTCCCCCCTCTGCTCGAAAAGCATGGCTATGCCTGTGTAGTTGGCATATCGGGACAGATGGCAGACAGCGCAGACCGGTACGCATCGTGGGAGCAGATAGCTCTGCTTGCCCATGGCGGAGGGGTGGAGATTGCCAGCCGCATGTACAGCGACATAGCGGCAAGCTCCTCTGAACGTGAGGTCATCGCAAGCGACATTCTTGCCGCACAGCTTAGATTTATGGACTATATCGGCATCGCCCCGACGACACTTATATACAAGCAGGGCGAGGTAGTGCAAGATGCGGTGCCTGTTTTAAAAGAGCTCGGGTTTAAGGCGGTAATTACAGGAGGTCACGGCATTAACTACCTCACGAGCCAAGAGGGGCTTTTTTCTTTAAAGATAATAAGCGAGGTGACAGAACTTGAAAAATAAGCAGTGGAGCTACGACAAAGAAATGCGAGGCCTTCGGGCTCTGATGTATGGTGTCGAGTGCAACTTTAACGAGACAATAGACGAAGCGGCGCTCGATGCAATCATATACGAACGTCGCTCGATTGTGGAGCGACAAAATGCCCTAATTCGTGCGGCAAAAAAGGAACGTGACGAGGCGGCATCTCTGTCGCTTGGCAATGTTATATAATTAAAAGGGGTGGTAGAAATGACTTTTACAGGCACAACATTACTTATATTAGCCGTGGTACTTGGAATAATCCTGCTTTCAAAGCCAATGCAAACAATGCTAAAGGCTCTGCTCCGTGGGGCACTGGGCGCAGTCGGACTGGTAGCTCTCAGCGCCTTTGGCGGCGGCCTTGGCATGACTGTCGGTGTAAATGCCGTAACACTAATGACGGCCGCAGTCCTCGGCCTCCCCGGCCTAACCGCCCTCGCCCTAATCAGCCTATTTATTTAATAATATCCGTGGGTGGGGGGGGGCGGGGGGGGGGGGGGGGGGGGGGGGGGGGGGGGGGGGCGGGCGCCCCCCCCCCCCCCCCCCCCCCCGCGGGGGGGGGGGG
>CAYJFK010000026.1:0-21269 GCA_964369475.1 uncultured Oscillospiraceae bacterium | reverse complement strand
TAATCAAATCCAAAAATTGCCCACGGCAATTTTTCACCATAGTTCTTACTTCTTACCTATTACCTCTTACCTATTAATACATGCCCTGACCCATGCCTGCCGCCGCAGCCGCTGCTGCTGCCGCTGCATCTGCCTTGGGATCGGGCTTATCTGCTACAACCGACTCTGTTGTAAGCACCATCGATGCAACCGAAGCGGCATTTTCAAGTGCCGAGCGTGTAACCTTAGTTGGGTCGACAATGCCGACTTCAAACATGTCTACAAACTTCTCGCTCGCCGCATCAAATCCAAAGCCGGGTGTTCTCGACTTTCTGATTGTCTGAAGAATTACAGATCCCTCAAGCCCTGCATTTGCCGCAATCTGACGAACAGGCTCCTCGAGTGCCTTTAGAACGATAGTAGCGCCTGTCTTAACATCGCCGTCGCATGTCTTGATTAGCTTTTCTACCGCTGACATAGCCGCAATAAATGCCGTGCCACCGCCTGCTACCATGCCTTCTTCAACGGCAGCCTTTGTAGCTGCAAGAGCATCTTCTATGCGAAGCTTCTTGTCCTTCATCTCGGTCTCTGTCGCCGCACCTACACGTAGGATTGCAACTCCGCCTGCGAGCTTTGCAAGACGCTCTTGTAGCTTCTCGCGGTCAAACTCGGAGGTCGTTGTCTCTAAGGTCGAACGGATTTGAGCAACTCTGCCTGCAATCTCGTCCTTCTCGCCTGCGCCGCCTACGATAATTGTATGCTCTTTGGAAACCTTAACCTGTGTAGCTCTGCCAAGCTGGCTCATCTGTGTTTCCTTTAGCTCAAAACCAAGCTTTTCGGAAATTACCTCGCCGCCTGTTAGAACGGCAATATCTTGAAGCATCTCGGCACGGCGATCGCCAAAACCTGGTGCCTTTACGCAAACACAAGTAAATGTGCCACGTAGACGGTTTACTATTAGTGTCGAAAGCGCCTCGCCCTCTACATCTTCGGCAACGATGAGAAGCTTTTTGCCCGACTGAACAATTTGCTCAAGAAGCGGAAGGATTTCCTGAACGGAGGAGATCTTCTTATCTGTGATAAGAACAAGAGCATCGTCTAAAACGGCCTCCATCTTGTCTGCATCTGTAACCATGTATGGCGTGATGTAGCCACGGTCGAACTGCATACCCTCGACAACTTCGCAATATGTCTCGGCCGTCTTGGACTCCTCTACCGTTATAACGCCGTCGCCCGTTACCTTCTTCATAGCGTCGGCAATGAGCTCGCCAATATAAGCATCACCTGCCGATATTGTGCCGACTCTTGCAATGTCAGCTGTACCCTTAACTTCGCTCGAGCCTGCCTTGATAGACTCAACAGCCGCCTCGACAGCCTTGGAAATGCCCTTCTTAACGTCCATGGGGTTAGCTCCTGCCGCTACATTCTTTAGACCCTCACGCACCATTGCCTGTGCAAGTACGGTAGCTGTTGTTGTGCCGTCGCCCGCTACATCGTTTGTCTTTGTGGCAACTTCCTTAACGAGCTGTGCGCCCATGTTCTCTATGCTGTCCTCAAGCTCGATTTCCTTAGCTATTGTAACGCCGTCGTTTGTAATAAGAGGCGAGCCGTACTTTCTCTCGAGCACGACATTACGACCCTTAGGCCCAAGTGTTACCTTAACGGTATCGGCAAGTTTGTCGACACCTCTTTGAAGTGCTTTTCTGGCATCTTCGCCAAATGCAATTTGCTTTGCCATAATAAATTTCCTCCTAAAATTACTCTACAATAATTATTCTACTATCGCAAGAATATCATTCTGACGGACGATAAGCATATCTTTTCCGTCTACCTTTATCTCTGTGCCTGCATATTTGCTGACAATAACACGCTCGCCAACCTTAACCGACATGGGTATTAGCTTGCCTTCGACCGTCTCGCCTGGGCCTGCCGCCATAATTTCGGCTATTTGGGGCTTTTCCTTAGCGGCTCCTGTTAGGATAATTCCGCTCTTTGTTGTCTCCTCGACCTCTACCATTTGGATTAAAACCTTATCTGCAAGTGGTTTTACCTTCATAATATACTCCTCCTATGCGAAAAATGTCGTTTTTGGCACTCTAATTATCAGAGTGCCAAAGCTATTTTAACAAAGTAGGGATATTATGTCAAGCATGACTTTGTTAATAATTTTTTAACTCTTGTAACATTTGACATTACACTCGATTAGTGGTATTATAATTATAAGTAAAATGCACCGTAAAAAATCAACACAAGGGCACTGTTATATTAAATAGTAAGTAATATTTATAACTCATTTGATTTTTCAGTTGCATTTTTACTAATAAACCCCTTAGATGGCGCAAGTCGTCTAACATAGGGTTAATATAAAAAAGCTGGGAGTGTGTATTATGAACATCAACGTAACTACAAAGAAATTCAGGCTGACCGACGACCTAAACGATCGCATCGAGTCGAAACTGGGCAAGCTCGACCGTTACTTTGCAGCAGATGCAATGGCGGCGGTAAGGCTATATACTCAGAAAAACGATGAAATTGCAGAAGTTACAGTGGTATCGGGCGGACTTACCTTCCGTGCCGAGGCACGCACGACAGAGATGTTCAATTCTCTCGAGAAGGCGGTCGACACTCTCGAACGCCAGATGAAAAAGCATAAGTCTCGCCTCGAAACAAGGCTAAGATCGGGCGCATTCGACAACATGCCGATGACCGATGCCGAACCTGCGGCTGACGATAATTTCGAACTTATCAAAGAAAAGCGCTTTGCACTAAAGCCTATGGACGTGGAAGAAGCGATTTTGCAAATGAACCTACTTGGGCACAACTTCTTTGTATATCGTGACATCGACACCGAGGATGTCTGCGTGGTCTACCTAAGAAACGACGGTGGCTACGGTCAGATCATTCCCGAATAAGATAAAACCAGAGCCGCACCTCAGTGGTGCGGCTCTTTTTAAACGGAGGAATTGAATGGATAAATTTGTACTGGTCGCCCCATGCCTTTTCGGGCTCGAGAGCCTTGTTAAGGACGAGGTCTACGACCTTGGCTACGACATACTCAATGTGACCGATGGAAGGATATTTTTCGAAGGGGACAAAGAGGCCGTCGCACGGGCAAATATCGGCATGTCCTTTGCCGAGCGTGTGCTAATTCGCCTTGCCGACTTTCCGGCATACGACTTCGAATCCTTGTACCAAGGGGTTAAGGCGATAAACTGGCAGGATTATATAGGCCGAAACGATGCCTTTCCCGTAACGGGACATTCTATAAAATCAAAGCTATACAGCATACCCGACTGTCAGCGCATTATAAAAAAAGCGGTGGTCGATCGCCTTGCCTCGGCATACGGCATTAGCCGCCTCCCCGAGACAGGGCCTAAGATTTCAATAGAGTTTTTTATAATGAAGGATCAAGCGGCAATTATGATAGACACTACGGGAAGCCCCCTCCACAAGAGAGGATACCGCCCCGAAAGCAACACCGCCCCCATAAGAGAAACACTCGCCGCCGCCATGCTTCATCAGATGAGATACAGGGGCAGAGAGCCCTTTGCCGATCCCATGTGCGGCTCGGGCACAATTGTAGTCGAGGCGGCACTCAGAGCGGCAGGCAGAGCGCCCGGTCTTATGCGCTCCTTCGATTTTGAGAAGTACGGCTTTTTATCGAGTGTCGATCTTGCCGGCATAAAGGAAGAAGCAAGGGAGAACTTCCGCACCCCCGAAAATGTAATACTTGCCTCCGACATAGACCCCGAGATGGTCGAGCTTACAAAGCGCAACGCAAAAAAGGCAGGGGTTAGCGAGTTTATCACGGTCTCGCAAGGCGATGTTACCGCCTTTTCCCCAAACATAAGCGGCGGACTTCTTATATGCAACCCCCCATACGGCGAGCGCATGGGCGAAGCTAAGCAGTGCGAGAAGTTGTATAAAGATATGGGCCGAGCCTTTGGCAAGCTCGACGACTGGCGAGTAGGCGTTATAACCTCGCACGAAGAATTCGAGCAACACTACGGCAAGAAGGCCGACAAGAAGCGTAAAATGTACAACGGCATGATAAAATGCGACTTCTACCAATATTTCAAAAAACCAACCAAACGGTAAAAAAAGCTGTCGCAAGTGGAAGCAACCACTTGCGACAGCTTTTTTATTGTATGACGGCTCGCCACGGCGCAGTAAGCAGTCGATATGCCTTATCAATTTATTAAAAAAGTATCCCCTCTTGATAACGGCTATTTAGCTCTCTCCAAATCCAAAAAACCTTGATAAAATTCGTTTATTCTAACAATTAATTTTGCTAAATTTTCGGTGTCTTCCTCACCTAAAAACTCTATTAGTTTAAGCAGGCGATCTTGATCCTTCTGTCTGCGTTTTTCGAGCAAAAAAATGCCTTTTTCGGTCAAGGAGACAAGCTTTTTGCTCTTGTTTTCGGGCGATGGAGTTTTAACGATGATCTCTTTTTCTATCAACCTGTTTACAAGCACTGTTACGGTAGACTGCTTTATGGCAAGAGAGTTGCTTATATGTACAAGTGTCGGAAATGCGTCAGATTCTTTGTGGTATCGGCTTATAAAGTCTACAACAGAGAGCTCTCCCGAGTGAAGATGCTCCCCTTCTTTTTGGGTGATATGCTTTAATAGCTTTTTGTTTCTTTTATAAATGCTCAGTTCTTTTCTAAGTATTTCAACCTTGTCCATTTTTGCCTCCTTTGGTGGCGCAAACAGTTATGCCGCCGCTACCTTTTCATGTTGATAGTTGTGTAGTTTTATAGTGCATTCGCTTTGATCGATAGATATAGCCCGCTCCCTAATATAATATTAACATAAGTAATCAGCTTTTAAAAAGCTGTTTTTGTGAAATTACAAAAACGGTCGTCGAAATTTAGATAGATGCTATTTATAATCTCTCGAACTGACATTCCCCACTAACGCCTAATTCCAAGCTGAACAAAAATCGTCACTTCATCATCTGCCTTTACACTAAAACTGCCGCCTGAGCGTTCGACCTTTTGGCGCAGGCCCGTAAGCCCTCCCCCTTCGGTAATTTCGGTTAATGGGGTTTTGGTTTTGCTTTGTATGGTGACATTAACTTTATGGTCGGTTTCGGTTATGGTTACGGTCAGCTTGTCTGCATTTGCATGGCGATATGCGTTGATTAGCGCCTCGTTTATGCAGAGCAAAATAGTTGTTTTGTTCTCGTCGTCTGTTGGCAGGTCACCCTCTACCGTTACCTCGCATCCGAGCTTTTTGCCAAAGGCTTGGATTTGATGGAGCGATAGATTTGGTTTATCGCCCTCTGCAAGGCCTGAAATAATGTCAGATAGCTTTGTCAAGTGCCCTGCAATGACCTTTGTTTCTATCGGCTCGCTCTGCATTAGCGTTTGCTTAGTGCTCGCCAGCAAACTGCCAAAGTGGTCGTGAAAATCGACCTTCATATTGGCGGTCAATTCCTCCTCTGTGCTTTGCTCTATCATGCCCGACAGCACCTCAAGCCGTGCTTGTTGTTGCAAGAGCAGCTCATTCATCTGCCCTACATTTCTGCCTAAGTTGTAAAGCTCTGTTATGTCGGTCGCTTTGATCTCTATATAATTACCCGTACGCCGCTTCTGAACGGTCTTTGAAAACTGCCAAACTTTACCGCCCTGCAAAATAAAGGCTGGGTTTTCCTCCTTCATTACGCATTTTTCACTGCTCTTTAGGCGATAAAGTTCACCCCAAATGTCTATGCCGCTAATGAGGTCTTTTCCCGTAAGTTCCTTACACAGATTGTGCATGATTTTATTCGAGAGGTAAATGGTGTTGTCCTCCGACACAAAGGCAATGCCTGTTGGCAAACTTTCGAGCGCTTCTTTTATGGAGAAATCGTTTATCTTGTCCTTTTCTGCTTTGTATACTTTATATATACTGAAGATCGAAATCCCGACCGAGGCCAGCCCCAAGATTACATGAAGTGGGTGCGGAATTTTATCTATCGCCTGAGCTAACGTCGACAGCGCAAGATTAGGATCCTCTCTTGAAAAGTTGATAAACTCCATAAGTGCCGAGAGGTCTACAATGATCGCTACGAGCAAAAGAGAGAGTACAAATGTCGATTTTTTGCTATTTTTCGCTATTATATTTACAATAAGTGCCAAGGTCACGGCCGTAAACCCTACCATGACAACAGCTGTAATAACCCCTTGCCCTGTAACATTTAAAGACAAAAAATTCATATACCCCTCCTTACCTTTTATTTTGGAATGCTCAGCGAAATGTGATAGCTCTCCTCCTCGGCATGTGCTGCCAGCTTGCCGTTAAGTGTTGATAGCTTTTGTTCTTCAAAATTTTCAAATGCCGAAATGTCGAACTCTCTGTCTCCCGAGACTTGAATGGCAAATATAACTCGTTCTCCCTTTTGCCTAAAACTTAGGTAGGCAAGGTTAAAATCATAAGTCACATGCTCTATGACCGCCATAAACAGGTCAAAGCAGAGCATTGCCGTGGCAAGATTTAAATCAAATTTCTCCGCTATGTTGAGCTCGCACATTCTGCCCTCTAAGCGCAGACCTTCGAACACTTCGGAAAATGCCCGATGCATTTCGTCGGCGCTGATGCATTTTTCTGTCTGCTCTATCAAAATCAAGTTGACCTTGCGCTTTAGATATGTCGAGATAATGCTTGTTGCAAAGAGCAATTGCTTGATCTCGCTCGGCGAGGCCTCCTCGCTTAGTGTCATAGCGTTTTTTATCTTCTCGCTGTAAGGAAGTGCTTCGGTTCGCAAGATGCCCTGAAGTTCGCTTAGCTTTTTCTCTCTTGTATTTTCCTTTTTTTGTGTGTTTTCCAAGCTTAAATGCTCTACTCTCTCGTGAAGTTTTTCATTGAGCCCCTCGAGCTCTCCTATCACACTTTTTATCCCCGACACATCACTGCTCCACGACACATAGCCGCCCTTTATCGGGGAAATATGGAGCAGGGTGTTTTTATCATAATGGACAACTTTACTCTCTTTAAGCCTTTCAAAATCCACTCTTGTAAGCTTAGGTGCATTCTCGGCGGTGTATGCAACCTCGCCCGAAGCAGTAAGCACCTGTGCATTGGTAGTCGCCATCTCGAAAAACTCTTTGTGGCGGCCGTTGGAGTGTACAAGCCCCGTGCGAATACAGGCCTCCCAAAAGGCCACCGCCGATGTGCAGCTGAATATTGTAACATCCATAAAATAATATTCTACTCCGTAAACGGGCCCTATGACAAGTAGGACGGTGTACAAAATCACACAACCTACGACCAACATCGGTAGCCTTGAAGCCCTTCTTGCGCTGACAGAGTAGCGGAACTTTTTTGTAATCAAAGTTGTGGAGAGCAAGATTAACGCTACCAAAAAAATTGCAACGACATAGTAGCCTATTTTATGATCATAAGGTCGTTCATACATGTGAATATCCAAATTAATGCCGCCGAAAACAAGAAGATGAAAATCATTCGTGAGCACAAGGGCTATCAGCAATATCGCAGGGATAAAAAGGAGGTTCCACTTTTTATTTGGTCGGTAATGCTCATCTTGGCCGACACAAAGTGCCGTGAAAAAGAATAGAAGCGGAATCATTATCATCGGTATGTAAAACATATACCAAGCCATTCTGTCGCCAAAAGCAATTTTGCCAAAAGGCCCCCATTTGACCCCTCTTATGCCTATCCAGAGTATTATGTTAGCGCCGATCAGCATAAGATATGTGCGCACACGACTTTGCATAATTCGGTTGTAAATGCTGACTGTCCAAGCGAAAAAAAGAGAGATATGTATGCCAATCGACAGTACATAGGCAAAGGAATAAAAGAGCGCAAGATCGCTCGGCATCCACTTGTGTAGCCTACTTAAACTTGTTGCCAAGAGCAAAAGAAAAGCAAAGAGAGCAATTTCTATTGCCTGTTTGGTTTTGGATTTATCCACCGCTCCCCTCCATTTCTTTTAATAATGGCAAATACACAAAAACGACCATCGTTTTTCCAAAGAGGGAGTAACGACAGCCTTACATTTTCGTGGTCTTTTTTTCTAAGCAAAAGTTGGCAAGGCAAAAAAACACACCTTTGCGCTTAACACTTAACAATTGTACGCAATTTGCCATTCTGATCAATTCCTTTTAAAAAAAATATTTCATTTTTGAGACAATCTACCAAAGTGAATTGTACCATAATTAAGAGGATAAAGTCAATCATAAACGAGCTTGTAGGAGCCTGGCACCTGTAAGTATTCTACACTTTTCATCTGCGGTACCGGAGGGAGGAGGTCTCCACCCTCTATGCTGGGTAGCGCAGCCGGTGCGCTGTTTGATATAGCGCTCTCGTCTACCACTAAGGAAATATTATTAGTACCGACCCAAACGAGTGACTCTTGCGTGTCGATCATTTCCGCTGTCGCTAAGGCCACTGTCTGCATCATGCCAAACAGCATAACGCAGGCAAGCAACATGGCGAGCATTTTCTTTGACTTCATTGTTAAACCCTCCCAAAAAAACTATAATGTAACTACAACAAAAAATGCCTTCCTCGAGCAACCCTTGGTATTTTTCGTGCAATCGGTATATTTTACCATGTAAAAAATGCCGACTGTTGCATATTAACAAATTTGTTAACGAGTTTGCAAAAATCAAACAAAGGCTGATTTTCTCAGCTTGAAAACACACTTTTTCTCCAAACAATACTAAAAAAACACCCTCTCGGGTGCTTTTTTAATGCTCAGATTGCCAGCCTTTGATGTAACGATCTGCCACTTTGCTCAAAGTGGATTATTTTACTATGTTTTGCCCTGCAATTCTGCCGAATACTACTATATCTGTTATAGCATTTCCGCCAAGGCGGTTTGTGCCGTGGATGCCGCCTGTAACTTCGCCTGCGGCGTATAGGCCTTCTATAACTTCGCCGTTTGTATCAAGAACTTCAGCATCTGTGTTTATTGTAATGCCGCCCATTGTGTGATGAGTTGCAGGCACGACCTTTTGAATGTAGAAAGGCCCTTGTGCGATAGTTCTGTATGCGCCAGTCTTGCCAAAGTCAGGGTCTGTGCCGTCTGCTACGTAACCGTTAAAAGTTTCTATTGTCGAGGTAAATGTTTCAACATCAATACCAAAACTCTCGGCCGCTTCTTCGAGTGTTTCTACTTTAAATATTGTGCCCTCGTTTAGCATTGTGTTAAACTCAACGCTGTGCACCTCTGTCATGTTGCCGACAGTTTCGATCTCCTGACCCCAAACAAGGTAGCCAACTTCGTCTGTCTGCTCTAAAATTGCATTTGAAATGTGGTCACGTCTGCCCATTTCGTTAATAAATCTCTCGCCCTCTTTGTTTATAAGAATAGCGCCGTCAAAACGGGAGTTTCCTACATAGGAGATAATGCCTGTATTGGGGTTGCATGTGGGGTAAACTTGGATTTGCTCCATGTCTACAAGGCCTGCGCCGACTGCCTGTGCCATTACAATGCCGTCACCTGTGCTTGCAGGGACAGATGTTGTCTTGTACTTTTCGCCGTATGCAGGGTTGTACTGCATACGCATCTCGACATTTGCCGCAAAGCCGCCCGTTGCCAATATAACACCATTGTTAGCAGTTACCGTAATGTCGTTGCCGTCGTTAAGAGCCTTAAGGCCTGTTACAACTCCGTCTGTCATTGTAAGCTCGGTAGCCTCTGTGTTCATGTATATGTCTACACCCAAATCTCTCGCTACAACTTCGAGCTTGGAAATCATCTCTGTGCCCTTGTTGCCGACAGGGATAACGGCACGAGGTACGGAGTGACCGCCAAACTGTTGCATACGGTCTTGCATAAACTCTACACCTATATCCTCTACAAGCCAGTTGTATGCATCGAGGGCATTTTCGCCCATTACTTCTACAAGGGCAACATTATTAATGTTGTCGCCACCGCTTAGAGTATCTGCTATGAAGCTCTCTACGCTGTCAGTAACATCGTGAGCTATCTGAATATCTGTGCCGGGGATATTTAGACCGCCGCCCGAAACAAGTGTGTTACCGCCCGAAAAAGATGTCTTTTCAAGCACAACTACCGAAGCGCCGCCCTGTGCCGCCTCGACAGCCGCTGAAAGGCCCGCTCCACCTGCGCCGACAATTACTACATCGTATGTCATCTCGGAATCAGGAGCATTTACCTCTTTTGATACTGCCTGCATCTCGTCTATATCGCCCTGTGTCATGCCGGCCGATAGCAGCGCCGCCGTTACTGCCGCCTTAACACCCGAGGAGGAGTTTGTTGCACCTGCAATGCTGTCTACATTTACCGTATTGTTCTCTACCATAAGCTCGGTAATTGCGGTTATTGCAACATCGCCAAGACCGGGGGTTTCGTTTTGTGTTGTAACATCTACCGCTGTGATTATGTTGTTTTCCAAAGTGACGGTAACGGCAATATCGCCTGCATGGCCTGCGCCCACACCGTCAAAACTTCCGCTAATTCCGCTTACCTCGCCGCCGACATCTTGGATATCCTCGTCAGGCGTTACAGGCGCTTCCGGCTCTGCTGTCGAGCACCCTACAAGCATTGTTGCCAAAAGAATAGTTGCCAAAAACTTTTTCATAAAAAATTACCTCCGCTATATTTGTTACTAATTTAACATCTTACAGTTAGAATTTTAACAAATAAAACTACGGCTGTCTTTAGATTAATCGACACTTTTTTGCACTTTAGCGTACACGATTGTTTTTTTCATAAAATAACGGTATAATCGAGATATGACTAAATGCAAGGAGTTATTATGAAGTCAATATATAATGTTATTTTGCGACCATTTGTGATTCTTTCTATCATAACAGCAATGCTCTTAACGGTTAGTTTTATCTACATTTTGCAAACAGATGTAAGCGATAATCTGTACAATATATCAGAGGATTATCTGCAAACATACGCAGATCAAACAAGGTTATGGCTCGAGCACAAGGCAAGCGAAATATCTCGCCTTAGCTACCTTTGGCGAGATTACGAATTTAGCGACACCGAGAGCTTGCTCTTTAATATGCAGGCATATTTAAAAGCGATAGAAAACAGCTTTGAATCGATCGGTTACATCGACCTAAATGGCAATAAGATTACAACGAGTGGGGCGGAGTTTAATATAAGCGACAGAGGCTACTACGAGCACTTGCTCGAAAGCAGCGATAGCCCCACCATATCAAACCCGATATATTCAAGGGCTGATAACGCCTATATTATCTTAATACTCTGCCCGATTTACGACTCGCTCGGGCAGTATCAAGGACATCTCAGCGGCTCGCTCGAGATAGCTTATCTGCAAAACATAATAACAAAGCCACCTGTCGATGACAGTTCTGTTTATATTGTAAATAACGACGACGAAATACTACTTGGCGGCACTAACAAAAACACAGGTGATTTGCTTACAATAACGAGCGAAAAAATAGCCGACACCGACTGGCAAGTGGCGCTAAAAATCCCAACAAGCCTTGTGCAGTCTACTGTAAACGATACGATCGTTATAACGCTCTTTATCTGCTTGTTTATACTTGCAGTCTCCTTTGTCTTGGCAAAAATATTTGCCGACAAGATAGCAAGGCCGATTATCGATTTGCAAAACGAGCTCGACACCTTGAGCTTTGACACCATAACAAGCTTTAAGAGCGACTCTGATATTGCAGAGCTACATTTGCTATCACTTCATATAAACGATATATTACAGCGCATCGAAAAGGAAAAGGTCGAAAAACTTATTGCAGAAAACAAGGCGCTATACTCGCAAATTCAGCCCCATTTTTTATACAACACACTCGAGACCATTCAGTCGATCGCCTACGACAACGACGACCTTGAAACAGAGGACGCAATAGGCGCTTTGGCAACCCTCTTTAAAATCGGGCTTAGCAGCGACAAACAGATAATAACGCTTGGGGACGAGATACTTCATCTTAAAAGCTATGTCGCAATACAAAAACTGCGTTACAGCGATATGTTCGAAATAGAAATTAATAACGGCGACCTATCGCAAGACATGCCTTTTATGAAGTTTTTGCTCCAGCCGATAGTCGAGAATGCCATATATCACGGCATAAAGTTAATGGATCAGGGCGGCATGATATATGTCGAGTTTAGCATGAGTGAAAGGTTTATTATTGCGACTGTTAAAAACAGCTATAAGACGATCGACAAGGACGCAATATGCACGCTAAACAGCAATTTCAAGCAGAAGGATTACACGACAAAGAGCGACAAGGGGTATGGTCTGTACAACATAAACCAGAGGCTAAAAATCAACTTCGGAGACGACTACGGCGTAGAAATAGGCTTTGATGAAAACTATGTCACGACGACTGTATATCACCCTATTTTAGAAAGACCGTCCACATAAAAGGGATGGGAGGAGCGACTTTATGAATATACTTATCGCAGACGACGAAAAGACCATAAGAGAGAGCTTTATTAAGCGAATAAAAAGGCTAAATCTAAATATACAAAACTATTTCGAAGCGGCCGACGGTCAGGCGGCGATAGAGCTTTGCAAGGTGCACGACATCGCCTTTGCACTTGTCGATATAAACATGCCAAATTTGAGCGGGCTCGAATTTTTAAAACTTCTGCACAAGCAAAACAAGGGTATTAAGACAATTATTATAAGCGGTCACCAAGAGTTTTCCTATGCTGCCGAGGCCATGAAATACGGCGTGCAGCGGTATTTGCTAAAGCCCATCAACCGTGAAGAATTTGAAGAAACGGTGCTTGAACTCTATAAAAGCTGCTCAAATGTCGAGCACGACATGTCGAAGATTGCAAACACCATATTAAACCACATCGACGACAACTACAAAAACCCCGACTATTCCCTTAGCATACTTGCAAGTGAAGTACAGCTTAGCGAAGGGTATATTACAAAAATTCTTAAAAAAGAATGTAACTCGACATTTAGCGACTATCTTATAAGTCAAAGAATAAACTGCGCAAAAAAGCAAATTGAAAATTCAGACGGCATTATAAAAATGTACGAAATCGCCGAAAGCTGCGGTTTTTCCAGTCAGCACTACTTTAGCCGAGCCTTTAAAAAGGTAACGGGCACCTCCCCCAAGCAATGGAAGGGTTGATTTGGCATATCGTCGCTACCGTCAGGTAGTTAAATGAAAAAAGACTTCAAGGGGCACAAATCTCTTGAAGTCTTTTTTATAGCATTATCATAGAATGATCGATATAATCCGAACACTATTCTTCTCGTGCCATCCAAAATTCAAAAGAGGGCTTTTGAAAAATGGGTCAAGTTGAAAGGAAACATTGTTAAACAAAAGTGGTGTAAGTTTTACATTGGCGTGTGCAAAAGCTTTAATATGCAATGGTAGGCCGATGCTCCCATGCAAAGTCAAAAAGCCCTCCTAAACAACCCTTTCGAAGGACTTTTGGAGAGGGCGGTCAAAATAGATGCCCACTTTGTAAGGATACCCAGCTGCGGCTCAGGGGATACCACACAATGCTTGTGAAAAACTATCTCGTATTCTATGTAGTAAACGGTGACACCGTGGAGATTAGGAGAATACTCTATGCCCGCAGGCAGTATAAAAGTTTGGTATAAAGTGGTGAACTGATGAAGCAAGAAATCCCTAACATAACAACACAGGGCGTCACTGTGGCTTTGGTGACGCCCTGTGGTATCATCTATTTGGGAATATTATAAGCTGTTATTTACCGAAATTTTTGCTATTCCTCACCATCGCAAGGTCTGCAAAATTTATCTTATCGTCGCCGTTTACGTCAAACGTCTGCGTACCGGTGGTGGTTTTGCTGTTGTAGTATGCCGAGCTTGCTATTGCCTCCAAGTCGTCGATATCTATTGTGCCGTCGGAATTAACATCTGCCGGTTGCTTTATTCTCCACCCGTACCATAAATTATAGGTCTCTATATCGTTTGCTTGCTCATATGCTGATATCGCTGCCGTGAGGTCTGCTCCTGTCAACGCTGTGCCGTTAGCGGCTACAAATGCTATAATAACTGCATCTTTACCCTGTCCGTCAAACGGATTAGACCCACCTATAGTTGGGGGAGCGCCGGGGAGTGTAAGGCTCGTAATGTTGCCCGAGTTAAACACACGACCGCCCAAACTTGTCACCTTTGGTAATGCTATCGTGCTAATATTCTGCGAGCCTAAAAAGGCATTTTGGGCGAGGGTTTCGGCGCTTGGAAGGTTTACTGCGGTAAGTGTGGTAATATTGGCAAAGGATAAATTCCCAATCGTTTCAAGTTTGGGGAAACTCGACGCCGTCAGCTCTGTTAGCTTAGTATAACATAATGCACCGTACCCAACTTCCACCACATCGGGAAAATTCACGGTGGTTAAATTCTCAGCTTCGTAAAATGCTGCTTCGCCGATTTTAGCCATATTATGCACCGTCACTTCCTCTATTGTAGTAGGGAAGATAGGGTCGTTGATTGTTGTGTTTAGTATATCCGCAACGCTTGTCACCGCATCGTGTATTACGAATTTGGTGTAGACAGCTTTATTTAGAACAGCTTTCAGCCTATTCCAATCCGCTGTGGCAAATGTACCGCTTAGGATTTCGAGTTCTGCAACTTTGCTGAAATCAAGATCATAGTCATCCAAATCCGCTAAGTTCTCGTTCTCAATAAAGTGAGTAGCACCGCTTGTGTCCACATACTTAATAAGAGCGGTTCTCGCTTTTAGTGCCACTCCATAAAATAAATTATCCGCTGTATCGCCGTCATTTGCGGCTTTATAGGCAGTGATAGCCGCATCATATGCCGCCGTATCAAGTACGTTGCCATCTGCGCCGACAGGTGTTATGACTGCACTTGCGGAAATGCCAAAAAACGCACCCGTGCCCACGGTAGTAGGCGGTGTCACGCCCATTTTTATGTCGGCGAGGGCATCGCGCCCTTTAAAGGCATTTGCACCTATGCTTTCTATTTCGGGCATGATAATCTCGGTCATAAGTCCGCCACCGGTTTCTGCCGTTCTCTCAAAGGCACTCTCACCCACGCTCGTCAAGCCTATGGGCAATGAGAGAGAGCTACCACTATAAGGGTCTGTGGGGTCACTAAATGACCTATTTATAGAGTCGCAATCATAAAAGGCAAAGTCGCCTATGCTTGTGATAGCTTTGCCGTAAGTTATACTGTGTAAAGCATCACAATTATAAAAGGAATAGTTGCCGACCGTCGTAAGGTCGGGTGCTCTCACCGTACCAAGGTTAGTGCATCTATAAAACGCATAGTCACCGATACGCTCTACATGGTTTAACTCAACAGTTTCTATCGTAGCGGGGAAAATAGGTTCAGTAGATATAGTATTCGGCATAGCGGCAACACTATATGCACCGCTTTGTATAACAAGCCGTTTAAGAGCGGTGAGGTTTGATAAATAATTCCAATCGTCGGTGGTGAACGTTCCGTCTGTTATTTGGAGGTCGGTTATTGCAGTTAGGGTAAAACCGATCAGAGCATCACTCAAGTCATAGCCAATTTCGGTCTGCCCATCCACATTTATTTCAATAAGTTCATCTATCGTCACCGCTACCGCTGTGATTTCTATATTTCCCGTGATGTTATCTTTTGGGATAGTAATTTTGCCGTTATTTCCGGTTTCAGAAATATCGTATGTATAATCAGCTGTCGCAAGCTCTGTGCCGCCTACCGTTATGCTTATGGTGTAGGGAATATAAAAACCTTCCACTGCTATGAGCGTTGCGCTGAAATCGGTGGTGGCATTGTTGTTTTCGTCTACTTCTATACCGTTAAATCCGGAATTTGTGATATTTTTCAAGTTGTTCGTTATGCCAAACGCAGGTATATATTCTAAGCTCCATCCGGTCGCTTCGGGGTTACGGTATTTTTTCGTTCCACCGTCTATATCATCTATTCCGGGTTGCATTTCGATGTTATAATTTCCGTTGAAGTACACCGAGTTTAATCTTGTCCCACTAAATGCGTTCTCTCTGATAGAGGTGACAGACTCAGGTATAGTGATGCTCCATAAAGACGTGCAGGTCGCAAATGCTGCACTTTCGATAGAAGTGACAGTATTTGGTATGATGATGTTCGCAAGGGCTCCGCAATCGCTAAACGCTCCCTCCCCGATAGAGGTGACGCCCTTGCTGATGATCACCGTAACTACATTGCTTTCGATTGTATCTCCATTACCATCGGAACGCCATTCTGTTGTTCCACTGTCTGAGGTGATGGTCAAGGTTCTGTTGTTTTCATCATAGCTCCAGCCGTCGCCCGAAAAGTCCGCAGCAGGTGCTGACATGCTCCCCAAGGACAGGAGCGCTGCCACAATGAAAAGGGTGAGTATTAAAGATAGCAGTGTTTGCTTTTTCATAAAGCCCCCCGAGAATTTTATAGTTAAGTATGTTGTATTCTTAATTGTAATTATACCACTAATGCTTGCAGTTAATCAAGGGCATGAGACACAGTACGTTCCGGAAAAAAACCGAACCTTTTCCTATAAAGAAAAGGTTCGGAAAGAACGGAGAAAAATCTATATGGCAAAGTTCTCGGAAGGTGAGGGAATAGCGAGAGGCCACCATCAGGGAGACGTTACGCATTAAATTCCCAACCCGAGGGCGTTAAAATCAGCTTTAGCTGATTTCGCAGCTTGGAGAAAACACTTTTTCTCCAAGCTGCGAATTATATCTTTTGGAGAGAGCGGTCAAAATAGATGCAGGGAGATAGCGGGGCGTGACTCGAACGGGCGTCAAAAAGTAATTCCATAGGCTCCTCTCACATGCCCATCTCCGTCATACCGCCTATTTCATGGCTATTCGTCTCGTTAGCCATAAGAAGTTCCATACTATAATCAATAATCTTCTCTTTTCTCTCTGCAATCATTATCTTATAAAAGTCCTTCTGTACTTCCTCTATAACAGGCACGCTGTCGATAAACTTGCATATTGCCTCCATATCAATTCGGCTTGCCACATTTCGGAGTGCTTTGTTTAAGTCCTCATTTTTTAGCGAAGATATATACTCAAAATACGATATTTTCTTACCACCCTCCAAAATTGCCGAAGTGGGGAACTTGTAAATTCTATCATTTAGCCCATCCTCGCTGTTTAGCACTTCGCCCATCTAAATATGGGGACAGGTTATGTTCAGGTATGTTTTTTCTTGCGGCTTATCATTAGTGTCAGTGCCGATTTTGCCATCTTCGAGGTTCGACACTTCTTTAAAACTCATTTTAAGCCCTATGGCAAGCTTTTTCAGCGTTGCGACACTGCACTTGGGAATGCTCGTTTTACCGGAGCAAATATCCGAGAGCTTAGCCCAAGGAATACCGCTCTTTTTTGAAAGGCTGTATTTTGACATGCCTTGTTGTTTTACAATATCGTTTACCGTCATCTGTATCGCATCCTTTTTGAGTGTTCTGTATACAATCACTATATCGGTGTAGCGATATAACGTCAAGACGCTTCAGAGATGTGAGCTTCTTGCTATTTGTACCATGTCATGTCGGTTCGAGTCTGTTTGGAAGTGGAATGTATGGCGTACTTTGAAGTGCAAAAGTGCCTCAAAGCGTTGATATTACTACTAAAATATAGAAAAACACAGGGCATCACCGTCGCTTTGGTGACACCCTGTGTTATTTATAGTCCGCTACTTGGGACTGCTATAAGCTGTTATTTGCCAAAATTCTTGCTATTCCTCACTAACGCAAGGTCTGCAAAGTTTATCTTACCGTCGCCGTTTACGTCAAACGTCTGCGTACCGGTGGTGGTTTTGCTGTTGTAGTATGCCGAGCTTGCTATTGCCTCCAAGTCGTCGATATCTATTGTGCCGTCGGAATTAACATCTGCCGGTTGCTTTATTCTCCACCCGTACCATAAATTATAGGTCTCTATATCGTTTGCTTGCTCATATGCTGATATCGCTGCCGTGAGGTCTGCTCCTGTCAACGCTGTGCCGTTAGCGGCTACAAATGCTATAATAACTGCATCTTTACCCTGTCCGTCAAACGGATTAGACCCACCTATAGTTGGGGGAGCGCCGGGGAGTGTAAGGCTCGTAATGTTGCCCGAGTTAAACACACGACCGCCCAAACTTGTCACCTTTGGTAATGCTATCGTGCTAATATTTTGTGAAGCTAAAAAGGCGTTTTGGGCGAGGGTTTCGGCGCTTGGAAGGTTTACTGCGGTAAGTGTGGTAATACTGGCAAAGGCTTGCTGCTGGACCGTTTCAAGTTTGGGGAAATTCGCCGCCGTCACCTCTGTGAGTTTCGTTTGCGTAAATGCATTAACACCAACTTCCGTAACATCGGGGAAATTCACGGTTGTCAAACTTCCGTATTGGAGAAATGCCTCACTGCCGATTTTAGCTAAATTATGCACCGTCACCTCTGCTATTGTGGCGGGGAAGTAAGTTCCGTCCGGCATATCCGCAACGCTTGTCACCGCATCGTGTATCACGAATTTTGTGTACACAGCATTGCCCACTACAGCTTTTAGCTTATCCCAATCCGCTGTGGTAAATGTACCGCTTAAAATTTCGAGTTCTTTAACATTACTAAAATCAAGGTCATAGTCATTCAAATCCGCCAATTTCTCGTTCTCAATATAATGCGTATCACCTCTATTATCCACATACTTTATTAGTGAGGTTCTCGCTTTTAGTGCCACTCCATGAAAGAAATAATCCGCTGTATTGCCGTCATTTGCGGCTCTATAGGCTGTAATTGCCACATCATACTCCGCTGTATCAAGTGTGTTGCCATTTGCACCCACCGGAGTTATGGCAGCATTTTCATTTATGTCGGAAAACGCATCTGTACCCACAGTAGTAGGCGGTGTCACGCCCATTTTTATGTCGGCAAGTCTATCGCGCCCTTTAAAGGCATTTGCACCTATGCTTTCTATTTCGGGCATGATAATCTCGGTCATTAGTCCGCCACCGGACTCGGGCGTTCTCGCAAAGGCACTCTCACCCACGCTCGTTAAGCCTATAGGCAATGAATGAGAGATGCCACTATAAGGGTCTATTGGGTCACGAAATGACCTATTTATCGAGAGGCAATCATAAAAGGCGAAATCGCCTATGCTTGTGATAGCTTCGCCGTAAGTTATACTGTGTAAACCATCACAATTATAAAAAGCATAATCACCGACAACTGTAAGTTCGGGGGCATTCACCGTCCCAAGGATAGCGCACTCATAGAACGCATAGTCACCGATACGCTCCACATACTCTAATATAACTGTTTTTATCGTACTCGGGAAAATAGGCGCACCGCTTGCACCGTTCGGCATAGCGGCAACACTGTCCACACGGGAGTTTATCTCAAAGTTCTCAAGAGCGTAGAGCAGTGATAAATAGTTCCAATCGTCGGTGGTGAACACCCCATCTATTATGGTTAGTTCGGTTATTGTACTTAGGTTAAAACCTCTCAGTGAGTCGCTCAAGCTGTCGCCGCCTGTGGTATTCCCTCCCACACTTATTACAACAACAATATCTTGCCCACTCGTCGCCACCGCTGTGATTTCTACATCACCCGTGATATGTTCTTTTTTAATGGTGAGTTCGCCTGTGAGGTAGTTGTAAGTATACGCTTCTCTCGCAAGTTCCGTGTCGTTCACCTTTACACTGATCGTAGTAGGTAGATAACCGATTGTTGCCGTGAGCGTGGCGGTGTAGTCGGCGATGGCGGTGGTGTCTGTGTCAACGGCTACGGTGTTTGCTCCGTCGCTTGTGATATTTGTCAACCTATTGGTGACCTTGTAGTTCTCAATACTCGTCGCTGTGATTCTTACATCGCCAGTGATGAGGTTTTTAGGGATAGTGATTGTGCCGCTCGTAGCGGTAGTGCGAGTGTATGTGTAATCATCTGCCTCAAGCGCTGTGCCACCCACCGTTACGCTGATTGTAGTAGGTAGATAGCCACTGTTCGCCGTGAGCGTGGCGGTGTAGTCGGAAATCGCATAGCCGCTTGCTTCTATGTCTACGACACTTGCTTCGTGACTTGTGCTAATATCTGTTAAGTTGTTGAAAATCCGGTAACCCGTAATCGCCACCGCCGTGATTTCTATATCGCCCGTGATGCTTTCTTTGTAGATAGTAATCGTGCCGTTAGAGCGGTTGTATACATAGTCATCATCTGCCGTAAGCATTGAGCCATTCGACGTTACGCTTATTGTATGGGGCAGAAATTTTTCGTTAGTTGCAGTGAGCATGGCGGTGTAGTCGACAGCAACATTACCGCTTGCAAGGGGCGCATCATTTGCGCCGTTAATTGTAAGATCTGTTAAGCTGTTGGTGACACCATATGTCGGTGCCACTACTGTGAGTTCAATATCTCCTGTTATCTGATTATTAGGGATAGTAAGATTACCAAAACCTGCCGACCCCGAACCTATATATGTAAAATCCTCACCCGCTACAAGCTCTGAGCCATCTACAGTTACGCTGATTGTGTCGGGCAGATAATAGCCGGATTTCGGTTCTAACTGAAAGAGGAGGTCGTAAGCGGCGTCGACATCCATGTAGTCAAAAAGACCGTAGGTTATTGTAACATTAGTCAAATTACTCTTTATATAGTATGCAGGCTTAGCTCTGCCACTCCACCCTGTCGCTTTGTAGTTATAATATATAATCGCCGAAGTGGGTATACTATCTATTCCGTTTTGCATTTGGCTATTATAATTGCCCTTGAAGTAGACCGATTTTAAATTATCACAAAACAAAAATGCATTCTGATCGATAGAGATGACACTTGTCGGTATGGTGATGTCTGTGAGAGATTTGCAGCCCCAAAACGCAATATGTCCGATAGAGGTTACAGTATCCGGTATGGTAACGCTCGTGAGAGATTGGAATTCATAAAATGCACCCGAGATGATCTGGGTGATTCCATTTTCGATAACCACAGTTTGTGTATTGGTTTTAACTGTTTGTGAATAATCGCTTTCACTTAAGGCAAACGGTCCATTTTCATCATGAATAGTCAAGGTTTTGCTGTCTCCATCATAGCTCCAGCCATCATCCGAATAGTTCGCCGCCTGCACCTTCACGTCACCCAAAGGCAGGAGCGAAAGCACCATGCAAAGCGCGAGCAACAAGAATGATTTTTGCTTTTTCATAATATCCTCCTATATTGTAAAATTTAATTGTTTACTAATTTCAACTGTAATTATACCACTACTGCTCGTTGTAATCAAGATTTTGGAAGTGTGGCAGTTCACAATATGAAAATGCAGGGTATCACTTAAGCATTAAAGGTGAATGGTTGAGGAGAAAATAGCAAAGCTATTTTCTCCACAGGCTGGAGAAAAACATAAAATCAAGCCCCTTCGGAAGGAGGGGGAGCGGCGAG
>CAYJFK010000025.1:0-29701 GCA_964369475.1 uncultured Oscillospiraceae bacterium | reverse complement strand
CAGCGCCAGCTGATTTTTTCAGCTTGGAGAAAACACTTTTTCTCCAAGCTGAAAAGAGGGCATATGCCCTCTTTTTTTATCCTTTGCTGCCCTTTTTCAGTTTTCTGTAACCTTCGCCTATTTTACGAAGGTTTTTGACTCCGCCAAAGCGTTCAAATTTCTTTTCTTCTATCTGACGAGATGTAAGTCCTTCGTAACCTACCTCTGCCTTTAGTTTAAGGTAGTTGTCAAACCGCCGCCGATCTAAAGTGCCTTCCTCGAGGGCCGCTCTTATTGCGCACCCCGGCTCGCTTCCATGTGTGCAGTCGGCAAATTTGCAGGTCTCTGCAAGCGCTTCAATGTCGTCAAATGTCATGGACAGGTCGACACTCTCTGCCCCCAGTTCCCTCATGCCCGGGGTGTCGATTAAAACGCCGCCAAATGGCGAGGGAAACATTTCTCTGCCCGTTGTTGTGTGCCTGCCCTTGTCGCCTTTGCCTATCTCTGCCGTTTCCAGTACTGCTTGACCGAGTAGCCTGTTTACAAGTGTCGACTTGCCAACACCCGACGAGCCGATAAAGGTCGAGGTCGTGCCGCTCTTTAGATATTTCCCGAATTTTTCTTCTATGTCGGCATCTGTTATCGAAATTGCAATTACATCGCTAAAGGAGGATACCTCCTCCGCTTTTGCCACCATTTCGGGCAGGTTTTCGCACAGATCTGCCTTTGTCAGCACCACGACAGGGGTTGCGCCGCTATCCCAAGCCACGCTTAAATACCGCTCCAAGCGGCTTAGATTGTAGTTGTTGTTTAGCGACATGCAGATAAAAACAGTGTCGATATTGGCGGCTACTGCCTGTGTCTGACCGCTCGTGCCGACCGCTTTGCGAAGAAATATGCTGCGCCTTGTTAGAACGCTTTGGATTATGCCTATCTCGCCGCCGCTTTCGACCGAGACCATAACATAGTCGCCGACCGTGGGAAAATGCTCTGCAAATACCGTTTCATGTCGCATCTTGCCCGAAACCTCTGCTTGGATCTCGCTCTGTGCCGTGACAGCTCGATACCCACCTCTATGCTGAGAAATGACCCTCGCAAGGATTCCCTCGTGCATTGTTGCCTCGTTTAAAAAGCGATCTGTCGCTCCATATTTTAAAAGTAAACTCAAGTTTTCCTCCGTTTATGCCTTTAACATCTCCGCAAGCTCTGTGGGCGTTGGGCTGTCTGCGGCATTCTTTCCGTAGCGCACCGCCTTTACTGTAAGGTCAGGGGTCACTACAATGCAGGCTGGGAGCTGAAGCTCGTCGCCCTCGTATTTACCGTGGGAGTATCCAAGCTTTTTCGACTCGGCTACCTTCTTAACAACTGCAATTGCAGCCCCCATTTCGGCCATGTTCTTAGCCGGCTTAATGCCATATTTTTGGTATAGCGCTTCTTCGGGGTCGCAAATTATCTCGAAGGGGACAAACTTGTCTCCCACTTCTTCCTTTAGAAAATCAGGCTCGGACTGGAACACAACCTTAACAGTGCCGCCCGACTGCTCGATTTTATTATATTCCTCTATAAGCTTGTGCAGGTCTACACGACAAACAGTGCAACCTAAATAGCGCAAAAATAGCAGTGCGCAGGGCTTACCGTCCAGACGGTCGGCTATATTCAGACCCTTTTCATAGGCTGTGTCGTATACAAAGTTGTCTAGCTTGTCGCCGACCTTAACACGGTCGTTATAGACTCTGTTTTTCTTTTGGTCGTCTGAAAGTGCTGATAATACAAACATAAGAGTTCTCCTTTTAATAAAAGCCGCCGCAAATAAATTACGGCGGCTTAATAGGTTTATTTAATTAGTGTGCGTCGCCGCATTCCTCGCAACCGCACTCCTCGTCTTCCTCGATCTCTACTTCGATTTCCTCGCCGCAGTTGGGGCAGCTTGTTTCGCCCTCTATTGCCGACTGCTCGTCGATTAAAAAGATCTCGCCACAGCTTGGGCATTCTACTTCGTAGGAATCCTCCTCGTAGCCGTATACCATTTCTTCCATTGCGTTTAGATCTTCATCGATCATGGCAACCTGATCATCGAGCTCGTCGAAATCTTCGCCAAGAGCCGATACTTCTTCTGCCATGTCGTCGATTAGGTCGAGCATTGCCGCAAGAACACGAACTTCTTTGCTCTCCTTATCGAGTTCAAAACCATCCATTAGGCCCTTTATATAGGCAACTTTTTCTGTAAGTGTCATAATATTATCTCCTCTGCTTTTAATTTACGCTAATTTATACTGTGCAAAAACTATGCACGTTCCATGTACTCGCCTGTTCTTGTGTCTATTCTGATCTTCTCGCCTTCCTCGATGAATAGAGGTACTCTTACCTCTGCGCCTGTCTCGAGGATTGCAGGCTTTGTTGTGCCTTGAGCTGTGTTACCCTGAACACCCGGCTCTGACTGTGTAATAACAAGCTCTACAAAGTTTGGAGGCTCTACGCCGAAAACGCTGCCTTTGTAGGATAGCACCTTGCAGGTCTCGTTTTCCTTAACAAACTTAAAGCTGTCGGGTAGAACTTCCTCGCCTATCGGCATGTTCTCGTATGTTTCTGTGTCCATAAAGTAGTATAGATTACCGTCTTGATATAGGTATTCCATATCTTTTCTCTCGATAAATGCTGTGGGGTATTTTTCTGTTGGGTTGAATGTACGCTCTACAACAGAGCCTGTAATTGCATTTCTGATCTTTGTACGAACAAATGCCGCGCCCTTACCGGGCTTTACATGTTGGAACTCGATAATCTGATAAACATCACCGTCTATCTCGAATGTTATACCGTTTCTGAAATCTCCTGCTGATACCATCTTTATTGCTCCTTTAGGTTAATTCGTGTTTATTTCTTTCCTACACAGTATTTTACCGCAATTATAAGTAAATTGCAATACTTTTTAGTGTACTATATCCCATATTCTGCCCACTTTTCGGCTATTTTACAATTTATTAACAGCTTAGGGGCTTGTGTGTGCTTTAGACCTTTATTATTGTAAGATCCTTGGGCATTGTTGTTAGATTTATATGACCGTCCTTTGTTATTAGAATGTCGTCCTCTATTCTAACTCCAAACTTACCCTCTAAGTATATGCCGGGCTCGACAGTAATTAGGCAGTTTTCGGGGATAGCCGTTTTGCAGGGAATTGAAAACCTTGGGTCTTCGTGGATTTCTATTCCGAAGGAATGACCAAGTCCATGCCCGAAGTTGTTGCCGTAACCGGCCTCGGTTATAATGTCTCTTGCAATTTTGTCTATTTCGCAGCCGATAACGCCCGCCTTCGAGGCTTCTATTGCGGCTACTTGAGCCTTCAAGACCGTGTTATAGACCTTTTCCATCTCCTCTGTTACGCTGCCTACCGCTATCGTTCTTGTCATGTCGCAGCGATAGTTTTTGTATGCCGCTCCAAAGTCGAATGTTATAAAGTCGCCCTCTTTAATCTTTCTGTCAGAAGGGACAGCATGAGGCATGGAGGAGTTTTCGCCCGAGGCGCATATTGTAGAAAAGGCAAAGCCATCTGCGCCTTCTTCAAGCATTAGGCACTCTAACCTTCTTGCAAGCTGAATTTCCGTCATCCCGACCTTTATCTCTGTTAAAAGTTTTGTAAATGCACGCTCTGTTATGCCCTGCGCTATCTTTACAAGCTCCACTTCGCCCTCGTCCTTAACGGCACGAAGTAGTTCCACACTATTCTCTAAGGGGATAAATTCCACATTTGGCATTGCTTTGCTAAAGGCTGTTAGGGAGGATACCGTCAAACGGTTGTCTTCAAAGGCAAGCTTTTTTATGCCGAGCTTTTCCACAAGCTCTGCCACAGTTCCCTCTACCGTAGCGCCCATTTTTACAGGCGTCATGTTGGGGACATTTTTTGTAACCGCTTCGATGTAGCGAGAGTCGGCTATATAGTGTGCGCTGTCCTTTGTTATAACAATTGCACCTGCCGAGCTTTTAAAGCCCGATACCCAAAAACGGTTTACCGGCGAGGTTAGCAAAATGCCGTCTGCCGCCTCGAATCCTATTTCTATTTTTAGAATGTCTAATCTTTTTTGCATCTTTCATACTCCTCCATCATGTATTTAGCATCTATATCCTGCGTGCCTGCCGACTCGCAAATGATTGTGGGGTATAGCCCTCTCTCTGCCATTAGCATAGCTAGTGGCTCGTAGGGAGGGCCAAAGCCTTCGTTTTGCTCGAAGGTTAAATGACGCTTTTCGCCGCCCTTTGTAAATTCGATCTTGGAAAAATGAACATGAAAATCGGGGCGGCCTATAATGTCGAGCAGTTTTGCGTAGTCCTCTTTTGTTTCTATACCGCCGAGCGTTCTTGCATTTAGATGGCCAAAGTCGACACAGGGTATCATACGGCTGTCTATCTTGCAGAGCTCCATTACCTCCTCGAGCGTGCCGAGTTGGTTTATCTTGCCCATGGTCTCAGGGCAGAGGGCGATGTGACCGAGCCCCTCATCGTCTACTGCTTTTTGTGCTCTTGCAAGGGTATCGAGAGCAAGTTCGAGTGCCGTTTCTCTTGTCTGCTTTTGAAGTGCGCCCGAGTGGATTATAATTCTCTTAGCCCCCATTGCATCGGCAGCCCTTGCGCTCTCCAATATATAGCGCAAGCTGTTGTCTCTCTTTTCTGCTTCAAGGCTTGAGAGCGAGATAAAATACGGCGCATGTAGAGAGAGCGTTATGCCGTACTTTGCCGCCTCCTCGCCAAATGCCTTTGCTGTCTCCATGCCTACATTTACCCCTCTGCCGCATTGGTATTCGTAGGCTGTAAGCCCCATTTCGGCGAGGAATTTCGGCATTTGCAGTGTTTTTTTGTTTCCTGCGGCGTAAAATGCATCGGTATTACCGGCAGGGCCAAATAGCGGTTTCGACATTATTTTACCTCCGTATACTTTTTAAATGCTAAAAGCGGCTTTTCTATAAAACGCTTTATTTTAAATGAGAGCCACGGCTCTTTTTCTATTGGATCTACTAAAATGGTCGTCATGCCTGCGTTGTTACCGCCCCAAATATCGGTAAATATCTGGTCGCCGACCACCGCCATATCCCTTGGGATTACCCCCATTATGTCTGCCGCTTTTATAAAGCTTGTGGCGGCAGGTTTGCCCGATTTATAGGAGCAGTGATAGCCGAATTCTTCGTTATACTCCGTTACACGCTCCTTATAGCCGTTCGACACAAAGGCTATCTTTATCCCCTCGGCCTCCATGCCCCTAATCCATGCCCTGTTTTCTTCTGTCGCCTTGTGAACACCGTAGAAAACTAGGGTGTTGTCTATGTCGAGTATAAGACCACGAAGGCTAAGGCTGTGAACAAATGCGGGTGTTATGTCGTATATAGACCTAAATCTGTAATTAGGTGTAAGCTTTCCCATGTTGTCTCCTTCTTCGAGAAAATGTAGTTCTTTATTTATGTTGTGCTTGGTTCTTGAGCGGCTTGTGCTACTTCGCTAAGCTCGTCTTGGCTTTGGTCTTCAACCTTGACAGGTTCTGCTTTTTTGCCTCCCGACATAACTGTAAGGCCTACCATTACTATGCCCATTCCTAAGATTTTAAGAAAAGATGTCGGGTCGCCAAGTATTGTTATTCCAATTATTGTTGCGACAACAGGCTCTACCGTTGCAAAAATTGCCGCCTTGGAGGAGTCTATCCTAACAAGCCCCGAATTATAGAGCAAAAATGGCATTATGCAGCACATTATGCCGATGCCGGCAGCGCCTACCCATGTCATGGGGTCTACAAGTAGTTTTGGAACATTCCATATGCCAGATATTGGAAAGGCAAAAATGCCTGCTACCATTGTCGAATATAGTGTTATCGTTACAGGGCCGTATCCCCTTGCCATTGCAAAGCGTGCAAATATTGTAAATAGTGCGTAGGTAAAACCCGAGATAACACCAAAAACAAGCCCTATCATGCTGACCTCGCCTGCCGACTCTAACACGCCTGTTACCAAAACACAACCGAGCATTACTAAAACAAGCGCCATAAGCTTTCTTTTTGTTAGCTTTTCTTTAAAAATAATTGCCGATAGTCCCATTACAAATATCGGCGATGTGTACATTAAAATTACCGCAACAGAAACGCTTATTAGCTCCATTGTTTCAAAGTAGAAATAGCTCGACATTATAAGGCTTATAATGCCGGTCGATAAGAATATCCACATATCTTTAAGCTTAACGCAAAAGAGATCTCGTCTGAGGATTAGCGCATACAAGGCAAAAGTCGCACCTGCTGTACAAAGCCTAAGTGCGACGATATGCATGTTGTTATATCCCATGCCCGACAAAAGGTTTGCAAAAATTCCGATACATGCCCAAAGCACACCGGCCGATATTACGAGCAGTGCGCCATTGTTTTTAGTTTTTTCGCCCATTTTTAAGCGCCTCCTTACAAAAAAACCCTGAACACCGAGGCATTCAGGGTTATTTATGCTTTTGCTCCGTCTTAACTCGTCTTGCGAAAGAGGGATCTGCATATGACCGACTTATTTAAACTTGCGCTTCCTTGCGGCCTCTGACTTCTTCTTGCGCTTAACGCTCGGCTTCTCGTAATGCTCTCTTTTTCTGAGCTCTGCAAGTACGCCCGACTTTGCACACTGTCTCTTAAAACGGCGCAGTGCACTGTCAAGTGTTTCGTTGTCCTTAACTTTGATCTCCGACATGGTTTTCCCCTCCTCCCGCGGCCAAACGTAGTATTGACCGGTTATCTCATTATAAGGCATGACAGGGGCTAATGTCAATAGGCTTGCTATAATTTTTCCAAAAATTATGCATAAAATTTGTTTTTATTTAGGGCACTCGAACTTAGCCTTGGAGGAGACAAACATATCGCTTGCGTACTTTGCCATAATGTCATCTATTTCGAGCGAGCGAGTGTCCTCGTTTATCGTAATACAAATAGATGCTTTTGAAACCTTTTCGAAACCGTGTAGCTCTGTTAACTGCTCTGTACCGTCAATTATAAGTGTTCCTGCATCTACCGAGACCCCTAAAATGTCCTCGAGCGCTGTTATGCCGTCCGATCTGCCGTTTGCGACCACTATAACATCTTGCGTTGCAACCTCGTCTTCCTCGGCTACATTGTCTCCCAAATTAAGTCTTGCGCCCATACTTATTGCAAGCTTATACATAACTGCTAATTCTTTACTCACTCCGCCGGCACGCTCTATGCAGGCCTCAAACCTCTCGTTATACATGGTTTCCTCCTATATGCCTTATATTTATTTGCTTTTTCTCGTGTAACAATATTATTTAATAACAAAGTTTGCAAGCTTATCGGGAACATAGATCTCTTTAACGATCGTCTTGCCCTCGATTGCAGAAGCTACGCTCTCCTTAGCTTTAGCAAGCACGCTTTCCTTTGCCTCGCCACGCTCTATGCCAAGCGTTCCTCTTAGCTTGCCGTTTACCTGAATTGCAATTTCAACAGTGTTCTCTACCGTCTTTGCCTCGTCGTATGTCGGCCATGTTTGCTCTGTAACCATACCGCCAAAGCCCATATTTTCGTATATTTCTTCGGCAAGGTGAGGCGCCATTGGGTTTAGAAGAATTAGGAACGTTTTAAGCTCGCCCTTTGTTATAGAGCCCTTTGCCTCGATGTCGTTAATATAGCTCATCATGGTGGCAATAGCTGTGTTTGCCTTTAGGTTTTCTATGTCGTGGCCGACCTTTTTAATCATGGCGTGGGTTTTAACTTCCATGTCCTTAGAGTAGCTGTCGCCGTCCTTTACAATAGAAGGAAGGTCAGCAACTCTTTCCAAAAACCTCTTACAGCCCTTAATGCCTGCCGCAGACCATGGTGCGGCCTTTTCAAAGTCACCTATGAACATCTCGTATAGGCGCATTGTGTCTGCGCCGAAGTCACGCACAATGTCGTCGGGGTTTACTACATTGCCCCTCGACTTGCTCATCTTCTCGCCGTTCTCGCCCAAAATCATACCATGCGAGGTGCGCTTTTGGTATGGCTCTTTTGTCGAGACAAGGCCGCAGTCGTAGAAGAATTTGTGCCAGAAGCGTGAGTATAAGAGATGAAGTGTTGTGTGCTCCATGCCGCCGTTGTACCAGTCTATCGGGAGCCAGTAGTCGAGCGCTTCTTTTGCGGCAAATTCCTCGCTGTTGTTCGGGTCGATGTAGCGTAGGAAGTACCAGCTCGAGCCCGCCCAGTTTGGCATTGTGTCGGTCTCTCTTTTTGCAGGCTCGCCACAGCAGGGGCAGGTTGTGTTGACAAATTCCTCTATCTTTGCCAAGGGCGACTCGCCCTCGTCTGTCGGCAGATAGCTCTCTACTGCGGGAAGTAGTACGGGAAGCTGCTCGTAAGGCACAGGCACCCAGCCGCACTTGTCGCAGTGGACAAGGGGGATTGGCTCGCCCCAGTAGCGCTGACGGGAGAAGATCCAGTCTCTTAGCTTAAAGTTTGTCTTTGGTGTGCCAAGACCCTTTTCCTCGAGCCATTTTGTTATTGCGGCAATGGCCTCGTCGACATGCATCCCGTTCATAAAGCCCGAGTTTACAATAATGCCCTCGTCGCAATCTGTGTATGCTTCTTTTTCTATGTCGCCGCCTGCTACTACCTCGATTATCGGTAGACCGAAGGACTTTGCAAAGTCGTAGTCTCTCTCGTCGTGCGCAGGAACGCCCATTATTGCGCCTGTACCGTAGCCCATAAGGACATAGTCGGCGACAAATATCGGTAGCTCCTCTCCGTTTACGGGGTTTATCGCTGCAATGCCTTCGATCTTAACGCCTGTCTTTTCCTTAGAAAGGTCTGCCCTTTCCATATCGCTCTTTTTGGCGGCATCGCTTTGGTATTTTGTTATCTCGTCTATATTTGTTATGGCAGATGCACGCTCGACAAGCATGGGATGCTCGGGCGACACTATCATAAATGTTGCGCCAAAGAGCGTGTCTGGACGTGTTGTAAAGACAACGAGCGCGTCGCCCTCTGTTGTCTTAAATGTCACCTCTGCGCCGTAGGAGCGTCCGATCCAGTTTTTCTGCTGAACTTCTACACGCTCGATAAAATCGATGTCGTCAAGATCGTCTATAAGACGGTCGGCATACTTTGTAATGGCGAGCATCCACTGGCTCTTCATGCGCTTTTCAGTGCCTGCGCCGCAACGCTCGCATATGCCGCCTATCGACTCCTCGTTAGCAAGTACAGTCTTGCAAGAGGGGCACCAGTTAACAGCCATTTCCTTTTTGTAGGCAAGGCCCTTTTCGAAAAACTTTAGGAATAGCCACTGAGTCCACTTATAATACTCAGGATCGGTCGTCGAGACCTCTCTCGACCAGTCAAATGATAATCCAAGACTCATAAGTTGGCTTTTAAAGCGCTTTATGTTCTCCTCTGTTACAACAGAGGGGTGAATGCCTGTCTTTACCGCATAGTTTTCGGCAGGTAGACCAAAGGCGTCCCATCCCATTGGGTATAGCACGTTGTAGCCCTCGAGCCTCTTTTTACGGCAGACAGCATCGAGCGCTGTGTAGGAGCGTGGGTGTCCCACGTGAAGTCCCTGACCCGAAGGATAGGGAAACTCTACAAGAGCGTAAAACTTTGGCTTTGTGTAGTCGTTAG
Organism: uncultured Oscillospiraceae bacterium; assembly: GCA_964369475.1. Classification (GTDB taxonomy): domain Bacteria; phylum Bacillota; class Clostridia; order Oscillospirales; family Feifaniaceae; genus CAYJFK01. The sequence continues at coordinate 20,115 of CAYJFK010000025.1, read as the reverse complement.
GTGCATGAAAGACACCCTTTTCTTCCCAAATATCTTGCCACTTTTTTTCTATGTTTTTGTAATCGTACCTCACTGCACTTCCCACTCCTTTTTATCTATCTCTGCGGCATCTGCCCACATTTTATCGAGATTGTAAAATTCCCTTGCATCTTTGTAGAATACATGCACAACGACAGAGCTGTAATCGAGCAAAATCCACTGATCGCTTCTCTTTCCCTCTGCGTGGTGAGGCTCTAATCCCTCTTGACCGAGTTTAAAGTCGACTTCCTCGGCAAGTGCCTTTACCTGTGTCGAGTTTGTACCTGTCGCTATAACAAAGTAGTCTGCAAGAATTGTAAGGTCGCCTATGTGTATAACCCTTACATCTTCTGCCTTTTTCTCGTCGAGTATTCTTGCTATTTTAATTGCTAAATCCTTTGGATTGTGTTCCATTTTTTACCCCTCCGTATTAGGGAGATCACCAACGTCTGAATTTGGCGTGGTGTCTATCCCCGTATCTTCTTGTTCTTGTTCGGGCTCTACTGTTGTTTCGCCCTTTTGTGCCGCTAAGTATTCTTCCCAGTTCCATTTTGGGTCGAGATAAAATAGCGGACGTTCCTCGTCTATATCGACAAGGCTGTCGCCGTCTAAGTTAAATTCGCTGTTAAAATCTCTGCCATATTCAACTATCGTTGCATTTGTTATAAGCTCGTCGTAAGGCGAGAAGTAGTTGTTAATAATGTACATGATCTCGTCTTTGTATACCGTAAGCCCTGACTCCCCGTCGTAGTACCACGACTCGGACGGAGTTGTGAAAATTCGTATATTTTCAAGCGGTACGGTAAGGGCTGATGTTGCGTGAGATAGCATCTCGCCTGCCGTTAGATCTGTTTTCATGTTTTTGAAAACTATGTCTATAAGCCCAGGAACCTTTAGCATGTTAGCAGGCTCTATAAGTTCCTTTGCGGCGGCCGCTAAGAACATTTTTTGTGCATTCATTCTGCCAAAATCCATGTTGACATATCCAAAGCGGTATCTTACAAATCCCTCTGCCTGCTCGCCGTTTAAGACCTGCAAGCCCTTGTCTAAATGAATGTACAGATCTTGGTATGGGTCTTCGTAGTCCATGTCGAAGGGCACTTCGATTTCCACACCGCCTATCTCGTCTACAAGTTGTTTGAATACATCTATGCTCACTACTACATAATTGTCTATCGGAATACCAAATGCCGACGACATTGCCGACTTCATAAGCTCGCCACCGCCGTATGCGTTTAGCGTGTTTGCCTTGTTGCTGGCGTTGCCTGCCTCTATAAAGAGATCTCGTGGCACTTGCAATACATTGAGTTTATCCGCCGACGGTTCGAAAAATACAAGTAGCATTGCATCTGTTCTGTATCCTTCGCTATCGGTTGCGCCGACAATAAATATATGTGTATCGTCCCTGCGCACCATTCCGGGGTCTGTTTGCACCGCTCGCTCCCTTACAGCCTTCCAAGGCTCGCCGCCTGAAACTACGGGGACGGAGGGCTCGTATGCACTGTTTGCCGCACTCATAAATCTTGCAAATAGATATAAACCTATAAGGACTATACCAAGCAGTATTCCAAGTGCAACTTTTTTAGGCATTGCCTTTTTTTGTTCTGCCTTTGTAGGCTTTATTTTTTTGTTCTCGCCTGCCTTGCTCCCCATTATTTCTTCGTCTAAGGGGGGGACAATAAAGTCCTTTGGAATGTCGTCCTCTTTTTTCTTGTTTTGCGTGAAGTAGTCGAGCAGAATTTCAGGTCCGTCGTCGATCTCGCCCTCAGGCTCATTGCCGTGCTCTACTGTCTCGCCGGTCTCACCCACTTGATCGGCATATTCCCCTTGCTCGCCAAGTTCCTTTTCAAAGTCGAAAAACTCTCGCTTTTTGACCTTTCTCGTGTCGACCCTCGGCTTGTTTATATCCTCTGCCGCCAGTGCCGCCTCTATTGCAAGCTTTATCTTCTCGGCTTGAGACTGCTCGCTCTCTCCCTTGTCCTCTGCCTGTTTCGATTCGTCCTCTTGCTCTTGACCTGCAACCTGCGCACCTTGCGGTTTTATGGCATCAAATGGCTTTGTACACCCATGTGTTGTGTCGTCGGAGGGCTCACTTTGCGTTATCTCGTCTTGTACTATATCCTTTTCTGTCACATCGACAGGTGGGGTACTTCCAATTTCTCTTTTACCTTTAACTCTCTTGCCCTGCAAGTGTTGTCCTCCTTTCCACAAGTTCGTTTCGTGCGTTTACCGTGTCGGAATGTAGAAGTTTTCCGTCTTTAAGAATGTCGCATATCGTCATTTCAAGGGCGGCTATAAGTGCTTCGTCCAAGTCTTTGTCTACAAGCTTGCGAAGCTTCTCGACCCCTTTAAAATCTCTAAGCGGCTCTACATAGTCTGCGGCATATATTATCTTTCCAAGTAGCGACATGCCTGCTTTTCCCGTTGTATGAAAGCGAACGGCATCGAGGATTTCCTCGTCCTCTATGCCAAAATCACGCCGCATGATCTCCGGGGCTGTCTTTGCGTGAAGAAGTTTTGGCGCTGCCCTTTCGAAACTGCTTAATATTATACCAAACTCAGCCGCCATAAGCAACTGATTTTCGATACTCTCTTGCTTTGTTACATCGTGCAAAAGCCCTGCTACATATGCCTTCTCCTCGTCTGCCCCGTATATCTTTGCAATGCGCACCGCATCGTCGGCCACGGAAAGGCTGTGGGCAAGTCGTTTTCCCGATATGTATGTTTGTAGCTTTTCTTTAAACTGATCTATGTTATACATATAGTCTATTCTCCTCGATATATCTCAAAACACTCGGCATGACCCCTTCGGGGCGCTCTCCTTTTTTAACGGCATTTCTTATTGCCGTTGAGGAATAGGGGAAGTGCTCCATCGTTGCAAGCGTTATGTTAGCCCCGTATTTGCCTTGCACCCTCTCGACTTCGTGTCCGAGTTTTGATAGATCCTTATCCCGTGAAAATACCACTATGCCGCACAGTTTAAGCAGATCCTCTGCCCTGTACCAACTATCTATCGTCTTTAGCATGTCCTCGCCCATTATGACCGATATTTTGCCGGTCTCTACTTTTTCAAGCTCTATTATAGTATCGTATGTATAGCTCTTGCCCTCTCGTTTTTGCTCTATGTCGCTAACGGTAGCACCATCTATGCCATCGAAGGCAAGCTTTGCCATGTTGTATCTGTGGAGGGGGGCTATGTCGTCGACCTTTTTATGTGGCGATCTGCCTGTCGGCATTACAATGACTTGGTCGAAACCAAGCGTGCTTATGGCATACTTTACTATTTCCATATGCCCCAAATGGGGAGGATTGAATGTCCCCCCAAAAAGTGCTCTTTTTATTTCCTTTTCGCCCGTCATATTTTAATGACAGGTTTTTTTGCCGCACGGTAGATGATAAAGCGAGAGCCGATTACCTGTACAGGCTCTGCGCCGCACTCTGCCGTTATTACTTCGCACGCCTCTCTTGCCGTTATGCCCGATGTTTCGAGCACACGTAGCTTTATAAGCTCTCTTGCCTCGAGTGCATCGTCTACTTGCTTGTAAAAGGACTCGGAAAGTCCGTCCTTGCCGACCTGAAAAATTGTATCAAGTCCGTTTGCCATACCTCTTAGTGTTGCTCTTTGTTTGCTTGTCATAATATCTCCTTAAAATGTCTCGTCTCTATCTTTTTTACGTCTATATAGTTTCATAGGGCGATCGATAATGCCCTATCCTATGACCTCTTTTAGCATCTCTCTAAATGTTCTCATGGCGACCGCTCTGTGGCTTATTTCGTTTTTACGCTCTTTTGTTATCTCGCCAAATGTAAGGCCGTCGGGCTCATATAAAAATACAGGGTCGTAGCCAAAACCACCCTCGCCGATCGGGGCATCTATTATAACCCCTTCGCACTCTCCCCTAACGGCAAACTCCCTTTTGTCGGAGGCAAATGCAAGTGCGCTTACAAATCTTGCAGTGCGCTCGTCTTTCGGAATGTCCTTCATGTTTTCGAGAAGGTGCGCAATTCTGCCCGCATCGTCGAGCCCTTCGCCGCCATATCTTGCCGAGTAAATACCGGGTGCTCCCATAAGGGCATCTACCGCAAGTCCCGAGTCGTCGCTAATTGCGGCAATGCCTGTTTTTATGCTGTATGCACGTGCCTTTATAAGGGCATTCTCCTCGAATGTGTCGCCGTCCTCAACGACGTCAAAGCCCTCTATGCCGCAATCTTTGGGCGAGAGCACCTCGAATCCCATAGGGGTTAAAAGCTCTGACAGCTCCTTTAGTTTGCCCTTGTTGCCTGTCGCAATGACTACCCTCATACAAGCTCCTTTGCAAATGCCAAGGGGTCGAAGGCTCTCATATCGTCTACCCCTTCGCCAACGCCGATATATCTAACGGGAAGTCCCAGTTCTTTTCTGATTGCGACCACAATGCCGCCCCTTGCCGTGCCGTCGAGCTTTGTCAGCACAACTCCTGTTACCTCGGCGACCTCGGCAAATTCTCTTGCTTGTATAAGGCCGTTTTGACCTGTCGTTGCATCTATTACAAGAAGTCCCTCCCTGTCGCAAGAGGGTAGTTCACGGTCGATAATTCTCGACATTTTAGAGAGCTCGTTCATTAGATTTTTCTTGTTGTGAAGTCTGCCTGCCGTGTCGCATATAACAATGTCGCACGAGCGGCTCTTGCCTGCAATTACCGCATCGTAGACAACTGCTGCCGGGTCGCTGCCTTCGTTTTGACGAACTATCTCGACCCCTGTGCGGCCTGCCCATATCTCGAGCTGGTCGGCAGCAGCCGCACGGAATGTATCGGCTGCGCCGAGCAGCACTTTTTTGCCCTCTCTTTTAAACATTGCCGAAAGCTTACCGATAGAGGTCGTCTTGCCGACACCGTTTACGCCGACAACAAGGATAACAGAGGGCTTTGTGGAAAGCTTCATGGGCTCGTCGTATCGCAGTTCTTCTGCTATTAGCTCTATTAAAAGCTCTCTTAAATCCTCAGCATTACCGATCTTTCTCGCCTTTGCCTCTACTCTTAGCTTTTCGGTTATCTCCATTGCGGCCTCGACTCCCATGTCGGCAGTTATCATTGCCTCCTCGAGCTCGTCGAAAAGTTCGTCGTCGAGCTTTTGGAATATCTTTTTAAATTTGTCAAAAAATCCCATAATTCACATCCGTCATTAATTTAATTTCATTTTTTGTGCTTCGCTTACATCCATTCTAAGCACCTTCGACACACCCTTTTCTTGCATAGTAACACCATAGAGCAGGTCTGCCGCCTCCATTGCGCCACGGCGGTGGGTTACAAGAATTAGTTGTGTGTGGTCGGTGTATTTTTTATAGTAGTTGCCAAGCCGCACAACATTTACCTCGTCGAGCGCTGTGTCTATCTCGTCGAGTATAACAAATGGGGAGGGGCGCACTTCGAGTATTGCAAAATACATTGCAATGGCTACAAGCGCTTGCTCGCCGCCTGACAGGGAGGTTAGGTTGTTTATTACCTTTCCCGGTGGGCTTGCCTTTATCTCTATGCCCGATTCCAAAACATCTGTCGGGTCTGTAAGTTCAAGCGTGGCGCTGCCGCCGCCGAACAGATCTCTAAAGCAGACACCGAAGTTCTCGTTTATTACCTTAAACTGTGCGGCAAATATAACCTTCATCTTGGCGGTAAGCTCCTCTATTATACCGTCGAGCTCGCCCCTTGCCTTTTCAAGGTCGCCTATCTGTTCTGTGAAGAATTCATACTGGGTCTTTACCTCTCTGTATTCCTCTATTGCATCTACATTTATATTGCCAAGGCCTCTAATTTTATTCCTAAGCTCTGTAATCTTTGCCTTTGCCTCTGCCATGTTTTCGACATGAGTGCGAAGTTCCTCCGCTCCCGAGACCGTAAGCTCGTATTCGTCCCACAGCCGTGATATTGCCCCCTCGACCTCGGCACGGGCGGCGGCAAGCTTGTTTTCAAGCCTTGTGTGCTCTTTAACGAGGCCCTCTTTTTGCTCTGTCGTCTCCCTAAGCTTTTTTCTAAGCGCTTGCTGTCTTAGCTCGGCATCGTCTCTCGCCTGAGTTAGCTCGGTTATCAAAACTGCAAGTTCTGCTCTCTTTGCGCCGTAGTCCTCCTCGGCCTTTTTTATCTCGGCAATCTCGCCGCTTGCCTTTGCCGTTAGAGCTCTAAGGCGCTCTATCTCGGCCGCTCTACCGTCTGCATCTATCGAATTTAGGCGAATTGCCTCGTTATTATTGTCGATAGCAAGCCTTGTATGTTCCATATCACGGCGCAAAATTCCGGCTTTCAGCCTGTTATCTGTCAGCTTGGCTCTTATATCCTCCGACAGCCTTTGCATGTCCTCTATTTTTGCTTTGCCCTTTGAAATTTCTCCCTCGGTCTGCTCGGTTTGCTCTTTTAGTTTGACAGACTGCTCCTCTATATCGGCAAGCTCTGCCATGATGGCGGCCTCTTTTGTTGCCTCTTTTTGCAGTTCGCTTTGTAGCCAGCTAAACTCGTCTCCCAAGGTTGCACGCTCTTTTTGGAGGGCGGCGAGCTCTGTTTCTATTCTAATTTCTGCCTCTTTTGCCGTGCGACCCTCTGCGCCTGCCGCCTCGAGCCCTGCCTTTGCTGTGGCAAGTTCTGTTGCGGTAGTTTCCTTTTCTGCCTTTAGGGTGGCGTGCTTTTGACGAAGTTCCTCTATCTCTGCTCTAAGGCTGTCTATCTCTCCACGTCTCGACAGCATACCGACACCTGTCGCACGAGATCCTCCTGTAAGCGAGCCGCCGGCATTTATAACCTGTCCATCGAGCGAAACAATGCGCACTCTATATCCGTTTTGCCTTGCGAGAGCCGTTCCCACATCGAGGTTTTCCGCTATCGCCGTGCGGCCGAGCAGGTTTTCCACGATGCCTCTGTATTTGCTGTCGGTCGTCACAAGGCTGTCGGCCATGCCTACAAAGCCGTCGCCCTTTGAAAAGTTTGTACTACCTCTTGGCTTTATTGTCTCTATCGGCAAAAATGTCGCTCGTCCTGCGCCCTTTTCCCTAAGGTGGGCTATTGCCGACTTAGCATCTTTTTCGGTCTCGGTTATTATATTTTGAAGTGCCGCCCCAAGCGCTGTCTCGATTGCTGTTGCGTACTTTTTATCTACACTTATTACAGAGGCAACCGTTCCGTGCACCCCTGCAAGGCGAGACTCCTTTGCCGCCTTTTGAACGGCACGCACAGCGCCCGAATAGCCCTCCATGCTCTGCTCAAGCCCTTCGAGTAGGCGAAGGCGCTCTGCTTTTTTTGTGCCCTCTTGTTGCAACTCCAAAATGGCACTTTCTGCCGTTTCAAGTCGAGCTGTGCGACTTTCTACACGCTTTGTATGTCCGTTTACTATGTTCTCGGCCGCAACACGTGTTTTCCTGTGTGTTTCGAGATCGGCTGATAAGCGGTCTATCTCGCCCTCTACTTCGGTCAGGCGGGAGGCTCTCGTCTCTCCGTCGCCCGCCCGTCTCTCTCTCTCGTCGTAGAGGTGACTTAGCCTTGTCTTTGCGTCGGCCTCTTTTATTCTAAGCTCTGTTATGCCCTCTGCAAGCCTTGCCGCCTGTGCGCTTAGCTCGTCAAAGTGATCCTTTGCCTCGTCCTCGTCTATTTCCTCAAGCTCGGTTTCGAGGTTAAAAATAATCTCGTCGAGCTCCTGCGTGTCCCTTATGTTTTTCTCTTTTTGCCCTAAGAGCTCGACCCTCTCGGCCTCGAGCTTTGCAGAGAGCGCCTCGTCGCTTACAGCGCCTGTCTTTAGTTCTTCTATTCTTGTGTCGTTGTGAGAAATATCATTTTCGAGCACGGCTATCTTGCTTTTGCTCTCGCTACTCTCGGCATCGAGTCCACGTTGCCGCCTTATGGCCGTGTCGAGCCCTGCGTTTATCTGCCCTGTTTCTTCGCCTATCGACTCGAGTTCTTCCTCTGCCATTGTCTGCGCCTTTGTCATCTCGTCGAGCTGTGCTGAAACCGTTTCGAAATCTATTTTAAGTTTACCCGACTGCTCTCTTGCTTTTTCTATGCCGTCGAGCCATACATTTATTTCAAGCTGCTTGCGCTGCTCCCTTAGCTCTATATATTTTTTTGCCTTCTCGGACTGCACACGGAGCGGCTCAACTCTTGTGGCATAGCCTGACAGTATATCACGCAGTCTTACTAAATTTTCCTCGGCGCTTTTAAGCCGCCTCTCGCTCTCTACCCTGCGGTAGCGATACTTCGAGATGCCTGCCGCCTCCTCGAATATCGTTCTGCGCTCCTCGCCTTTTACCGATAGCACTTCGGAAATCTTGCCCTGACCGATGAGCGAATAGCCGTCTCGCCCAAGGCCTGTATTCATAAAGAGCTCGTTAACATCTTTTAGCCTAACATTTCGCCCTGCAATTAAATATTCGCTCTCGCCCGAGCGGTATAGCTTTCTTGTAACCTTTACCTCGGTTAGGGGGGTCGGCAGTTTGCCCTCCGAGTTGTCTATCGTCATGCTGACCTCGGCAAAGCCTGTGGCACGTCTTGCCGAGGTGCCCGAGAAGATAACATCTTCCATTTTCCCACCTCGAAGGCTCTTTGTGCTCTGCTCGCCGAGCACCCAGCGCACCGCATCTACAATGTTGCTCTTGCCACTGCCGTTTGGCCCGACGACGGCCGTTATTCCTCTGTCGAATATAAGCGAAACGCTGTCGGGGAAGGACTTGAACCCGACAATATCTATTTGTTTTAATCTCACGGGCTCACCCCTTCCTTTTTTATAAGATAATGTATTATTTTATCACATTTTTTGTCTTGCTACAAGCTCAAAGCCGTAAAGTTTGTCATCTTCTGTAAAAGTTATACTTTTTATCTTTGGCAGAGCTAAAAATTCCGCCTTGTTGCTCCGCTTTTGCCCCACAACTTGCGACACTCTGCCCTTTGCGCATACAAGCTCTATATCGCCCGACATACCGCTTAAGATGGGTAGTGCTTTATCTCTGTAAATCTTTGCATGTACAAGCTCTCTGAAAGAGGGGTGATATGGCCCGGCAACGAGTTCTCCCATGTCGTAGGAGCTCTCGGCATGTATGCCCATTTTTATTATGTCTATACCCTCTTTTTCGAAAAAAACAGTAAGCTTTGCCGCAAGATCTATCGCTTGCTCTAAGGTTTGGGGAGCATAGTCCTTATCCCTTTCGAGCTCTGAGCCCTTTAGCACAAGTGTTGGATATATCCTCACTCCCGATGGGCGTAGTGCGGCAAGTTTTTTTGCCGTAAGGATTGCCCCTTGCGGACTGTCGCCCTTTAGACCTGTCATCATTTGCAAAACGAGCGATATGCCCGTCTTATTTATAAGCTGTGATGCTCTCTCGACATCGCTTGCCTTGTGCCCTCTCTCGCAGTTTGCAAGGACGGCATCGTCCATGCTCTGTGCGCCGAGTTCTATCGTTGTAACGCCGTGCTCTATTAGGATTTTTATTATGCCCTCGTCTATACAGTCGGGACGGGTCGACAGCCGTATGCCCTTTAAGCCGTGCGCTTTAACATAGGCTTGTCCTGCCTTTAAGTAGTCGACCATTAGCTCTTTATCTATCGCTGTAAAACTGCCCCCGAAAAAGGCAAGTTCTGTTTCGTGCGGCACTTTGGGCGGCGGAATCTTTGCAATGTCGCAAGGTGGCGTAGGAAGGGCTGTCCCCGATATTGTGTTTTGATTGCAAAATGTGCACAGGTGAGGGCATCCGAGATGGGGGATAAATACCCCTATTGCGCCGCTCAATATCCCATTAGGGCAAGCGCCGCCCTTGCCGCTTGCTGTTCTGCCTCTTTTTTTGTGCGACCGACTCCCTTGCCAATGGGGTTGCTGTTTAGATATACCTCGACCTCAAAGACCTTTCTGTGGTCAGGCCCTGATTGAGACAGCAGTTGGTAAGAGAGCAGTTCCCCCTTGTTTCTCTGCACTATCTCTTGCAGTTCCGTCTTGTAGTCGGAAAAACGTCTGCCCTTTACCGCCTCTTTTATTGCAGGCAGAAGATGTGGCATTAAAAATGTCTTAACGGGCTCGAATCCGCCGTCTAAATAGATGGCGGCGAGCAGTGCTTCGAAGGCATCTGCCAAAATGGAGTCCCTGTCTCCGCCCCCTGTGAGCTCCTCGCCCTTTCCCATTTTTAAAACGGCACCTATGCCGACCTTTCTTGCAAATGCCGCAAGAGATTTTTCGCACACAACGGCCGCCCTAACACGAGAGAGATCGCCTTCGGGCAGGTCTTTAAAGTTTTTGTAAATATAATCGCTCGTTATGACAGAAAGCACCGAATCTCCAAGAAATTCCAGTCTCTCGTTATAGGCTATTTTCCTTGGTTTGTTCTCGTTTGCATAGGAGGAATGCGTCATAGCGGCCTCCAAAAGTGCCTTGTCTTTGAATTTATACCCAATTTCCATATATACTCCTAAAAAGGACATAGCGGAAAGGTATCCCCTTCCGCCTTATCGCTTGTTTTTATTCTTCCACGTACTCCGAAATAATTTTAACAATATCCTCTATCGTTGAAATTTTTTCGACCTGTTCGTCCTCGATTGTAATGTCGAACTCCTCCTCCATAGCCATGACGAGTTCGACCACATCGAGCGAGTCTGCGCCGAGCTCGTCAAATCGAGTGGCGGCCTCTATCTCCTCTTGATCGATAGAAAGTTGTTCCGATAAAATAAGTTTGATCTTCTCCAGTATCATGTTTAGCACCTCTTAAAGAAAAAAGTTATTACTGATATCTCTATATCGAGCGACACTCGATATACCATATATAATAAAATATAGCTTTTTTATAAATTTATGTCAAGATTTAATTGCAAATTACAACTTGCAGATAGCTTTTTTTCAAGCTATTCCTTCATGCCTATATCCTTCACACCTTGTGCGGCAAGCATTGCCTGACGAATGGCATTTTCTACAGCCCTTGAGTTTGAACTGCCGTGTCCCTTTATTACAGGCTTAGAAACACCGATTACAGGTACACCGCCGTATTCCGAATAGTCGAACTTTCTGCGAAAGTCCTCTATGCCGCTCTTTGCCATAAGTGCACCGAGCATAGTAATGGGACTTTTCTTGAATGCCGCTTTAAGCCCCGACGAGAAAAAGGAGGCCGCACCCTCTGCCGCTTTTAGTATTGCGTTGCCTGTAAAGCCGTCGCATACAGCAACGTCGAAATCGGTTGTAAAAAGGTCTCGTGGCTCTAAATTTCCGCAAAAATTTAAATCGCTCTCAGAGAGCAGTTTGTGCGCCTCTATATATTCTGCCCTGCCCTTATATTCCTCTGTGCCGTTGTTTATAAGCCCCACCTTAACATCGGGTCTGCCCGTTATGCTCGCCATAAAAGCGGCTCCGCTTCTTGCAAATTCGAGTAGCGTTTCTGCGTTGCAGTCAAGCCCTGCACCGCTGTCGAGAAGGAGAATAGATCCGTTTTCCTTTGGTATAGGAGTACCGAGGGCAAGACGGCGAATTCCCTTTGCACGGCCTACAAGAGCGGCACCGCCAAGCACTATTGCCGCAGTCGAGCCGCAACTTACAAAGGCATCTGCCTCGTCTGCCTTTACCATGTTAAAGGCGGTTACCATGCTCGACGGCGCCTTTGTGCGCACTGCCGTTAGATCGTCTATTCCAAGCTCTTTACATAGCTCTGCGTCCCTCACCGTTACACTGCTCGGAGCGCCCTTTTCCTTTAGGAGCTTTTCGAGCTGATCCACAGGCCCTGTAAGGCAGACATTGACAGAGTATTTCTTGGCGGCATTTATCGCCCCTTCAACGGTAGAGAGTGGCGCATGATCTCCGCCAAATCCGTCTACTACTATAAGCATAAATAGTTTTCTCCTTTAATATGGGCTGATTTTCAATCAGCCCACTTTGTTAAATATTCTTTGCGATCTCAGCAATCAAAAGTAGTGATCTGTCGGCAAGCTTTTCGTTTTTGTTCTTTTTGCCCTTAAACTTAAAGTTTGGTGGCGCAACAATGCCAAAGTTGACATTCATAGGCTGGAAATTTGCCTTTTCGGCTGTCGCTATATAATTTCCGAGTGCGCCTATCGCCGTTTCTTTTGGAAATACTATTTCCTCTTTGCCAAGCAGTACCATTGCCATGTTAAGCCCCGAGACAAATCCCGAAGATGCCGATTCGACATAGCCCTCTACCCCTGTCATCTGTCCTGCAAAGTATAGATTTTCCCGTGCTAAGCTTCTGTATGTCGGCGAGAGCACTCCGGGCGAGTTTATATATGTGTTTCTGTGCATAACACCATAGCGCACAAATTCTGCATTTTCAAGCCCCGGTATCATGGAAAAGACCCTCTTTTGTTCGGGGAATTTTAGATGGGTTTGAAAGCCTACGAGGTTGTAGAGTGTTTTTGCGGCATTGTCTTGCCTTAGCTGAATTACAGCGTAAAACTCCTCGCCCGTTACGGGGTGAGGCAGGCCGACAGGCTTTAGTGGGCCAAAGCGCATTGTGTCCTCGCCACGTCTTGCCATTACCTCTATCGGCATACAGCCTTCAAAAACAGCGCTGTCTTCAAAGCCGTGAAGCACTGCTTCCTCGGCCTCCTTTAGCTCTGTCCAAAAGGCTATGTATTGCTCCTTTGTCATGGGGCAGTTAATATAGTCGTCGGTACCCTTGCCGTATCTCGAGCCAAAAAAGGCTGTATTCATGTCTATCGACTCGAAGGAGACTATTGGGGCGGCGGCATCGTAAAAATGTAGTCTGTCAAAGTGGAGCGTCTTTGCAATGTCGTCTGACAGGGCATCGGTCGTAAGCGGGCCTGTTGCAACGATAACATTGCCGCTTGGAATTTTTGTTACTTCGCCCGTTTTGAATGTTATAAGTGGATGCTCCATAACAGCATCTGTTACATGCTGCGCAAATGCCTCTCTGTCTACTGCAAGAGCGCCGCCGGCAGGCACCTTTGTGCTGTCTGCCGCCTCGATTATTAAAGACCCCATGCGGCGCATTTCTTCTTTTAGTAGGCCGACTGCATTTTCTATGTTGGCCGCCCTTAGCGAGTTCGAGCAGACGAGCTCGGCAAACAAGGGGCTTACGTGGGCAGGGGTTCTTCCCTCGGGCTTTATGTCCCAAAGGGTTACCTCCACGCCACGTTTAGCCAGTTGCCATGCCGCCTCGCACCCTGCAAGGCCTGCACCTATTACCTGTACTTTCATTACTTCCCTGCCGTCCCTTCCGACTTATCCTCTGCCTTGTTTGCCTCTTGCGGTGTCGGCTTTTCGCCATTTACGCAGTCCTCGTTCGAGCAGATAACGCTCTTTTTGCCGTATCTTGATTTTTGTAGCATAACACTTCCGCAGACCGTGCAAGCGTCCTTTGTCGGCTCGTACCATGTGATAAAGGAGCATGTCGGCGAGTGCTCGCAGGCATAGAATTTGTTTTTGTTCTTGCTCATACGGCGCACAATTCTACCGCCGCACTTCGGGCACTTAGCCCCTGTATCGTCGAGCAGTGGCTTTGTGTTTTTACACTCTGGGTATCCGGGGCAGGCAAGGAATTTTCCAAATCTGCCCGATTTTATAACCATATTACGACCGCAAAGCTCGCATATTTCGTCTGTAACCTCGTCGGGCACTTTGTAGCTAACATCGCCTAAGTTTTTCTCTGCCTCTGTAAGCTCATGCTCAAATCCCTTGTAGAAGGAGCGAATTGTGTTCTTCCATGCCTCGTCGCCTGCCTCTACTTTGTCGAGGTTGTTTTCCATATTGGCGGTAAATTCTATGTCGACTATATCTTTAAAATGATCCTTCATAAGTGTCGTTGTAACACCGCCGAGCTCTGTCGGTTTAAAGGACTTGCCATCCTTAACGACATATTCTCTCGACTGAATTGTAGAGATTGTCGGCGCATATGTCGACGGTCTGCCAATACCGTGTTCTTCGAGCGCTTTAATAAGGCTCGCTTCGGTATATCTTGGTGGCGGCTGTGTGAAGTGCTGAGTTGGAGTTATTTCTTCCAAGTTTAGCTCCTCTCCGTCTGTAAGAGCCGGCAGTTTTGCCGCTTCTTCCTTTTTGTCGTCGCCTGCTTCTTCGTATACCGCTGTAAAGCCTGCAAAGCTAACCGTGTGACCGCTTGCCTTTAGTATATATTTGTCTGCCGCAATGTCTACACTTACAACGTCGAGCACTTGTGCTTCCATTTGGCAGGCTACAAATCTGCCCCAGATCAGCTTATAAAGCCTGTGCGCATCTCTTGGAATTTTTCCCTTTAGGTCGTCGGGCGAAAATTCGAGCGAAGTAGGTCTTATAGCTTCGTGAGCATCTTGCGAGCTGTTTTTAGATTTATATAATCTCGGCGTTTTAGGGCAATAGCCCTCGCCGTAGGTCGTCGTTATATGAGAGCGCACCTCGTCGAGCGCCTCTTGCGAGATGCGAAGGCTGTCTGTTCTCATGTAGGTTATTAGGGCGGTCAGGCCGACTCCTGCAATCTCTATACCTTCGTATAGCTCCTGTGCTACCGACATTGTTTTCTTGGAGGTAAAGCCAAGCTTACGAGATGCATCTTGCTGCATGGTAGAGGTCGTGAAAGGAGGAGCGGGGTTTCTCTTTTTTGTGCTCTTTTTCACGCTGTCGACCTTGTATGCGGCACTCTTTAGCACATCGTTTATCTCGGTTGCTTCTTTTTCATTTGTAAGCTCTATCTTGCCCTTTTTTGTGCCGTGGAAACGAGCTTTAAACTTGCCGCCCTTCAGTTTGGACACAACAGATTCAATCGTCCAATACTCGACAGGGTTAAAGGCTTCGATTTCCTCCTCACGGTCGACAATAAGGCGTGTCGCAACGCTCTGCACACGACCTGCCGACAGACCTTTTTTAACCTTATTCCATAAAAACGGACTTATTTTGTAACCTACAAGGCGGTCGAGTATTCGTCTTGCCTGCTGAGCATCTACAAGATCCATATCTATCGGCCTCGGGCTCTTTACCGCCTTTTGGACGGCAGATTTTGTAATCTCGTTAAATGTAACACGAATAGGCTCTGACGGGTCGAGCCCGAGCAGTGCCGCAAGATGCCACGATATTGCCTCCCCTTCACGATCGGGGTCGGTTGCGAGGAAGATTTTTTTTGCGCCTTTCGCTTCTTTTTTAAGCGCCTTAATAATATCTCCCTTGCCTCTAATGGAAATGTAGCTCGGCTCGAAATCGGCCTCGACATCTATTCCGAGCTTACTCTTTGGCAGGTCTCTAACGTGACCCATAGAGGCTACAACTTTATATGTCCCTCCAAGGTATTTTTTTATGGTCTTTGCCTTTGCAGGGGACTCAACAATCAATAAATTAGCCATATGGCACCCTTTCTCTTGCGTTTTTTTGCCTATATTCAAACGGTTTTAGCCTTGCTTTTATAAAGTGGCTCTACTACTTGCGACCTTTACCCTTTAGGCTTGCCGACCGTGTGATACCTTCCTGTGGGGTCTTTTATAACAGCACCCTTGCCGCTCAAGCTTTGGAGTGTTTGTTCAAGCTCTTTTTGTTCCATGCCGCAAGTTCTTATAAGTAGCTTTTGTGTGGCACTTCCCGTTATTTCTATTAAGGAAATTATCTTTTCCTCGCTCTTTGTAAGCTCCCATTCACGGTATCCGCCAAATTTAGGCGGCGGCGAGGCAAGCTTTAGCTTTGTTTCCTCTTTTGGAATTTCTATATATGCGCTCCTCTGTGTAAAGAGTTTTTCCGGATAGAGCGTTACATATTCCGTTAGTATGTCGGTAGCGCTCGTTACAGCCATTGCCGACATCGACTTGATAAGCCCGTTTGTGCCGTGCGAGTTTGGCGACGTTATATTACCGGGCACTGCAAAGAGCTCTCTGTTTTGATCTATCGCATGACGAGCGGTGGCAAGTGCGCCTGAGCGCTCGGGCGCTTCGACTATAACTGTGCCGTAAGATATGCCGCTCATAATGCGGTTTCTTATAACAAATGCGCTTTTGTCTACTGTAAAACTCGGGTAATACTCGCTTATTGCAAGGCCGCCACTGTTGATTATATTTGCATATAGCTCCTCGTTTACCTTTGGGTAGACACGATCGAGCGGCACAGGCATAACGGCTACCGTTTTTCCGCCTGCCTTTAGCGCTCCTATGTGGGCTGTGCTGTCTATACCCTCGGCAAGGCCTGACACTATTGTTATGCCACACATGGCAAGGTCATATGCAAGTCGCATTGCAACCCCTTCGCCGTAGGAGGTCGCTCCCCTTGTGCCTACAATGCAAATCGATAGCGGATCTATCAAAGTGCTCATATCGCCTTTATAGTAGAGCACTACGGGTGGTTGCGCTATGTGTTCCAGTAGCGGAGGGTAGTCCTCTTTTCCGATGTGTGTTATTTCTATTCCGAGCCTCCTGCAGTCTGCCACAATGCGCCACGCACCGTCGAGCGATTTGTTTAGCAGTAGATCTATCTCGTCTCTTTGCAGTAGCCCTATCGAGGCAAGCTCTACCCTTTCTGCTTTGTAGACCTGCTCTGCCGACCCGAAGGTATCTATAAGTTTAAAGACCTTCGGACTGTCGGGCGTAAGTGTCGCTGTTAGCCATATTGCGTGAATGTCGTAGTTTTGCATATTGTAAGCACCTCCCTTCACGGGGTATATATCTTTAGGGCTTTTTTTAGATTTTGCGCATCTTGTGCGCTCGAGATAACTCTATCCCTCGTTGCTATTGTAGCACACAATTTATCAATATGCAATTTTAATTGTAAATTTTTATTTTTTATTCATTTTTCGCAGTTGGTAATGAAATTTTTTCTAATATATAACCATTTTACCTAACGAAATAATTTAATCGTCTAACTAAATCACGCTACCACGCCAAAAAAGTTCCCACATAATAATTGCAGCGGCAACCTGTGCCGAGAGCGACTCGGTCGCCCCTGCCATTGGTATAATTAGAGCGCCGTCCGACAGGGCAATAAGTTCCTCTGTAAGCCCTGCTCCTTCGTTTCCTATTGCAACAACTCCGCTATCAATTTTAATTTTGTTTATAGGCAGTGCATCTTGCGACAGTGTAGCGGCATAGAGCTTTAGCCCGACCTCTTTTATTCTTTGTGCGGCCTCTTTTGCATTTTCGCAAAACATGCAGTTGACTCTAAGCGACGAGCCCATACTGCCACGGAGCACCTTGGGAGAAAAAATATCTACATATGTTCCGCAAAAAATCACCCCTGTAAGTCCCATTGCTTCGGCACTGCGAATAATAGCCCCGACATTTTGTGGGTTTTGTATATTTTCGAGTAGTATATACTTGCCGTGCTCACTTGGTTTGTTCTCTGCTTTTTCCTTTAAATCAAAGACAGCCGCAACCCCTTGCGGAGTTACGGTGTCGCAAAGCTTTGCAAATGCCTTGTCGCCGACATCATCCTTGTTAAAGGTCGCCTTTAGGGTATAGCCCGCCCCAATCGCTTCGTCTATAAGCTTTTGCCCTTCAACAATAAACATGCCATGCTCTTTTCTGCCTTTGGGTGTCAGTAGTGTTGCCGCCGTCTTTAACGAGATCACAGGCTACCCACCTTGGCTACCGCCTCGTTTTCTCCCACTACTATAAGTGCATCGCCCTTTTCAAGCTTTTCATCTGGGTCGGGCGATATATCCATAACCGAGCCGTTTTCTTTTCTTAGGCCGATTACATTTATGCCGTACTTGGAACGAACGCTAAGCCCTCTTAGCGACTTGCCGAGCCATACCTCCGGCACGACAATTTCGGCAATCGAATAGTCGTCTGAAAGTTCGATATATTCAAGTATGCTGTTCATGGACAAGCTCTGTGCAAGACGTGTGCCCATATCCCTTTCGGGGAATACAACTTTATCTGCGCCGACCTTTTTTAATACCCTTGCGTGCATTTCGGATGATGCCTTGGAGACAACCGTATTTGCACCCATTTCCTTTAGCATGAGAGTTACAAGTATAGAGGACTCCATGTCGGAGGAGAGCGCTACAATTGCACAGTCGAAGTTGCGAATGCCAAGCGACATTAAAACTCGCTCGTCCTTAGCATCGCCCGTTACAGCGTGTGTAATCGAGTCGGCTATTCTTTGGACTTGCTCGGGTTTTTCGTCTATGCCCAAAACCTCAAGCCCAAGACCTGCAAGCGTTCTTGCAAGGTTGCCGCCAAAGCGTCCAAGCCCTATTACTACAAATGATTTCATAAGAAAACTCCATTCTTTTGTGTTAGAGGTATCGATATTTTTTCGTTTTTTTCGTTTGATTTCCTTATTAGGTTATATCAGCACTACCCGATAAGCACCTTTGTTTCGGGATAGCCTAAGACATCGTCTCTGCCATACAGTCTTGCCGCTACCGAGATTGTTACCGTTAAAATTCCAACTCGACCAAAGAACATAAGCAGTATAATGTATATCCTGCTTATTGTCGAGAGTGTCGGCGTTATGCCTAGCGATAGACCGACCGTGCCAAATGCCGAGAAGCATTCAAAGAGCGCTTCCACTGCGCCTGTGCCCGGTTGTGTTGCTGTCATTAGTATTGTGCCACCTATTGTAAGTGCGAGGGCTACAAAGAAAATTGTTATGGCACGTAGCACATTGTTGGTCGAGATAGAGCGGCCGTATACCACAATGTCCTTGCGGCCTTGTGTTACAGATACTGCAAGCAGTACAAGAACTGCAAATGTTACTACCTTTATACCGCCTGCCGTCGAGCCGGAAGCGCCGCCTATAAACATTAGTATTATTGTTAGAATTTCGCTAGGCGCTGTCATTGCGGCTTGGTCTATCGTGTTAAATCCTGCCGTTCTCGTCGTTACCGACTGGAATGCCGCCGCAAGAAGGCGCTCCCCTTCGGGCAGTGCGCCCAGTGTGTCGGGGTTGTTCCACTCGAATACTGCAAAGAGCACAAAGCCTGATAGTAATAGCAGTGCCGTTACAGTCATGACAAGGCGGCTGTACGGCGATAGCTTTTTTATGTTGAGTGTACGCTTTTGGACAAGTTCTTCCCATACGATAAAGCCGAGACCGCCAAGCACGATAAGACTCATTATAACTATGTTTACAATGGGGTCGCTTACATAGTGCGTTAGGCTCGAGAATTGTCCGTAGCTGCCCATTATGTCAAACCCCGCATTGCAAAATGCCGATACGGAGTGGAATATTCCCATTTTTATGCCCTCGGCAATTCCAAAGTCCTGTGCAAATCTAAGGGATAGTATAACTGCGCCTATTGTTTCGATGAAAAATGCGCCGATCAATATGTGTTGCGTGGTGCGAACGATGCCCGATGTTTCGCTAAAGTTTAAGGACTCCATCATTACAAGGCGCTCTGAAAAAGAAATTGTGCGCTTTAGCATGAGCGAAAAGAGGGTGGCAAAGCTCATAAAGCCAAGGCCGCCAATTTGTATTAAAAGCAAAATAGTCCACTGGCCAAATGTGCTCCAGTGTGTGTATGTGTCTACAACTACAAGCCCTGTTACACAAGTTGCGCTCGTCGCTGTAAAGAGTGCAGTTAGCGGATCTGTCCACATGCCTGTATTTGAGGAAATCGGAAGCATGAGCAAAAATGCCCCTGTTAGCACAACTATTGTAAAACCGAGCAGTACATACTGCACAGGCCTTAGTCTAAATTTTCTTTTTTTCTGATACCATGGTGTAGTTTCGATGACCAGCACCTCCTGACAAGTGTATTATACCTAATGTGAGAGAAATTACAAGTGTATTTTCTTATATTTAACTTTGTGTGCATATGTTTGTGACTTACGGCAATAGAAATTGTGCAATTTTGCCCTACATATAATGGATCAGATTAATCAGGGCATGAGCCGCCGATGTTACCGCCCTCGGCTGTCGCCCCTCGGCGGTCGCCCCTCGGCTGTCGCCCTTGGCGGTCGCCACTCGGAGGTCGCCCCTTGGTGGTCGCCCTTGGCGGTCGCCACTCGGCGGTCGCCCCTTGGCGGTCGCCCCTTGGCGGTCGCCCCTCGGCGGTCGCCCCTTGGCGGTCGCCCCTTGGCGGTCGCCCTTGGTGGCCGCCCTCGGCGGTCGCCCTTGGCGGTCGCCCCTTGGCGGTCGCCCCTTGGCGGTCGCCCCTTGGCGGCCGCCCTTGGTGGCCGCCCTTGGTGGCCGCCCTTGGTGGCCGCCCTTGGTGGCCGCCCTTGG
>CAYJFK010000024.1:0-30317 GCA_964369475.1 uncultured Oscillospiraceae bacterium | reverse complement strand
AAAAAGACCTCGTGTTGCACAACACGAGGTCTTTTGATATAAAAAAATCTTTTTTCAAAAAATTATCATTACCAACTAATCCGATGCAAGTAAAATTATATGATCCTCCACGCCAAAGACAACCTTTTCCGACTTATTCGGGTTTAAGACAATTTTATAATCTGCGCCATCTTGCTTTTTATACCCTATTGCAATAGCGCCACTTCTGCGGAGAATTTCGGTAACGTTGTAAAAATCCATCTCGGTATTAAGTTTAAGATACTTGAATGCCTTCCTAATGTAAATTTCAGACCCATCTGCCGAGAGTATTTCTTGGAAAACGGTGGAAAGATCTCTGTTTTCCGCAATCTGCGTCAAAATCAAATTGATAATATTAGAGCCGACAACAAGGTCGTTGACCTTTGCAACGCTTGCGAGTTTTTGATTTGCCACATCTAAAATCTCGCTCGTTAAGCTGTATGTAAGCCCCTTTTTCTCGGCAATGTCTCTTAGGTGGATTAGCTTAAAGAGAGTCATAGAGTCTGACATATCAGGCTCGCACTGATAGTCGCTGAGCAGGAGAATATGAGAAGTGTTATCGGTTGCAAGCATTTCGAGCGCTTTCCTGTCTGTCGTGTCGCAAGTGATAAAATCGAGGTCGATATTCTTTAAATTGTCCCGTAGCTCGTGAAGCTCGTTTAAAAGCTCCTCTTCTCTATCCTCGCTTGCAACAACAACGGTCGAGCCTTGCGGGTAATAGTTGTCAAGCTCGCTTATAATGTTAGCCAGCATGTCGTTTATGCCGATAATAACAATTCTCTGCTCTGTGTCCGTCCCATTATCACTCGCTAAAAAGGCATCGACAGAACTCTTTGTGTAAGGTACCGTCTTAGACATGCCGTCGTCCTCTACAAGCAAAATATAGTGATCGTCCTTTAGCATAACCTCGTTTTTATCGGGATTTAACACAACTGCGCCATCTCGCCGATATCCAAAGACAACAGCCTTTTCAAACCTGTTTAGAATATCTCCAAAAAGCTCGCCCTCAAGCTCGGGGTGAGGCTCGAAATAGAGATCGTCGCCGTCGTAGTCGAAAAGCTCAAGAAGTACGCTCGAAAGTCCGGGTTGTCTGCACGACTGCGCTATAATTCTCGAAACGGAATTCTCTATTAAAACAAGCTCAACATTGCCTTTGGAAATTACATTTACCGCCTCTAAATTTTCAGTCTTGTTAATTGTAGCAACGATATGAGGCAGACTGTCGTTTTTTCCAATAGTGTCGAAGTAGTTGTTAATGGAAATTATAGCCTTTATTGTCATAAAGTCGAGCTTTTCATTGACAATTATCGCCCTGCAAGTCTCGAGCGAGCACTTAGAGAGCATGTTTTTATCTGTAATACTGCCCGTTCTGCAAATGATGCGGCTCGTCTTTAAATCGGGGATTTCAAGAGAAATAGCCCCCTCGACCTCCTCTTTATCTCTGTCAGAAAGCAAAACAATTACCCCATCACTGCGGTTTTCGTTTGCCGTCACAAGCTCGGAAATAAGGGTAAAAACATTGCTGTCGTATCCGAGTACAACAATATGATCATTTTCGATTACCCTCGAATTTCCCTTTTTAAGACTGTTTAGCTTTTCTTCAAATCCTGTCGTTATAATACCTATTAGTATGCTCGTGATAAAAATGCCGCAAAGCGTAACGAGCGACATAAGCCCAACAAAAGAAAGATTATTGGTATCGGCCGCTGTAATCGTGCCTGCGTCTATAACATGCATTATGCTGGTCCAAAAATATGTAAGTATTGGCACTCTTTCGCCGTCGAGTAAAGCCATAATAAAACCGGCGCCAAGCACAACAATTGCGGTAGCAAGAAAAAGAATACCCACAAGCGCAATTGTACCTTTGCTCATTAAATTATCAAATTGATAGCGTATTTTGTCTTTAAAAGAAACCTTCATTTTGCCCCCTCCAACTCGTATAAATACTATATATATTCTAACATAATTTATACTTCTAAACAAGCAAAAGAGGGCAAAGTAAACAAAAAAAGACCTCTGCACGACTTAAAACAAAGCTCATGCAAAGGTCTTTTTAATTGTTAGGATTTATATCCATCACCCTTGGGTGATACCATTAAACAGCCTCGGACGTTGGCTCGCCGAGTTTAGATATTATATTCTTTTTAATTCTTGTAAAAAGATAGGTTGCAAATGTCATTGAAACAAAGTTTGCTATCGGAACTGCATACCAAACGAGCCCGAACTCGATGCCAGAAAGCAGATATGCCATAGGGATTAGTATTACAAGCTGCCTTAGTAGCGTGTCTATCATACTGTATACACCTTTGCCGATAGACTGAAATAGTGTCGACATTGGAATAGAGACGCCGGCAAACAGAAGGCCTATTCCCATAACTGTAAGGGCAGGTATGCCGACCTCTACCATTTCGGGTGACGAATTGAATATCATAAGCAGTTGCTCAGGAATTAGACCAAAGGCGAGTGCTCCTATTGCCGTCATGCTAAGCGAGATACAGAGCGCAATTTTAAAACAAGATAAAAAGCGCTCATTATTTTTAGCGCCGAAGTTGTACCCCAAAATTGGCATTGTGCCACTCGTAAGACCGAAAACAGGCATTAGTATAAAGGATTGCAACTTAAAGAATATTCCATAAACCGTGTAGGCCGCCGTAGAAAAGCTCGATAGTAGGCCATTCATAAGCATAAGTGTTACCGTGCCAATCGAATTCATTGCAATAGAAGGAGCGCCAACGACATATATACTCTTGACTATCTCTTTATCGAGCTTCATTTCCTTAAAGCTATAAGCAATAACACTGCCGTTATTCTTTTTGGTTACAAGAAAAATGGCAATTGCACAAGCACAAAACTGACCGAAAACTGTCGCAACAGCCGCACCTGCAACACCCATCTCGGGGAAAATTCCGTATCCAAATATTAGGATCGGGTCTAATATTATGTTAATGATCGCACCTGTAAGTTGCATCAACATAGGCCATATCATGTTTCCTGTTGCCTGTATTGTCTTTTCGAAAAATATTTGAACAAAGGAGAATAGCGAAAGTGATATAACAATCGTTAGGTAGCTTTTTCCCATTGCAATAATTGTTTCGTTGCTCTCGTAAAGCCTGTAAAAAGCTTCGCTCATAGTTAGTCCAATGCCAAGAAAAAACACCCATGTTATTATAGCCAAAAGAAGCCCGGTATTTGCAACCTTAGAGGCATAGGCATGATCGCCTTCACCGAGCTTACGGGAAATTAGCGAGCCTGCACCGATTGCAGTACCGACCGAAAATGCAATGGTTAGGTTTTGCATCGGAAAGGCAAGCGATACGGCCGATAATGCCTCGCTGCTGTACTGGCCAACATAGTAGCTGTCTACAATGTTGTATAGAGCTTGCACCATCATGGAAAACATGGCAGGAAGTGCCATTGAAATTATCAGAGGGAACATTTTGGCGTATCCCATCTTGTTTTGTTTGATTACACCGGAAGACATTTGTTTGCACCTATACTTTCTGCTTTTTTCTTCGAATATACATTATACCACTTTAAATTTTTATATGATATATGTATTTGTACCATTTATACATGTCTTGTTGGTAAGATTTATGACAATTTCACTAAAGAAATGCTCTACAACTACATAAAGTAAATGTAAAGTGGCCGAAGATAGTTAATTTGACTTTTAGTTAAAAAAGTAGTATATTATTTACAAGTGAAATAATAATTATAAATCAAGGAGGTCTTGTTATGAAGCAGGAAAACGGATCGGTTTGGGATAGAATTGCCCACAGATACCATTCGCTATGGGTGCAAAAATACTCACTATCACCAACAAGAAAGGCAGTAGTAAAGCGTGTTTTAAAGCATTTCGAGGGCAGAGAGATTGTATCGCTGCTCGATATGGGTTGCGGTGTCGGCCAGCTACTGCGAGATCTCTATAATGTGCTACCAAATTACAGTTACACAGGGGTCGACAAGTCTCGAAAAATGACGCTTATCGCCCGAAAGAATGTACCTTTTGCAAATATAATCGAGCAAGGCGCAGAAAAATTCTGCGAGCCTGAAAGCTACGACATAGTTACATGCTGTCATTCGCTGCCATACTACGCAAAAAAGGGCATGGTTATTAAGAATATAGCAGATTCTATAAAGCCGGGGGGCTACGCAATTTTTGCTCAGGCAAGCATAAACAATTTGTACGATAAAATTGTTATGGGCATGATAGAAAAAACAGCGGCAGAGGCAGATTACATGTCAAGAGAACGCTTTATCGCTCTGGTGCGCCCTTATTTCGAGGTGGTAGAAACCTTTACGATTAAGGAAAAGAACTACGTGCCAAACATTTGCGGCTTTGTTCTTAAGAAAAAAGCATGAAAATTCTTTTAATACGACCAAAACCGCATAATGACACAATAGGCCTTCAAAGCGTCATGATCTGCCAGCCATTGGAGCTCATGACGCTATCTTCCGTTCTCAAGGCAAACAGTCACGAAGTGATAATTGTCGATATGATTTTGGAAAAGCGAAGCTTAAGGGAAATTTTAGCCGAGCACAGTCCAGAGCTCGTTGGGATTACAGGTTACATAAGTCATATTGGAGTTATGAAGGAATATGCAAAAGAAGTAAAACAGTTCGATAGCAGCATAGTAGTAGCGGTAGGCGGAGTCCATGCTACTGTATGCCCTGATGATTTTGAAAGTGAATATATAGATAAAATATGCGTGTCAGAGAATGATCTATACGACATAGCAGGCTGTACTGACAAAACAAGGAGACTGCCTGACAGAGAGCTTCCCAAAGAATACACAGAGCGGTATTACTATCTGTTTCAAGACAAATGTGCACTGGTAAAAACCTCGTATGGATGCCCATTTAATTGCAATTTTTGCTTTTGTAAACTGATAACTCCTTACAGTGCGAGAGATATAGATGAGGTGATAGAGGAGCTGCTCCAAATACCACAAAAAGAAGTTTACATAGTAGACGACGACTTTCTGTTTAATAGAGAGCGCCTAATCGATTTTTACGAAAAATTAAAAGCAAACAAGATTGAAAAAAATTATTTGGTATACGGAAGAGCGGATTTTATATCGAAAAACGAAGATGTTATAGCTATGCTAAAAGAGGTAGGTCTGTCTGCTGTAATTGTCGGACTCGAAGCGGCAAGTCAAGAGACACTCGACAAGTATAACAAGAAAACAGGCATTGACGATAATGTAAAAGCTGTTGATATACTTAAAAAATACGACATAGAATGCTATGCGACAGTAATACTTGGAATAGATTGGGAGAAAAAGGATTTTGATAGATTGCACCGATTTATAAAAAAATGCGAGATAGTTTTTGTAAATCTGCAACCACTTACCCCAATGCCCGGAACAGAGTATTTGGACATATATAGAGATAAATTAATAATTCCGTATAATCAGCATGAAAAATGGGATATGGCACATCTTGTGGTATCTCCGGAGAAAATTTCAGTAAGAGAATTTTATTTTAGAACACTTATGCTTTACTACAAAATAACACTGACACCAAAAAATATTTCTTACATGATTAGAAGGTACGGGTTAAAAACAACGCTAAAACTTTCTCGAGGAGCGAGTAAAATAAGTTGGCAGTATATTAAGAAAATTATTAAGGGGGCATAGCAGAATGAAGGTTGTTATCATAAGACCAAAAGCACCTAATGCCCTAAGTTTTACAAATATTCTAAACAATGAACCACTCGAGTTGGAATACATATATACAGAGCTAACCTCGAGGGGTCATGATGTCTATATTTACGATGCTCTTGTCGAAAAAAGAAAGGTAAGCGATGTAATAGCGAGAGAACGCCCCGATGTTGTTTCTGTAACAGGTTACATAACACAAGAAAAACTTATGATTGAATATCTGGCACAAGCAAAAAATATCAACCCCGATATTACAACAATAGTAGGCGGAGTGCACGCTCAGCTAAACTATAAAAACTTCTATTTCGAGCACATCGACTACATTTATAGAAGCGAAAGTCTTATAGATCTCGCTCGTTTGATAGAAGGGGAGCCTTTGCATAGTATTAATGGGCTTGTATACAAAAGCGATGGCAAATATATTGTCAACGAGCTTATGCCGATAGACATAAACGAGCTTCCAATACCTGACAGAAGCTTTTTCAACGAGCACAAGGAGAACTATAAATATCTACACATGACAGGGGTAGCAACAATAAAAACGGCTTTTTCGTGCCCGTATAATTGCAATTTCTGCTATTGCACACTGCTTGCAGGTGGAAAATACAGAGCTCGTGACATCGAACTTGTAGTGGAGGAAATTAGGGGCATCGATGCCAATTATATTCAAATAGTCGACGATGATTTTTTAGTTGACAAAGTGCGCTTGAGAAGGTTTATCGAACTGATTAAGCAATATGGTATAAATAAAACATATTTATGCTATGCACGTGCAGATTTCACAGCAGAAAATCCTGACCTTGTGGAAGAGCTTTCGAGAGTTGGGGTAAAGTATTTCTTAGTGGGGTTAGAAGCAGTAAGCGATAATGTGCTAAAATCCATGAACAAAGAGACCAGTCTTGATCAAAACAGGCGATCAATTGAGAATATTAAATTAGCCGGAGCCAATTGCATCGCACTAATGATAGCTACGATAGATGCAGATGATGAATATTTTGAGAATATTTATAAATTTGTGCAAGAGACAGGCCTTGAATATGTAACGGTCTCTGTATTCACGCCAATACCTGGAACACCTCTTTATGAAGAATATAAGCACAAAATCGACTCGCACGATGTCGAGCATTACGACTTTTTGCATCTCGTATTAGAGCCTGAGAAAATGTCGAGGCGAGCATTCTATATGGCCTATCATAAGTTATTTTTAAGACTTTATTCCATAGCAAAAAAATCGGGAATCTATGACTTCATGGATGTACATTTCTACATGGACATGCTTACAGGCTACCTAAAGCGTAAGATGAAGGGGGAGTGAATATGAAGGTATATTTTATACAATCCACTCCGTATGCCAAAGAAAAAGAACTGATAAAAAAGTCTAAACTTTATTTTGTTGGACTAGCTCCTGCAATACTGGCGGCGGTCTGTCACGAGCACGAGTTTGAATGCTGTCTTGAGACAATAGAAGATGTGAATTTCGAGACAGATGCAGATGTAATTGCAATTTCCAGCATGGGTCATGCCATTGTTAGAAGCATAGATATTGCAACAGAGTTTAAAAAAAGAGGTAAAACAGTTGTAATGGGTGGCTATATGGCAAGCCTAATGCCAAATGAAACTAAAAAATATTGCGATAGTGTTATGATCGGCGATGGAGAGCTTTCATTCAAAGCGATGCTTGAAGATCTGTCGAAAGGGGAGATAAAAGAATTCTACGACATGCCGATAACGGAACTCTCCTACCCACTGCCAAAATACGAGTTACTGACAAAAAAGAAAATAGGTGACTTTTTGCCGGTTCAAGCCGGTCGGGGATGCCCAAATTCGTGCACATTCTGCTCTGTATATTGTCTGTATAAAAACAAATATTTTCGCCGAGATATTGACGAAGTTATACGTGATATTAAGCATATTAAGGCGCTTGGATACAATAAATTTCTGCTTCTTGACGACAATATTCTGTCCGATAGAAACTACATGCTAACACTCCTAAAGGAAATTGAAAAACTAAAAATGACATGGATGTCGCAGTGTGAAATATCGATTGCCGATGATGAGGAAGTGCTAATGGCGGCTGCCAATAGCGGATGTGTCTCGCTCTCTTTTGGGATCGAGAGCATTTCCCAAGAGAGTTTGAATAAAATGTCAAAATCTTGGGCGAAGGTTGAACGATATGGTGAGCAAATAAAGAAGATCCGAAGCACAGGAATAGACGTTTCGACCGAAATGGTCGTTGGCGCAGACGGAGATACAATCGAAAGTATAAGAGCAACGGCTGATTTTTTAACAAAAAACAAAATTTCAGTGCCGAGATTTTATATTTTGACCCCTATCCCGGGGACACTGCTTTACGAGCAATATCTTAGAGAGGGTAGAATAGTACATAACGATATATATAAATATAACGGATCTTTTGCAGTTCATCAACCGACCAACATGACGCCGGATCAGTTGACAGAGGAGTATTGGAAGTTATACAGAGAGGTCTTTAAACTGACGAGCATTTTGAAAAGGACAGTTTTTCAAGAGTTATTTTTCAAAAGCCCTGTTAAGTATTTGTTTTATTTTTATGTTAACTTATTTTACAAATATCAAATTTCAAAAGGGATAACTCCAAACATAATATGAAGTAGGTGAGAGTTACGGATCAAATTTATATTAAAGAAATTAGTAGCTCGGAATACTTGGAATTTTTCAAAAAAGTATATGCGAGCGACCAAAATTTTAAAGACAATAAAAGCGATATTTTTGAAATTGTGCGTAGTGGGGATTTTTATAGTAACTCAACACAGAAATTGATAGCAGCTTGCAAGGGAAATGTAATTCATGCTGCTTGCCTTTTGATTATACATAAAAAATGCAAAAATTTGTTAACACTATCTTTTTTTGAAGCGTTACCTGATTCTCATGAAACTGTGCAGTATCTATTTAATTTTGCAGGGAAGTACGGGAGAGAAAACGGGTGTGAGAAAATGGTAGTTGGGCTCGATGGACATATTAATAATAGCGTTGCATTCCCCATTAATACTGGTGAAATTTCTTTTGGATCAAATTATTGTTTGCCCTATTATCACGATTATTTTGAAGGTTTCAATGCTGTTAAATTTCTTAGTTATAAAGACACAAAAGAAAATATTAGAAACAGACTATCGGTAGATATGAAGAAATTCGAGAAGATTACAAGCAAAATAACGCTTGAATATGCAGGTTTAAAAAGTGGTTTTAATAGCACCATGAAGCGTTATACCGATCTAAACAACGAAATTTTTCCCTCACATAAATACTATTTTGAGCGCTCTTACCAAGAGGATTTAGAGCTGCTCGGCGGGCTTCGTCTTATGTTATCACCCAAGAATTTGATCTTTGCGAAAATAGATGGGGACGATGTTGGATTTATACTTTACTATCCGGATTTCAACGAGCTTGTGGGACAGGGTAAAAAGGTCAATATTTGGACTTATGTAAAGTACAAAATTTTAAAAATGACACCTAAATCCGTTAAAGTAATGGAGATTGGAGTCATACCTAAGTACAGGAGGTATGGCGTTATTCTTAGACTGTTCTATGCGGCCGTTACAGCTCTAACTTCAAAGGTAGAGACCGTCATAAGTAGCTGGATAATGGAGGAAAACACATCTTCTCGGTTAACGACCGAACGATATGCCAAGGAAAAATATAAGGATTTTTATGTATATGAAAAAGAGCTTTAGTGGTGTGTATGTCGACTCTAATACGAGCGAGTGGAAAGAGAAAACAAAGGAAACTCCACATCTCAACCACAAATTTATTACATCCGCAGATGGCGATATGCGTGTTAAGTCTGTGCTTGGTCACGATTATTTATGTTGCTATTACAGGGCGATGGTAAATGTTTTTACATTCAGTAAATTTAAACTAAAAATGCCTTTTCGTGTGATTGCACCTGCCGCTTCGGTCGACAAATCGGGTTTTCTTGGTAATCTTAAGGCTCTTGTCAATGATTTTAAGAAAAAAAGTGGGATAACCTTACTGTTAAATCTTAGCAAGCAAGACGCAAATATGCTAAATGGCATGGCGGCAGTTGGTAAAACGCTGCCTACCATGATATTTTCCAATAGATTTACCTCATTTGAGCAGTATATTTCTTCCCTAAGAAGTAGTTACAGAAGGCGTATAAAGATGGCTATTAGCAAAGGGCAGAGTTTGACTGTCAGGCGCATTTCTCCCGAGGAATTTAACGAGGAAATATACGCTCTATACAAAAATGTCCTAAAAAGAAGTGATTTTCCGCTTGAAACTCTTCCGATTTCTTTTTTCAAAAACGCTGAAATTGACCTATTTGAAGCAGACAATCCAGCTGCTTTTGTAATGACTTCTACGAGTGGAAATACCCTTGAATTTGTAATGGGTGGCATGGATTATTCTTATAGAGACAGATACGATACATACTATAATATGCTACTTCACGTGATAAAACTGGGAATTGAGGGCCGTTACGACAGTGTTAATTTAGGCCAGACGGCTGAACTTACAAAGGGTCGGTTAGGGGCCTTGCCTGAGGAGCGTTACATGGCCGCATTTTCCCGCTCCAAGCTACTTACAAATGCACTTATAAAATTTTCTAGCATACTGGAAAACAATAATAAATATGAAAATATGAGAGTATTTAAAGATAATTAAAAGGCACTGTGATAGAAAATCACAGTGCCTTTTTGAATTATTCGACATAGCTGATAGCCAAAATCTCTGTTAAAACTAAGTCCTTTTACTTCTCTTAGCATGACTCTCGATAGAATCTTTCCAAGAACGAGCGACCGGTGCATTCTTTCTTACACAGTCAAGAACAGCACCCATTGCAACGAAATTCTTAGCCGTTCCAATCTCATCGCACTGGAATGTAGCCGACATTTCTTCGGAAATACCGTAGCTCCTCGCCGTTTCTATGGCATCTATATTTGCCCCTAAAAACATAAATTCCCAACCGTCTTTCTTCTTCTTTTCTACCTTTGCTTTGATTTCATCAGATGAATATTTATGACTTGCATTCTCCATGCCATCTGTCGTTATGATAAATATTGTGTTGTTCGGAACATCTTCTTCTCTTGCGTATTTGTGCACCATTTCGATATGCCTAATTGCATCGCCCATAGCATCGATAAGCGCAGTTGTACCGCCTACGAAGTAGTCCTTGTAGGTCATTTCCCTCGTGTCGTTGATATTCACTCTGTCGTGCACGACTTTGCTGTGATTGGAAAAAAGCACGGTCGAAACTATCGCTTCGCCCTCCTCGCCTTTTTGACGTTCAATCATGGAGTTAAAGCCACCTATAGTATCCTTTTCAAGCCCTGACATCGAGCCGCTTCTGTCAAGTATAAAGACGATCTCTGTTAAATTATTATTCATAATGCTCCCCCTATAAAATGAAGTCCTTTATGCCGCTTGGCATCTCTTACAATGTCATTATATAAGGTTTGCACCCCGTTTTGGTCGCTTTCAGAGCGACAATTTAAAGGCTCATTAAAGCCGCAACATATTTTAAATTAATTTCCAAGCAAGCTTTGATCATAGTAGAAAAGCGTTTGATTTATCTCGTGAATATTGTAAGCGCCACGCTCGATATAGTGCTTTACAATAATATCAAACTTGTTTGTTCGAGAAAATGCATAGCCCGCTTTTTGAAGCAAATCTTCAGCTTCTGCGGTGGGAAGTTTAAGCGCAATTGCAAATGCAATGACTGTTGGCTTGGAAGGGCGGTATAACCTGTCGCTTTTTATCTTGGAAAAGAGCCTTCTGTCTATATTAGCCTTTTGATAACACTCCGAGTCGGACATTCCGCTCTCGTCGATCTTGCGAAGGAGCATCTCGCTAAAGCTTTCGTCGAGCATTTTTAGCATTTCGGAAAGATTTATGTCACCTGTAATTTCACGCTTGTCTACTCTGTATAAATCTAAATGATCTTGTTGCTCTGCATGACCGGCTGCGGAGAATATAGTAAAATCCATTAGCCTTTCGGAAAGATCGCTTAGCCCCTCGGCATTTAAAACTCCACGCTTTAGCCGCCTTACTTCGCTATGAGTTTCATTTATATGCCTGTCGAGCTCGTCATATTTACCTGTATTCTCTGTTAAATCGGCAAAGGGAGGCACGACTATATTTATAGTAATTTCGGAAGTTTTAAGGCACTGCTCGGCCACTTCTCTTGCCGCTGTTAGCGAGCCAAAGTATTTGCCATCATCTCCGTCGATCGGAATAAGAGGTAGCGCTATACTCTCGAACCCTTGCTCGGCCGCTATGAGCAGAGCTCTTTGGTAACTCGCCTTAACAACACTAATGGCGGTAAGGCCTGTTATTTCAGCAAGCTTTATGTGGATAATATGTTCTGAACCAATGCCATAACTGCCTGATATATACGACTCAACCTCACGAGCTTTCGCAAGTGCATCGTGATAGCTTTCATTTGTCGCCATTAACAGCTCACGACTGATATATTCGCAGCTATCGCATATCGGATGAAGAATTGCGCTTGTCTGCTGTAAGCATAGATTTCCACGTATAACTTTTAACGGCATGGAGTACCTCCTGTTTTGTGTAGCTTGTATATAGCTATTGGTATGCACCAAAAAGGGCGCATACCAATAGCATTAATTATATTACTATAAACTTAACCGCATTTGCTGTATCCACAGTTGCGGCATATAACACAGCCGCCCTCATGGGTCACCTTTGCCCCGCACTCGGGACAAAAACGCATTAGGTCTGTTTCGGTCTTGTTGTGGGGCGCCTCCCCCTCGATGGTGCCGTTTACCGGAATTGCACCACTGCCATTTTCCGAGCTGTATTTAAGCACCTTGGAAATTGCCCTCGATATCGCATCGGGGCAGGAGGTAGCCTGCATTCCGTTTTGCCTAATTGTAGATGGGCAACGGATACCTCTTAACTGCTCGATTATCGCCGCAGGCTCGATGCCTGCACGAAGTGCAAGCGAGATAAGGCGAGAGGTCGCCTCGCTCTGAGATGGGCATCCGCCGTGTCTGCCTGTATTGGTAAAGACCTCGACAAGCCCTTCTTCATCGTAGTTGACCGTGATATAGAGCTTACCACATCCGATCTTCATGCGCTCTGTAACGCCTAAGGTAACATCGGGACGATTTCTCGGCAAAATTGCACTGGAATGTTGCTCGGTTTCACCCCTGTTTACCTTGCCGACATTTAAAACTTGCTCGTTTCTGCTGCCGTCACGATATATGGTAACTCCCTTACAGCCAAGGCGGTAAGCGAGCTTATAGACCTCGTCGACCTCCTCCTTGGTAGCCGAATTGGAGAAGTTGACAGTCTTGGAAACGGCATTGTCGACATGCCTTTGGAATGCCGCCTGCATCTTAATGTGAAACTCGGGGCTTACCTCGTGTGCCGACACAAAAACATCTCTAATATCCTTTGGAAGTTCTTCCATGTCGGATATATGGCCGGTCTCGGCAATCTTCTTCATAAGCTCGTCGCTGTATAGACCTCTATCTGTAAGCACCTTTTTAAGAACAGGGTTTACCTCTATCATCTCGGTGTTGTCCATAACATTGCGAATGTAAACAAAGGCAAAAATAGGCTCGACTCCCGACGAGCAGCCGCCGATTATAGAAAGTGTGCCGGTCGGTGCAATGGTTGTAACGGTGGCGTTTCTCATGTCACGCACGCCGCTGAAAATGCTCTTGTCAAAAGCGGGGAAATTGCCCCTCTCCTTTGCCATTTTACTGCTCTTGCTCTTGCCCCTAACATCTATAAAGGACATAATCTCCTCGGCAAGCTTAACAGCTCTGTCACTGTTATAAGAAATTCCGAGCATTAAAAGCATATCGGCAAATCCCATAACGCCAAGGCCTATCTTACGCATGGATTTTGTTGTCTCGTCTATTATATCAAGTGGATACTTGTTAGCATCTATTACATTGTCGAGAAAATGAACAGCATCGTCTACAATCTCGCCGAGGCGCTCGTAGTTAAGCTCGTAACCGCCATCCTTTTGGTCCAAAACGGTAACGAGATTAATAGAACCTAAATTACAGCTCTCGAAGGGGAGGAGGGGTTGTTCGCCACATGGGTTTGTAGACTCAATTTCGCCCATACCGGGGACCGTGTTAAAGGCATTTAGCCTGTCGAGGAAAATAATGCCGGGCTCGCCCGTTTGCCATGCCGCCATTACTATCTTGTCGTAGACCTCTTTTGCATTTAGCGTGCCCATAACCTCGCCGCTTCTCGGGTGAACAAGGTTGTATTCGCTACCTGCATCTACCGCCTGCATAAATGCCTCTGTAATGCCGACAGATATATTAAAATTGGTAATCTCGTTTGTCGACTGCTTACATTCGATAAACTCTATTATATCGGGGTGATCTACACGCAAAATGCCCATGTTTGCCCCTCTGCGAGTGCCTCCCTGCTTAACTGCCTCTGTCGCCATGTTAAATACACGCATAAAGCTAACAGGGCCTGAAGCGACACCGCCTGTCGTCTTAACGGTATCTCCCTTTGGGCGAAGTCTGCTAAAGGACATGCCTGTACCGCCGCCCGATTTATGGATTAGAGCGGCATTTTTAACCGAGTCAAATATACCCTCCATGCTGTCCTCGACAGGCAGTACAAAACATGCCGAAAGCTGACCTAAAGGACGGCCTGCATTCATTAGGGTAGGGGAGTTTGGAAGAAATTCCAAATTTGTCATTCTGTCGTAAAATCTGTCCGACAAGGTGGCAATGTCCGCTCCCTCGTCATAGAGCTTGTCCACAGCGGCTATCGTGTCCGACACTCTGCGGAATAGGCCTTCTATGCTCTCTGTAACCATGTTGTTTTGGTCTTTTATTAAATATCTTTTTTCTAAAACTGTCTTTGCATTGCTTGAAATTTTCATAACGCACCACCTCTCATATGGTATATATTGTATACTTTGTAGCGTGTTGTGTCAACATATAGTATTGGATTTTTTATGGCCTTTTCGCAATTTCGGCATATTATACTATTTTGGTATAATATGCCGAAATAATTTTTTGCAACTTTTAACACCCTCTTGCATATAATAAACTTATTACAAAAAAATGAAAGAGTGAGAAAAATGAACATCATATTCAACGTCGTCTGTCCAAGCGATATAGACGACCTTATTTTCGAGGGGGAGGAAGTATCTGTAAGCCAAAAATAGTATTTAGGCACAGACAAAAAGAGCTGTAACAAATGAAATTTCATTTGTTACAGCTCTTTTAAATTTCCCCCACAAACTACCTTGCTTTTTCAAGCGCCTCTTTTAAAGCAAGAGTAAGCTGGTCAGGACATGATGTGCCCTTGCCGTCGCAGTCGACACCGCTAAGGCGCTTTATAACCTCGTCTATCTCCATGCCGACAACAAGATTTTGTATGCCGATTGCATTTCCCTCGCACCCTCCGTGAAAGAGCACTTCCTTGACCTTGCCGTCATCAATGTCGACATCTATTTGATATGCACATACTCCCTTTGGCGTGTAACTGTATTTCATTTTCAACTCTCCTCTTGTTTTTAAGTGTTGCCCCTTAATAATAGTATACTATGCCTTCCCCCCTCTTGTAAATAGAGGGCTTTCGTGTTATACTCATAAAAAATAATTATCCAAACGGAGGCTAACTATGAAGGATTACAAAATACCGCCAAAGGTGGCGGCTGTACATGATATATCAGGATTTGGCAGATGCGCACTTACAGTTATAATCCCTGCAATGTCTGCACTCGGTGTGCAGGTATGCCCTGTTCCAACTGCTATTTTGTCGACCCATACAGGAGGATTTAAGGACTTTACATTTAGAGACCTAACGAGCGACATAAAGCCCATGTTTGACCACTGGGAGGAGCTCGACATCTCCTTCGACGCCACATACACAGGCTTTTTAGGTTCGTACGAACAGATAGGCATAGTAAAGAATATTCTCGAGAACTACGAAAAATGCGGACTTAAGGTAATCGATCCTGTTATGGCAGACGAGGGGGAGCTATATTCGACATATACAAAGGAAATGCAAGAGGATATGCGTATTCTTGTTAGCAAGTCCGATATTACTACACCAAACTTTACCGAATGTTGCTTTTTAACAGGGCTAAAGTATACCGAGGGTTTAATATCCCACGACGATGCGGTTAAGTGTGTAAAAGAACTTGCAGGTATGGGATCGAAATTGCCTGTGCTTACAGGCCTTCACATCAAAGAGGGGTATTTTACAAATTTTGCCTACAACCCAGAAACGGGCGAGATAACAACGGCAGAGCGCCCAAAGCTCCCCGGAAGCTACCCCGGAACAGGCGATCTCTTTTCCTCTGTTTTAACAGGGCTTATTTTAAAGGGGTATCCCCTTAAAGAGGCGCTCGAGCATACGACTGGCTATGTTAGCGACACAATAGAGCTAACAAACAAATTTGCCACCCCCATTAGAGATGGCGTTTTGCTCGAAAGTACACTGTCCAATTTAACGAGGTTTTAAAATGGAAAAACTCCTACTTCACGTATGCTGCGCCCCTTGCGCCACCGCTGTATGTGAGCGGCTATGTGAACAGTACGACATAACGCTATTTTTCTATAACCCATGCATCGAGCCAAAAGAAGAACATGATAAAAGGCTATTAGAAGTGCGTAGGCTTGCAGAGCATTTTAAAATCCCACTTATAGAGGGGATATACGACAACGACAGCTACCGAGAAGTGATAAAAGGTAACGAAGGTGAAAAAGAAGGCGGCAAGCGTTGTACTATTTGCTTTGACCAAAGACTAAAAGAGGCGGCAGAGATAGAAGGTTTTGACCTTGTTACAACAACGCTTACAATAAGCCCTCACAAAAATGCACCGCTGATAAATGAAATAGGCAAACTCTATGCAGGCGACAGATGGCTTGCAAGCGACTTTAAGAAAAAGAACGGATACAAGCGTTCCATCGAGATGTGCAGAGAACTTGATATATACAGACAAAACTACTGCGGTTGCCTTTTTTCTAAGAGGGCAGAACAGTAGGAGTAGCTTGCTATAAGACGGAAAAAACAGTGTGTCACATCACGTGGCACACTGTTTTTTTAAACAAGCCTTTCAAGAGCTTATATCAAATTCCTTTTAGGTAAAGCCTTGTTTTTCTTTTGTACCAAAAAACCAAATGCAGTACCTGCGAGTCCTCCCACTATATGCATTATCTGCGATACGTTATCGTCTATAAATATTGCCGAATATACCTCTTGTCCGAGGTATAGTATAGCGACCAAAACAAGCGTTATCGGGATTTTGCCGCTCTCCATGCCCGATAGTGAGGAGAGCATTATAAGCATAAAAACAATACCGCTCGCCCCAAGTAGTCCTTGCCCGGGAAAGAGTAGGCATTGGAGTACACCCGACAATAGAGCCGTTGCAAGTATGCCTAACAGTAGTGTCTTACTGCCGTATTTTTCCTCCATCGGAGGGCCTACCACCAGTAAAAATACCATATTATTAGTAAAATGCGCAAAATCCGCATGGCCTACTATGTGCCCAAATAGCCTTATATATCCAAATGGGTCAGAGAGCGATGAGCGGTAGACCGAAAAAAGGAGCGAATTTGTAAAGCCTCCTGTAAGCATGTTTAATATTAGCGCCGCAAAGGAAATTAAAGCGAGCGACAGTATAACGGGGGAGTTGTACTGAAATTTATCGAGCGATTTCATATAGATCACCTCTGTTAAAAAAAGTAGAGGACTATACAGATATAATACCATAATATGCAAGATAACACAATGAGGTAAAAGCATGTTGTCGGTATCAAAGGGCAAATATTAGCATAGAAAAACCGCTGTCTGATATAAAACAGCGGTTTTAATATATAGACCTTACTTTAAAAGAGCCTTTGCCGCAAGATAGTAGCACTCGGCTACATTGAATAGCTCCTCTATCTCTACATACTCATCAACAGTGTGGGCAAGGCTCTCTGGGCCAACTCCAAGACCAAAGGTCTTTATACCCGCTTCGCCAGCATAGTGACTGCCGTTTGTGCAGAAGTTGTACTTGGTAATCTCGGGGCTGTAACCTGCCTTTACCATTTCGTCATGCACCGCCACAACATAGTCGCTATCCTTTTCAAATACCCAACCTGGGAAAAACCTCTCGCCCGTTATGTCGTTGCCTGTGTAGCACTTTTCGGTGCCTACGGCATAGTATGCACGCACCTTTAAATCGGGGTCTTTAGCCATAAGCCTATCTAAAACTTCGTTAATGGGAGCGAGCACGCTCTCCTTTGTCTCGCCTACAAGAAGCCGCCTGTCGTAGGTAGCTCTGCAATACTCGGGCACGACAGATGCTCCGGGGTAGGGGGAGGATTTAATGTCGGTAAGCTCTAAAATGCCCTTGCCGAGAATGGGGTGCTCTGGTGGGACTATTTTTCTAATCTCGGGGATTACCTCTGTCATTTTGTATACGGCATTAAGACCCTTTTCAGGATTTGCCGAATGACAGGGAATGCCCTTTGTTTCAATAACGATCTCGGCACGGCCACGTTGTGCGACCTTTAAATTGAGCTCCGACGCTTCGCCTATTATAACATAATCGGGGCTAACAGTATTGCCGACAGCGCTTGCGCCAATACCCTCAAAGCACTCCTCGTGCACAATGCCTGCAAAATAAAGCTCTCCTGCAAAATCCTTGCCTGTGTCCTTTGCAAATGCGGCAAATGCCACAAGCGAGGCGGCGACAGCCCCCTTCATGTCGGCGGTTCCCCTGCCGTATATCTTGCCGTCCTTTATCTCTGCCCCAAAGGGAGGCATTGTCCAAACAGATGGGTCGGTTACGGGCACTGTGTCCATATGTCCGTCAAAAAGGAGCTTTTTGCCCTCTCTCTTGCCCTTTATAGAGCCGATAATATTGCCGTAGTCGTCGACAGTTACACTGTCAAAACCATTTTGTTGCATGTACTCGGTCAAAATCTTTGCAACTTCCCCTTCGTTGCCCGAATAGCTCTCGGCACGAACTATGCGCTGACAAAGCTCTACAACCTCGTTTTTTCGCTCCTCCGTTTTAAAATTTAGCATAATATCCCCCTTTTATAAATTTTACTCAAATGTATTTGTTACAATTTCAGGCATTACAAGTAACTCGAAGTCAAAAACATGCTGCTCGTTATAGGGCACAGTATCGCCGCCCTCGTCTGTATATGTGCCGCTAATTGTAAGTGTCGTCTTGCCGTCTGCTGACTCTATATCAAGGTCTATATAATAGGGCATACCGAGTGTCGGTTGCACCTCTATTGTAAAGATGCTTAAAACACTCGTGATGGCATTCATCTGCTCAAAAAGCTCCTCGGAATATTCGATATTGGTAGAGTCGAACTCGACCCCCTCGACATAACTGGCACCGCTCGGCTGATCTGCGCTACTGCACCCCGAGAAAATAGCGGCGCAAAGCAGGGCGGCGAGCAGTATTATATAACTTTTTTTCATAACCATTTAACAACTCCCATAGAGTCCGTCCCAGACGATTTTTTTATAGTTTTCACGATCTGTATCACCCTCTGTGCTTATAAAGAGCAAGGACGAATTCTCGCATATTCCCATATCTGCCTTCATGCTCTCGTAATCGTCATTTTGTAAAATTTCGGCAATGCACCCAAAGGGAGCGGCACCGCTCTCGCCCGATATAATTGGGCTGTCGCCTTTGACGGGAGAGGCAAGCATTCTCATTCCCTTGGCGGCAAGAGTGTCATCGCAGGAGATAAAGAAGTCGGCATAGTCACGCAGAACTTCCCAACCGATACTGCAAGGCTCGCCACAGGCAAGGCCTGCCATAATTGTGTCCATATCGTCTGTAACAAAGTGAAGCGTATCATCGTTAGCGCTTGCCGTTTTAAATAGGCAATCTGCCTTTGTAGGCTCGATAACTACAATTGTCGGCTTTGCTTTGCCGTAGAGCGAGCAGTAATACCCCGTTATTGCGGCGGCAAGAGAGCCGACACCTGCCTGTAAAAATATATGTGTTGGTGGCGCATCTGCCTGAACTACCGCCTCGGCCGCTATTGTTGTGTAACCCTTGATTATGTCGGTCGGAATTTCCTCGTACCCCTCCCAAGCTGTGTCTTGCACCATGACATAGCCGTGACGCTCCGCCATTTCGCTTGCAAGGCGCACACAGGCATCGTAGTTCAAATCTTGTATAGAAGCATCTGCCCCCTCGGCACGGATATTCTCGAGCCTCTCTGCGGCACTGCCCTTTGGCATGTAGACAATGGATTTTTGCTTTAGCTTGTTTGCAGTCCAAGCTACCCCTCTGCCGTGGTTGCCATCTGTCGCCGTAATAAATGTAACCTCGCCGATTTTTTCTCTTGTATCGTCCGAAATCATAACATTATAAGGAGGCATATCACCGCCCAGTGCATTAGCTATGTAATTTCCCATGGCATAACTGCCGCCAAGCACCTTAAAGGCATTTAGCCCAAAGCGATAGCTTTCATCTTTAACTAAAATTTTGCCCACATTAAGCTCCTTTGCCATGCCGCAAAGCTCGACAAGAGGGGTCTTCTCATACATCGGAAAACTCTTGTGAAAATTTAGCACCTCTTTTATAGCGTCGCCACCCAAAAAGTCGAGATTATAAGGAATTTCTCTCTTACAAGCATTTTTAACTAATTTTATTTCCATTTATAAAGCCTCCCATATATTTATTAAATCGCATATCCTATGAAAAATTATACCATATCAAGGGGAAATGGCAATAGCTTTTTGCACATTATTTTTGCGTTATTTCCACACAAAAAAAGAGGCAACCGAAACCAAATTTCGATTGCCGTCTTTTGAAAAATACTTCTATGCGAGAAGTCGTGCCGCTCCGTAGTAATATGTGTCGTAATACCCCGATGCCATGCTCGAAATCTTAACAACATCACCCGGAGACGATGCGTGAATAAACTGCTGGTCTCCGATATATATCCCCGTATGAGCGATACCGCTTGTAGAGGGGGCGGAGAAATAGACAATGTCTCCAACTCTTAGTTCGCTACGAGATATGGGGTTGTCTATCGACCTGTACTGCGTTGTAGCCCCCATTGAAAGGGAGTAGCCAAAGTTGTTAAAAACATACTTAACAAGGCCGCCACAGTCAAAACCGCCCGACGGGGTCGAACCGCCGTATACATAGGGATAGCCGAGATAGTTCATTGCAAAGTCTATAATGTCATTTGCAAGTAGCGGAAAGTCGCCATTCTCGTCTGAGATCATCATATAGTCTGCATAGAGATAGCCACGAATCCCGTTAAAACTGACATAGTGCCACCCCTCGACTGCATTTTGCTCGACTATCTCTACAACAGTACCGTAGGGGAGGGCTTCGATTAAATCGTAAGCACCATCAGCTCCTGTGCGAAAATTAAGACTGTCCGACATTACCATGCCATAGTATATAACATCAGAGGTAGGCGCCGCCGACATATGGGCAACAGGCTCAATATAGTCGGAGTGAACATATGCCTGCGTGTCGCCGAGTGCCACCGTGC
Organism: uncultured Oscillospiraceae bacterium; assembly: GCA_964369475.1. GTDB lineage: Bacteria > Bacillota > Clostridia > Oscillospirales > Feifaniaceae > CAYJFK01. The sequence continues at coordinate 9,154 of CAYJFK010000024.1, read as the reverse complement.
TCCACTGCTCATCATAGGATATAACCTCGATGGCATCGCCCTTTACAAGCTGACCGACCGCCTTATACTGCGTGCCCGGACCCTCTCTAACATTTAGCACTTGCGGCAAAACCTCATATGTAGCGGCATAGCCGACCGTCACTGTGGCGGCCAGAATACAGCCTATCATAAGCGTTTGCCATTTTTCTTTTTTATACACATTCAACACATCCTGTTTTTTTAATATGCAAAAATAATATCACATTTTAAAAGTATATAGCAAATCCAATATTTACTATTACAGTGTATGTCTTGTGTAGATTTATGTTATTGATTAATAAAAATATATCTAAAATATAAAGATTGCTTGAGGCATCAGCTTATTTGCCCATATGTAAAAAGGAAATAAATTCCTCTCTGGTCATAGCCATGTTTATGGCCTCTATAAGCGACTTTGTAGACATTCTGGGAGGGAGTAGCAGTTTTGTTGCCAAAATTCGCCTTTTTTCGGCACTACCGTCACCGCCTGAAATTCCAAGCTCGTACAGATTGGCAACCTTTATATCGCCTTTTGGGGTATAACTCTTTGCCCCTGCCGCAATAAGAGCCCTTTTTATGACCTCGCCCTCCATGCCTTCAACCCCTAAAAGCCCCTCTGAAGAAGGCTCGTTCTTGCGCCGTTCTTTGCCTTTAAAGGCAGGGATATAGGCATTTTGCACGTTGCACCCCGTAAGGATATTATTTAGGTAATTTCTAATTTTAAAACCTGCCCCATCGCTGTCGGTTAAAATTATAACACCCCTCGACAGAGCCGCCTCTCTAAGAGATGCCTTTAGCTCCTTATCTTTAAAAACAGAAAAACCGCCAACCGCAATAATACTACCCTCGACTACCTGCGAAACCTTTGCATAGTCGTATTTTCCTTCTACAATTATTATCTGCTCGACACGAATTCTGCCGTCTTGCAGCTCGGTAAAATGTTCCGTCATATCAAGCATAGCTCCATAACGAGCCGCTCGAGAAGTTCCCACTTATCGCCGTCTCCCGTTTTTTGCGCAAGATCGACCTCGTGAACCTCTGTTAGAGCTCTACTCAAAAAATCTCCGTCGAGCCGTGCCGCTTTGCCAAGCCACTCCCTAACAAGCCAAAGTTTATTTGCCTTTATGCCAAAATCCGCCGCTATCTTGTCGGCACTGCGAATCCCTGCATCGTATGCCGCCTTTGTGGCACATGCCTCGTAAAAGGAAGCGCCGAGAGCCGCAACAATGCCTATCGGGCTTTCGTCGTTGCCTTTGCAAATCTCTATCTTACGAAGTGCCTCGCTTAGATTTTTGCTCTGTACAAGGCTAACAATGTTAAAGATATCGGCATCAAAGCTCCTAATACAAAGGCGGTCGACATCGTCCTTTGTAACCTCTCGTCCTGCGGCATAAGTGCCAAGCTTTTCGGTCTCGCCGACGAGCGACGACATGCGGCGATCGCATACCGACAGGATATACATTGCAACATCACGAGGAAGGGTAGCCCCGGCCGCTGTCACCCTTCGAGAGAGCCACTTTGCAAGCTCGTCGTCGCTCTGTAAGCGAAACTCAACCTTTAAAGCCTTGTCACAAGAGGCGAGTAGCTTTTCCTTGCGACGCTTTTTGGCGTTGTAGTCGCCCGTTTCAAGGTAGTTGTCGTCGTAGAGCAGTACGACAGACTGCGAGCCGTCCATATCCTCTGTCGCCTCGAAAAACTTTTCTTTGTCGGTCGCAGTCATGCCATCTATATTTAAATTTCTTAAAATAAAGAGCTTTGATGCACCAAAAAAGCCGACATTTCTAAGGCTGTCGTAAAACTCGTCTATATCAAATTCAGCCGCCTCAAGTGTTATGCGCTCGGCACTGCCGTTTGCAGACTTTAATAGCTTTTCTATCTCATCTGTGTAGTAAAATTTTAAATAATCCTCCGCCCCGTAAAACATATAAATGGGGGAGAGCTTGCCGCTCTTAATGGCGGCCTTTAATCTATCCATAAATATTCTCCTCGCTGTAAAGAGTAAAAGTGCCGTCGCCCGTCGTTATTATCTCAACATGACCTGCCGTATCACTCCTGTATATGTAGTCGGCATGTTTTGATGCACGGGCAAGCACATCGGGATGTGGGTGACCGTATGTGTTGCGACCGACAGGTATAAGGCAAATCTCTGGCGATATTGTCGCTAAAAACTGCTCGCCAGATGAACTATTAGATCCATGATGCCCGAGCGCTAAAATGTCGTGTTCTTCTATACCGACAGCCATTAAAGCATGTTCGCCGACGGTAGTCAAATCACCTATAAAGAGCATACTGCTCTCCCCCATAACGACCGACATAACAAGACTGCGGTCGTTACTGCCCTCGACTTCAAGCGCATCTATTATGGGAATGTGCTTTGCACTTATCGTTATATCGGCATCGCCAATGTCGTAGACCAAATCCTCGCCGTTTTTGACCTCTATCGAACTGTCAATGCCCTCGATTTCTACACCTTGCGGAGTAAAGACATTTTCAACCTCAAAGATCTCCAAAAACTCGGCCGTACCGCTTATGTGGTCGTAGTCGCCGTGAGACAAAACAAGCCCATCTACCTTGTATATCCCCATCGAATGAAGCATGTCGGCCACAACCTCCTCAGGGCTCGACATGGAGCTACTGCCAAGGTCGTAGACAAATGTATAGTCGCCATCGGTCACGATAAATGACGATCCCTGACCGACATCGACCATAACGACGGTAAGCCCATGTTCAGGCGTAGGCGATGCGGTAAAGGCGGCAAATGTAAAGATAAGCAAAAGGGTTATAATTGCCGCAAGTTTATCTGCTTTCTTATTATACACCAGACAGGCAAGGTAAACAAACAAAATAGCGACAAGAGAAATCCAAACGGCGCTGTTTCTGCTGTAAACAAGCGTTCCCTCCACGCTTGCAAGATGACGAACAACGGTAAGGCAATAGTTCGAGAGCGCATGTCCTATAAATCCGCCCATAAAGGGAGCAAATGCCATTATCGCCATCATGGGCCAAAATGTAAGTAAATTTGCAGGGACAGAGAGCAGTGGAAGCGCTCCGAAGATTAGAAGCGTTACGACAGAAGCGCCGACTGTCGCCGAAATCGTAACGGCAATAACAGAGGAGATGGCATTTATAATCTTGCTACTCGTTTTAAGTGTGAGTGAATCTGCAAGCAGAACTATTCCGAGCACCGAGAAAAAGGAGAGCAAAAGCGAGGTCGAAAGAGTTGCAAAAGGGGAGAGCAGACATATTGCCGCCGCCGCAATAAAAAGGGAGGTAAGCGTGTCGGGGCGGCGCCTTAGAAGTCGGCCGACATTCATAACGATCGCCATAATGCCTGCACGTACAACCGATATTCTAAAGCCCATAAATGCCATTATGAAAAATATAAAGAGTAGCGATAAAAGCGAAGTGCGCCGAGCATCAAAGCCGAGCGTTTCAAAAACGAGCCCAAGCCCTACTGTAAGCACCATAAAATGAGTGCCCGAAAAGGCCAGCATATGGGCAAGTCCTACCTTTTCAAAAGCGGCAACATCTAAGGGAGATAATGCCGAACGATCGCCCAGTATAAGCGCTCGTGGCAGGCCTTCGGGCAAAAAGGATACTACAAATTCACGAGCTCTTGCCATGAAGGAAATAAACTTTGCGCCGCCTTCTTCTACCTCTATAATCTCGCCATGACTAATTTGAAGCAGATTATTTTCCGAGCGATACCAAGAGGTAAGCCAGTCGGCAGAAGCATTTTCGACAGTAGAGGTAACGGTTCCGCTAAACTTAACCTTGTCGCCGATTTCCAAAATATCACCATCGTAAAATAACGAAAGCTTAACCGAGGGGAAAAACATGTCGACCTCGGCAATGTATCTATCGCTGTAATAGTGCGTAATGCCTGTAACCTTGCCCTCGAGCGTTGCATTCTCGCCATTTAGTAAATTGGAGGGAGCAACAGTCATTGTTAAATGCACAAATATAGACAAAACCGATGCCACCATAAAAAGAGGGACAACAAGCCGTTCGTTTCCAAGACGGGTAAGCAGAACAAAAATAAACGTGACAGCCGCCGCCGTTAGGACAGCGGCCGCCACGCCGAATTTTGCATATAGTGTAAGCACCGCTACTACCAGTGCAAGGGCGACGGCTAACGGCCGTTTCATGCCCTTCTGATAATTCCCATTGGGGTTGCTTGTCCTGACTGACCGAGCGGATTGTCCTTCATAATTCTTGGAATTAAATCACGGTCTACGTCACTGCCCGATGCGCCGAGCACACGGCCTTGCAGATCGTTAACATCGACAATGGCACAGGGATGACCAATGGCATCTGCCATTTTCTTTGCTGTTATATCGGGATCTTTCGGCCCTAATACAACGCACTTATTGTAAGGCGGTATCGTGTAAGGCGTCGGCCCGTCTATCGACTCTGCCTTGTAGCCTGCCACCTTGTAAAACCAGCCACGCTGACCGAACAGCTTGCCGACAGCCGATATGCCTGCCGCAAATAGTATGCGTAAAACACCACATTCACGCAGTGCCATTTCCATTGTCTCGGGGATGCCAAGGCCTATGCCGTATGGCGATTTGTATACGAACTTAGATAAAAACACGGCAAGTTTGCGTGGCTTTATCTCGCTCATGGGGACAGCTCTTTTTTGCGAGCAGGCAACGGCCTTTTCACTGCAAACAAGCATGTCGCCCTCCCTCATGTGAGGGGCGGCATATTTCGTGGCGACAGCCACAATGTCGTCGGCATCGGTTACAACATGCGTTCTGACAGCAAGCCTTTCGTAGGAAATGCCGTCGACCTCCATTGTAAGTGCCTTGCCCTCGTTTGGGGCAGGAATTACTTGCTCGGGAGGAATTTCATCGGGCTTATAGGTAACAGAACCATCGGTAGAAGGCTCTACCTCGCAGGCTTGTCCCTCTGCATCGACCTCTGCTACCTGACCTTCCGCTTGCTCTGCACCGTCAACTGTACTGCCTACCATTCCGTCAACCGCTATATCTTGGGCGACATCTTGCGGCACAGCCTCGCCAACTGCATCTTGAGCAAGCTCCTCAGGCGTTGGTGCAAGGCTTGCTTCGTTTAATACTCCGGCACTCGCCGCATTTTCCACAAACTGCTCGCTTGCGTTTTTTTCAGACATATTCACAACTCCTAATTTGTCTCGATAAGCGGAAGCTCCGCAAGAAAAATAATATCATCACGATCTACCGCATCGCCCTCGGCCAAAATAGCAGAGCGACCTACAATAATTCCGCCTGCCTTCTCGACCAACACCTCAACTGCACGAAGCGACTCGCCCGTCGATATAACATCGTCGACAATAAGAACACGCTTGCCCTTCATAAATTCTGCATCATCACTGTCAAGATAAAGTGTCTGCCTGCGCTCTGTCGTTATAGACTGCACTTCGACCGAAAAATAGCTCTTCATATATAATTTTGGGGATTTTCTCGCAATAATATACCTGTTTTCTCCCTTTTGCCTTGCCATTTCATGAAGTAGCGGTATGCCCTTGCTCTCTGCAGTTATCATTATGTCGCACTCGGGCACTCTTTTAAGTAGCTCCTCGGCACTTCTCACTGTAAGCTCGACATCGCCAAGTATAACAAAAGAAGCTATCGACAAGTTGTCGTTTAAGGGGCAGACGGCAAGATCTCTCTCGAGCCCTGCCACGTGTAGCCTGTAATAAGGATCTTTGCTCTTTATAACAGCCGACATTATATAAGCCTCTCTTTCAAAAGGGGTGATCCCGATATTATGTGAAAGTGCAAGTGAAATACGCTCTGCCCCGCACCTTCGCCGCAGTTTGAAATAATGCGGTAGTTTCCCTCTACCCCAAGTTTTTTCGCAATGGTCGGAACTACTTCGAATATCGCCGAGACATAGGGGGAATTATCCCCCGTTATCTCGTCGACAGAAGATATATGCGCCTTTGGCACAACAAGCACATGTGTAGGTGCTTGTGGATTTGCATCTTTAAAGGCGGCAACCATGTCATTTTCAAAGACCATATCGGTCTTAATTACACCATTTGCAAGCTTACAAAAAATGCAGTTTTCCACTATTTGCCTCCCATCATCTCACGAACCATGTCGTCGACACGAGCAAGTGCATCGTCCATCTTGTCAAGTATAGTGCCGCCGCCCTGTGCACTCTCGGGCTTGCCGCCACCCTTGCCGCCTGCAATAGCGGAGATTTCCTTAATAATATTGCCGCAGTGAACACCAAAGTTTACAGCGCTCTTAGATGCTGTGGCAAAGAAGTTTATCTTGCCATCGACCTCGGAAGCAAGAACTGCCACCATGCACTCGTTCTTGCTCTTTAGCATATCGGCAGTACCCTTTAGCGAATCTATCGACATGTTGGGCACGATCGAAGTAAACAAATTAACATCGCCTATAACCTTACGAGCGGTCAAGACACCCTCTGCCGACATGTGAGCAATACGGCCTCTTAGCATTGCCATCTCGGAGTAGGAATGTTTTAGATCGGCAACAAGTCCTGTCGTCTTAGCGACAAGCTCGGCGGGCTTTACCTTCATAGCGGAGGCTGCAAGGCCTATCATGCTATCCTTAGCCCTGATAAGCGAGAGCAGTCCTCTACCCGAAACGGCCTCGATACGGCGCACACCGGAAGATATTCCACCCTCCGAAACGATCTTAAAGAGACCTGCCTGCGAAGTATTCTTCAAATGGCAACCGCCGCATAGATCGCATGTAAGCCCCGGAATATCTATAACCCTAACAGTGTCCTCGTACTTCTCGCCAAAGTCTGCAATTGCACCCCTCTTTTGAGCTGCCTCGAGCGACATGTGCTCGACAGTTGTCGGCACAGCAGCGAAAATTGCCTCGTTAACAGCCTGCTCGACTTCCTCAAGCTGTGTCTGCGAAAGTGCCTCGAAATGAGTAAAGTCAAAGCGAATTCTATCGGCAGTAACGAGCGATCCTGCCTGTGTTACATGCGAGCCTAAAACATTTCTTAAAGCCATGTTTAGTAGGTGAGTAGAGGTGTGATTTCTCGTTATAGACTCTCTGCGCTCCTTGTCAACTTCAAGCGAAACGCTATCGCCTACCGAAACCATGCCCTCTGTGCACTCGACATAGTGCAAAATCTTGCCATCGTTTGTCTTTTGCGTATTATTAACAAAAAGCTCGCTGTGCTCGCCCTTTATAACACCTGTATCGCCAACCTCGCCGCCGCCTTCTGGGTAGAAGGAAGTAACATCAGTCACAACAATACCGCTTTGACCTTCGGAAATGTCCTCTGCAAGGTCACCGTCTTTAATAATATACTTAACTTCGCCCTTAACTGTAAGCTCGTCATATCCTTTAAACTCTGTAACAACATGAATTTTGGAGATAACATCGGAGCTCCAACCCTCATCACCTGTCTGACGGCCTTCACGAGAGCGAATCTGCTGTTCTTTTAGAAGTTCTGCATAACGATTCTCGTCATAAAGCATACCCTGTTCTTCCAAAATCTCACGAGTTAAATCAACAGGGAAGCCGTATGTGTCGCTAAGCTTAAAGACTTCGTCGCCCGATATTGTATCTCCCGTCGAATAGCCCGACATAACACTCTTTAAGAGCTCAAGCCCTGCATCGACTGTACGAGCAAAGTTTTCCTCCTCGGTGCGAACGACCTTCTTAATAAAGTCGTGCTTTTCGATAAGATTCGGATAGGCCTCGCCCGATGCACGAACAACTTCGTCAACTATATTATATAGGAAAGTACCCTCGTAACCGAGTAGCTTTCCATGACGAGCCGCACGACGAAGTAGACGACGAAGCACATAGCCACGGCCTTCGTTAGAAGGCATAATGCCATCGGAAATCATCATGGTAGTAGAGCGGATGTGGTCTGTTATAACACGAAGGCTAACGTCGGACTTTTCGTCTTGCTTATACTCCACGCCGACAAACTTCGAGACCTCTTTTGTAATGCCCATGATTGTGTCTGTCTCAAAAAGGTTGTCTACACCCTGCATAATGCAAGCCATACGCTCAAGGCCCATGCCTGTATCTATATTCTTGTTGTCGAGCTCGGTGTAGTTGTTTTCGCCATCGTTGTTAAACTGAGTAAAAACAAGGTTCCAAAACTCAACAAAGCGATCGCAATCACAACCCGGAGCACAAGTGGGGGAGTCGCAACCGTATTTTTCGCCCCTGTCGTAATAAATCTCAGAACAAGGACCGCAAGGGCCTGCGCCTATCTCCCAAAAGTTGTCGGCCTTGCCAAGACGAGACATATGCGACTCGTCCACGCCAACGCCCTTTGTCCAAATATCCCAAGCCTCGTCATCATCGAGGTAAACTGTAACATAAAGGTTTTTTGGATCGAGCTCCATAACCTCTGTGCAAAACTCCCATGCCCAAGCGGTAGCTTCTTTCTTAAAGTAGTTGCCAAAAGAGAAGTTGCCGAGCATCTCGAAATATGTTCCATGACGAGACGTCTTACCGACACGCTCAATATCAGGCGTTCTGATGCACTTCTGGCAAGTCGTAATACGATTACGAGGGGGCACAACTTCCCCTGTAAAATACGGCTTTAAAGGAGCCATGCCCGAATTTATAATAAGCAAACTCTTGTCGCTTTTGGGAATGAGCGAAGCCGACGCCATTCTCATATGCTCCTTAGACTCAAAAAAGTTGAGATATTTCTCCCTTATCTCGTTAATCCCCATCCATTTCACTGCTTGTTCCTCCTAAAAAATAAAAATAAAAAAAGCCCCCAATCCCTAAAAAAAGGGACGGAAAGCTCCGCGGTACCACCCTCGTTGCGCAAAAGCGCCACTCGAACCCCATATAACGGTAGGAACCCGTCGTGTCTCCACAAACGCTCCGAAGTGGCCGCACACCATTTAACGCAGAGGGCTTTCAACCAAGGCCCTTCCTCTCTGTGGCGCAAATAAATGCACTCGCTTCATCATAGCTAATAAAAATATCATAATCTTATTAATACGAAAAGTCAAGTAAAATATTCATGTTTTTTGGGAAATTTAAAAATTTTTTCATAAATTGAATTTTCACATATTGACAAAGGAAAGAATTTATGAGATAATAATTGACGCTACATCAAACAGATGCAGCCAATAAGGAGACGTATCGAAGTGGTCATAACGAGCCTGACTCGAAATCAG